>NZ_QUIX01000005.1:2551-91081 GCF_003480365.1 Butyricicoccus sp. AM32-19 | reverse complement strand
CCCAACCGATTGATTAAGAAGTCTTTTAGAGCATACAACACCTGCGGCGAGTTTGTAGGCTTCCCAATACTGATTGGCAATGTGTTCTGGGTGCTCTTGGGCAATTTCAGCAAATAGAGTATCTACTGGATTTTGTTTACCCTCGTCTTCTTCGCTGGCCTGCGCGTTGCGGAGCAGGAACATCACTGTTGCGAAATTCTGATCTTCCGGATCACACTCCAGATAGATAAACAGCACCAGAGCCGTTACGAGCGTTTCTTCGGCGCGCTCCCAAAATGGGTCGCTGCTGTGCGAGCCTTTCGGCGTGGTCGCACGAAACAGCAGCGTTACAAGCTGCACACAGTCTACCTCGGAACGTAGATAGCGGAACGGATTGTACATATTACCGCAGCGGCGTTCGCCTTCTTTGAGATTAAACACCTTGATGTCGTAACCCTCGTGGAGCAGGAACTCTGCACAGTCGCGCAGCAACTCACCCTTCGGGTCACAGATAATATACGAGCAGTTTGCCTGCAAGATCTCCGGTTTCGACACCGAACGGCTCTTACCTGTACCGGAACCGCCGATAACCATCATATTGAGGTTGCGTTGGTGCCGGAATACATCAAGGCCAATGCGTGTATGCATGGTCAGCGGTATGTTCTGGTCTACATGAACCGCAAGCGCTTTCTGTTCTTTGCGGCGCTGGCGTTCTTCTTCTGTTAGCTTTCCGGTGATAAATTCTGCACATAAAGCGAAGAAACTCGCTATGCGATGAAGCGTTTGTTTTACTTCGACCGTAAATTTATCGTGATACCGGTACTTGCTGTCTATCTGCTTGGCGTTGCCCCATTCGGCAGAGCCGTATTCTTCGCCCGGGCGGCGCTTGCGCTGACTGTCCCGGTAGAGCATGATGCACAGCGCATAAGCAGCAAGTGCGATCAGTATGGCTTTCAAGCTGTACTGGTTAAAGGAAAAATGCCAGGGCTGTTCTATTGCTGTGCCGAAAGCGTTTATCCAGTCAATCAGCGTTCGTCCCGGCGCAGCGCAGCTGCCGCCGATCAATCCGAGCCAGATAACCGGCAGAGCGAACACCACCAGAGTGGTGGTGCTCGCTGCCGAACCTCTTTTGTCCGGTCGCATAGGTGTTACCTCTGGTTGCCGGACGCGATCAGAATATCGTTATACGCCCAGAAGTTCATCGGAACATCGGTGTAGCGGATACCGCTTACATCGGTGGACGAGAGCGTGCGTCCCATCGTGCGGTTGACTACTGCCGCAGCTTCAGCGCGCGTGATATAGTCATACGGACGGAATGTGCCAGACGGATCACCGCGCACCCAACCGCGATCCGAGCAGTAAGCGATCGCCGCAGCGTTCGGCGCGGTGGAATACACATCGGTAAAGCGATTGGAGCCGTTATAGTCCGAAGTGGTATCCAGACGGTAGATCATTTCAACGAAATCCGCGCGCGTGATCGCCGCATTGGGATTAAAATAAGTGCTGCTGTCTACAATGCCGCCGTATACGAACGCAGACAGTGCATTAGAGTAGTAGCTGTTTACCTGCACATCGGAGAAACCGCTGCTGTTGGTATACTTGCTGCCGCTTGCGTTTGTCATGCGTGCAAGGAGCTGTACGGCTTCGGCGCGCGTGAGGTTCTGCTTCGGATGAAACCGCGAGTTATAACCAACAAAGAACGGCGTTTTAACCGAACGGTCAATGTAAATCTTGCCGTTTGCACCATTACCGGTGGTCGGCTTGACCACAGAACTTGATTTCACAGCGGTCGCGGAGATCGTGACATTGTTCTTGATGCTGTCCACATAAACTGTCACATTGCCGTTTGAATTGCGCGTCATGTTGTAATCCACGCCGTTTACGCGGATATAAGACGCACCTGCCGATACGGTGTTGGACTTCGTGCCGATCTTGAGTGTAATATCATCGACCGCATAGCCGGAGGACGGTTTAACCGTAAAAGCAACATCCTTGCCGTCGCGCACTGACGAGCCGGAAATATCCTTGCTGATCGTGAGGTGCGACGCCGACTTGATGGTAATGCTGTGGCTGGTGTCAATACGCTTTGCCGTAGCCGACACAGACACCGGCTTGTCTACATCGTTCACATACAGATGCAGCACGCCGTCGCTGTCGGTTTCCATCTTGCAGGTCTTGCCCGCAACGCGGATAGAGGTCGCATCTGCATCTACGGTGCGGCTGCTATCATCCAACCGGAGAGTTACCTCGTCCAGCTCGTAGCGGTCATCATCGGTGACATAGATTTCGAACTCAATGTCTGTGCCGTTGTCTACGGTGCTGCCGCAGTCCTTGCGGATACGAACGCCGGAGCCTGCCGAAGTGTCAACGGTGAGGTGGTCGGTGTCGTAGCTGCTCTCGGCGCTGACGGTGATATTGCTCTGGAGGTCGGTCAGATAAACAGTGCAGCCGTCGCTGTTGCCGGATACGCGATAGGCGTTCGTACCGACAAAGACGGTATTGGTGTTCGGCGTGGAGTATGCCGTCTTGCCGTCTGCCGAAAGTGTCAGAGCATCGACCGTATAGCCGCGTTTTGCGGAGAAAGACACATTATAGTTGCTGCCTTTCTTCACGATGTCACGCGAAATATCGCTGCTCAGGCCGCGACCGGTGCGGACAGTGATAAGCACTTCATCATTGTCCGGCTGGCGTTCTGCGGTTTTCAGTTCAATCGTGGTCGCAGAGGTAACGCCGCCGGAATAGACCGCCAGTACGCCTGCTGCATCCACGCGGAACCGGAACCCGTTCGAGGTCACATCACAGCCTTTGGAGAGCTGTACCGTAGACTTGCTGCCGCCAATCGTCAAGTCCGCGCTCACGATGCTGTACAGACGGTCAGGCGTTGCCGTCATGCTGTACGCATCGCCCTTATTGAGCGTAGTCGTGGCAGCGGATACGGTCGCGCCGGTCTGCGAGGTAGCTGTGACTGCAAACGCGGTGCTTACCGCTTCGGCAGACAGCGTAACATCGTCCGATGCTGCCGGAATATCGACGGTCGCGCGGATCACGCTTTCGCCGCCTGCATCCGTCCTGGACTGATAATGGACAGGATAAGTAACACCGTTGAGCTTCAGATCGCCGTCAAGATGTACGACATTGGCGCGGTCAGTATACTTACCGTCCGAGATGATAAGCGTAGACAGATCGTAGCCGTCCAGCGGCGAGAAATCAAAGCTCTGGCTGCTGTCAGACACCGGGATGATATGCCGCCCCACAGAGGACACCGAGTAACCGGTGCCGTTCTGTGTGGTGACGATACGATCCGTTTTCGGCGTGTCCGCCGCAAAAGCGGCAGGACACAGGGCGAGCGATGCGGCAAGCGCCGCACAGATCAATCGTCTGATTTTCATATTCTTTCTCCTCTCTTTTCCTTACCAGCCGGTAGTCGGCAGGGTCGGCTTTTTATAAGTCGGTGCGCGGTAGATGGTGGTAGTCCATGCGTCATTGGACATGATCCACTGCTGGCTGTCATTCAGACCGCCAACATCTGCCTTATTAACAAACGAACTGCCGGAAGCCGACTTGCGAACCGTACCGTAAATATAGGCGTTATCCACCATACGGAAGCCGGACGGCACCGTACCAAAAATAAACATAATCTGCGTTACCGCTTCACCGGATTTCAGACCGAGTGCGGTCGGCGTTGCTTGCAGTACGCGGTTGACAGACGGGTCAAGGTTATCTGCCAGCGTGCGCGGTGTCTGATTGAAGTTGGTCTTATAAACCACCTTATAGGGGATACGGGTGTTATAAGTGCCGGTTACGATCTTATCCAGCTGTACCGCCTGATACGGCAGATTGTCGCGCCAGTAGAAGCTGTTCAGACGGATTGTGGAGTTATTCGCTACGCGCGAGATCGTCCACTTAATTGGCATACCCGGCGTTACCTGCTTCGGACCGGACTTGCCGATTACAACATTGGTGTAAACGCTCTCGTCCAGAACCTCCAGACGGACGATCTGGCTTGCAAACTCGATTTCCGCTTCAAAGGTTTCACCGGATACACCGTAATAGTTCGGTGCCTTGGTTTCTTTGATGGTGTAACGACCCAGCGGCAGTAGCTTGGAGATTGCAAGGCCGCGCTCGTTGGAAACCACAGTGTCTACAACATTCTGTGCCTTGTCGTAGATCTCAAAGGTTGCGCCCTGCAGGAGCGTACCTGCGGGCAGACCATTGATACTGTTGTAGTCCTTGGACTTCTTCGTAATCTGGATCTGACCATACTGTGCGGTATTCTCCCATATGATTTCAGTCGTCTCACCCTTCTTGACGCGGAAGGTGCGCTCCTGTGTATCGCGGATATATCCCGGTGCGGCCTGAATTTCTTCGGCATAATACTTGCCTTCTTCCAGATCATTTTCCAACTCGATATAGCCATCGCTGTCGGTTGTATACTCGCCAACGATGTTCTTATTCTTGTCTTTAATCAGGAAACGCACGCCCGGAATGGGGTCTTTCGTCACGCTGTCAATCTTCTTAATGCGGATGCTGGACATCTTGGCATTTTCAAATTCCACTGTGGCCAGTTCACCAGCCTTTACAATAACATTCTTCGGATTTGTGTCGATACGGTAGCCATTGGGAGCCTTGATCTCGGTTACGACATAGATGCCGTCCTCCAGACCGGAAATGTTGACCAGACCGGCAGAATTGGAGGTATACTCACCGATGCGCTCACCGGACACCTTCTCAACCTTGAATTTCGCGCCTGCGAGTGCTTCACCGGTTCCCTTGACTACCTTGCGGATCTGCAGGCCATACGCCTTTTTGTTGGTAAAGGTCAGCTCATAGGACTGACCGGCCTTGACCTCAATGGTCTTGGGGGTGTCCTGCAAGATATAGCCGGTCGGCGCGGCGATCTCGGTCACTACCAGCGAGCAATCCGGCAGGCCAGTAAGCGTGATTGTGCCGTTTACATCGGTATCTGCTTCCTTAACCAGTTCACCATTCGACTTAGTAATCTTAAACTTCGCGTTCTTGAGCGGCTGACGGGTTTCCTCGTCGATTTTCTTGATGGTAAGACCGGACTGCTTCGTATTGGTGAAGGTGACTTCATAGGTCTGACCCTTGCGGAGCTGTACCGTTTTCGGCGTTTCGTCGATCACATACCCGGACGGGGCCTTAACTTCGGTGATGATAAATACGCCAGTATCCAGTTCGGGGATATGAACAACACCGTCCACATCGCTTACAACATTCTCGCGGACAACGCTGCCATCGCCACGCGTGATCTTGAACGATGCACCCGCCAGCGGCTTGCTGGTCTGTGCATCAACCTTTTTTACGAGCAGACCGGGTTTCTTCGTGTTCTCGAGGGTAAGCGTGTAAGTCTTGCCCTGTTCCAGAGATACCGGGTGCGGGGTCTTGTCGATGATGTAGCCGCCGGGGGCCGTTACCTCCGTTACGATATAATCTGCGGCATCCAGTCCCTCAACGAAGGCAGTACCGTCCTCGCCGGTCGTGATGTCCTCACGAACAACATCGCCGTTCGCGCGGGTCAGCTTGAACACAGCACCCGGCAGCGGCTTCTTCGTTTCTGCATCGATCTTGGTGATCGACAGACCAGGCTTCTTAGTATTCTCGATGGTGATAGAAGTTGCCTTGTCGGTGGTATGCTCGATTTCGTAAGGCTTATCGTTCAGGATATATTCCTTTAAAGTAGCAGTTTCCTGTACTTTGTAGGTGCCTGCCGGAGCCTTTTCGATAACGATCTTGCCATTCTCGTCGGTGGTGTAATCGCCGAGCAGAACGCCATCGCGCCAAATCTTAAACTGTACGCCTGCCAGCGGCTGCTTGGTCTGGCTGTCCACTTTAATGACCTCGAACTTCTTCTGAACGGTATTATCTACGATAATATCCACATTGCCGTCCGTCGTATGCTCGATGGTGACCGGTTCCTTATTCAGCACATAACCCGCCAACGTGTGATACTCCTTGAAGGTGTAAGTGCCGCTGTCGGCGTAGGAGATCGTGAACTTGCCGTCCGCGCCGGTGGTAAAGTAGCCGATGCTCTTGCCGTCCTTAAAGCCTTGGAAAACAACGCCCTGCAACGGCTTGCCGGTATCCTTGTCGATCTTGGTGACGGTAATATCCTTCTTCATTACATTGGGGATGGTAAAGAAAGTCGGATACTCGGAATTATTTTCGATGGTGAATACCTTTTCATTCAGCACATACTTCGGGTCGGTAATGACCTCCTGCGCCTGATAAGTGCCAGGCTCTGCATACGGGAGCCAGATACGGCCATCTGCGCCGGTGGTGTAGTTGCCGAGCAGCTTGCCGTCCTTGTAGATGGCAAAGGTGACACCCTCAATCGGCTTGTGAGTTTCGCTGTCGATTTTCAGAATACCGAAATGCTTCTTGATGGTATTGGCAAAGGTAAGGGTCGGGATTTCGGCCTGATCCTTTACCAGTTCGACCGTCTGCTCGCCGGCGTCCATGTTATAGTGCTCGGTATCGCCGCCGGTTTCCTTGATACGGTAAGTGCCCGGCTGGAGGTTTTCAACCATTGCTTCGCCGTTCTGGTTGGTCGTTACCGTCGTGAGGTGAGCATCGTTGTAGTAAACATCAAACTTCCAGCCGGACAGCGGAACCTTGGTTTCCTTGTCGATTTTCACAATGCGAATAGACAGCTTCTTGGTGTTCGCAATGTTGACCTCGCGGATGAGCTGCGTCGGGTCGGCCGTCGGGTCGATGTAGACTTCGTGCACCTGCTCGTCGCGGAGATAACCCTGCGGCGGTTCGGTTTCGACTACCTGATAAAATCCCTTGGGCAAATCGTACAGACCGGCATTGCCGTTTACATCGGTCTTTACGGTTGCAAGCACCTGACCGTCGCGGCGCACCTCGAAAGTCGCTCCGGCAAGCGGCATCTTGGTGTCCTTATCGTACTTGTAGATTTTAATGCCCGGTCGCGGAGCGTCCTTGAACGACAGCTCAATGTCCTTGCTGTTGTCCCACGCAAAGGTCTGAATGTCCGAACCATCGGTAGCGTATCCCTCCGGTGCAGCAACCTCGTACACCTCAAAGGAACCGTTAGGCAGGTCGCGTCCCTGAATGGTGAACTCGCCCAGAGCATCAGTGGTGTAGGTGTGCTTGAAGTTGTTGTCGATACCGCGAACCTCAAAGGTTGCGCCCATCAGGTTGCGACCATCGGCGGACGAAATCTTGTGAACCTTAAAGGTGTGATCGTCCGAGTTGGCGAGCTTCAGCTCGACCGTCTGACCGCCCTTGGTGCCGGTCTGTACGGTTTTAGCCGGGAGCAGGGTGTAACCCTCCGGTGCTGCGGTTTCCTTAACGGTTACGGTGGTGTTCAGCGGCAGGTTCTCAAAGTTTGCTTCACCGTTGCTGTCGGTATCTTTGCTTTTGGTCTGAACTTCTCCAGCATCGGTATAGGTAATCTGGAAAGTACAGCCCTCCAGCGGTGCACCGTCCTTATCGGTTTTCAACACTTTAAGTCTTGCTTTTTCTTGGAAGGTGGCAGTACTGAACGCCAACTTATTGCTGGCCAGCTTGACCGCAGGCTCAACCAAAATGACAGGCTGAATACCAGAGCTGTTGGTCGATGCAATATAGACATTGTAACGGTCAACATTCATGCTGGTTAAGAAAGAAGTGGTCAGCTTCGTGCCTGCTGCGTCCATCTGCTCGGCAGTGGCTTTGGGAATACAGAACAGGAAAGTCTGACCATAAGCCATATCATTACCGTTCTTATACAGCGTTTTATCGCTGTGTACCTTGTTCAGCGTCAGCAGACCGTCACTGCCGTTCTTGTTGCCGTCCTCGTCCATGATAAACGCGCCAGACGGAAGATTCGATGCACGCACAAAGATACGATTGCTGCGAACGAAAGTCGCAGAAGCCGCAGCCATCGGCAGAACGAGATAATCTGTACCATCAATCGACTTTTCGGCAAATACACCGGACTTCGCAATACCGTTCGGCAGATCGACCGAGCCGGTCTTTGCATTGGCTGCATTGTAGGTTGCACTGCCAGGCGTATAATTGATTGTGTTGCCGACCCATGGAGCATGACCCTTGCCGCTGCTGCCCCAAACGCTATCAAATGTATTGCCGTATTTCAGCATTTCAGTAGCAGCATACAGTGTAAGCGCTTCCGAAGTAGTGGACGCACTCAGCGTCTTGCCGGACGAACGGTAGCCGAGCGAGGTGGAACTGGGATAGGTGATACCGAACTTGCTGTTAGCCGCGATCTGTGCATCACCCAACGCACACCAGATAGCAGCCTGCGAAGCAGAAAAATACATATCTGCGGTAAAGTTACCGGCGTTGAGCACCTTGGAACCGCTGATAAAGGTGTTCAGTGTGTTACGACTATCGGACTTGACAACAACGCCGTACACACGCATATCCTTGACCTGCCCGGTTACGGTGTACGGCTTGCCGCCTGTACCGGGATTGCCCTTGGCGTGATCTGCGCAGTATGCGCGGATTTCCGTACCGTCTGATGCTTTGGTGAACATCGGCCATACATTACGCGGTGCACCATTCTGCTGGAACCACGCCTTGCTGACGCCCTTGTCCGCCACATTGTAGGTTTCACCGACCTTGATCTCAATGGCCGATGCCTTGTTATCTTCTTCAGCAGCGAATGCGGTAGGCACACTGACCGCCATGCTGCTGCAAAGCGTTACCGCAGACAACACGCCTGCCAAGGTACGCTTCAAGAAGTTTTTTCTCATTTTTTCATCTCCTTCTGCAAATAAAAAAGAGATTAGGAAAGGAAATCCTAATCTCTTAGTCGTTATGATTCTGTTACTTCATGAACTCCTGTGCGCAATAAACATCGCCATTACCAGATACTGCGAAGCCAATTCCGACACGATTATATTCGGGGTTAAGCATGGTTCTACGATGACCTTCTGAATTATAAAAACCTGTCATGCAAGAAGTGACCGGATCGGAAAAATTCGTTGTGCCAATGTTCTCGCCACTGTCAATATCATCAGCAGAAATTCCGACCAACTTAGCATAGGCTGTATTATCGCTCCATACAGAATGTCTAAATTCGGTAGTAAGATGCTTTGCCCAATACTGTGCCCACTGCATCAAGTTTTTATCTTGCACCAGTGCCGGAGCACCGACTTTAGCGCGTTCCTCGTTGATACGCACAATCATTTCCTGCTCCCACTGACGGAGCATCGCATCGGTAACGGTCGCACCGGTCGAGGTTTGGTTATCAGATACGCTCGTATCGTCCTTGACGGTTTCGCCGTTAGCTTTGCGGAGCTGCTTTGCCCAATACAGGCTGACCGGCTTATCGTCGAACGAGATCGCATCAACCGGCGCGCCGGTCATGCTCTCCAGCGCGGAGATCACATCAGCGGTGGTGGCGTTAGCCTTGCCGGTAATGGTCGTGCCATACTTCGCAGCGATAGCAAGCAGCTTGGCCTTGTCGCTGTGGTTCTGGATCATTTCCTCGTTAAACTCGTCCATGGTGCTGTTCCACTTGGTAATGGCAGCGGCCGTAGGCGTGGAGGGTGTCGGCTTGACTTCCTCAACATAAGTACCGTTCGGGTCAATGATGACCGCCTTGGTAGCCATGTTAAAGGATACACCGAAATTGATGGTCTTGCCAATGTCGCGCAGCTTGACATAGTTGTTGCCCTTGATTTTGTAGGCTGTCATGCTTACATCCTTGCCGTCCACAGTGATACGCTGGTCGGTCGGCTTGGCGGTCGCGCCGGTTACGGCAGTGTCTGCAATTCCGGTCAGCTCCGGTGCAGTGCGCGTAGTGCTGATCTCGACAGTGCGCGTGTCCTCGTTCCAGTCCACGCCAAAGCCTGCCAGTTTACCAACATCGCGCAGCTTAAAATAGTTGTTGTCGTTGATGTTGTATCCGGTCGGGTACACGCGGGTAGAGCCAACATAAACAGCCTGTCCCTTGGTTCGGGTCGGCACAGCGGTTAATGCGTTTGCTGCACCTGCGGTCGGTAGCGATGCCGCGATTACCGCCGCAGCAATAGCAGTTACGAAAATCCTCTTGGTCATGGTCAGAACCTCCTCTTTAATGGTTATCGGTTGTCAAGGCGGCGCTTGATAGTGCGAATCAGCGTTACAATCCACGACACGATCACCAACACAATAAGCGCAATTTCAATTCTGTTGGACAGAACATGATGTGCTGCTTCCCATTCATGAAAGTGAATATCAACAATCAGTGAATAAATCACCGGAATGATAAAGCGTGTTTTGATGAGCAGCAGGATCAAATGCGGGATCAGGAGCAGAAGTCCAAATCCACCGAGCATTATAGTATCTACTGCTTCAACCTCCGGTGCTCTCCATCGTACATACCTCATATAATCCGCCTCCTTCGATTTGTGATATGCTATATTTCTTCAACTATATCATATCATAATTTCCATTATTTGTCAAGTGTTATTGACGAGGTTTTTCATATTTTTATAATAGCACATGGTATGTCCAATATAGCGGACTTTCTCGCTGCCGAGGTTACTTTGTTAGGTAGCCGCTTAAATTGCCATCGCCTGTACGCACCAGCGCTGGCTGGGCACATCACGCACGCAGGTAATCAGTGTGATGATGTTCGCATCGGACGGGTCAAGTACGCTTGTATCGGTCTTGGCAATCTTACGAACGCTGTATACCTTGTAGGTGCGCGTGCCGAAAATGGTAGTATAGGAGATTGTATCACCATTTTTCAGCGTGTGGATATTGCCGAAGTAGCCGTAGCTGCCGCGATTGTGACCGCACATTGCGACATTGCCGTCCCAGCCGCTTGTACCCTCAAAGTGTGCCGCACCGAGCCGCATATTGGCAATGGTTTCGCCGTCGTATACCTTTTTGTTTACACCGATGGACGGAATAGACAGCTTTCCGATACTGCCGTCCGAATACTTCATACCGGAGGTAGAAGTATAACCGGAGCCGTAGGCTGCATCTGCGCCGCCGCCTGTATAGCCGCCGAGAGAGTCGGTTTCCGATACAGCTCCCGTACCGGTGCTGATCTCATAGATCGGCGCGCTGGATACGGTCGTATTCTCCGCATCCGGCGGCATGATGATCTCGCCGCCGCCCGACATTGCACCATTCGAGGTGACAGTCTGACCGAAATTCGCCTGCGTGGAGTGCGGGAACATCGGCTCAACGCCCGAAATATCCGGCGTAAGCAGCTCACCTGTGCCGAGAATATCCGCCTGCGGCGAGCCGAATTCCGGCGGGATAAATGCGCTGTTCTTGGAAATATCGCGGTTGACACTATCCGCACCAATCGTCGTTACCGGGTCAATCGAGGTGGACTTGCCAAAGTTACCAGCCGATGCACCCGAAAAATTGTAGGTCAGGTTAGAGGCGAATGCCGGGGTACTCGCCATCATCGTCAGCGCCATCGCGCTGGACAGGAGCGTCCTGCTGAGAGAACTCCGGCTCCACATCTTCCAGACCGGCGTAATCCTCGGTTTCGTCCACTGCATCGGCGCTTTCAGCAGCGATTTCATCGCTGTTGCCGTACTGTTTTTCTTCTGCGGGAGCTGCGAGTGCGGGGATACTGTGCTTGCCGCCCTTGCGTTTCCGGCGGTTTCGGATTGCGGCTTTGACTTTTTCAAGCGGTCCGAAAATCTGCTGGCGCTCACGCTCCTTTTCTTCCTCTGCTTGTCTTTCACTTTTTATCCTCTCCGTTTCATTGTTGATTTTCTCGCGGACAGCCTGCGCGCCCATCTGCATCTGCCGCATCATGCGGCGGCACATCGGGGGCCGGAACGCAAACAGGAGCATCAAGATACCAAAGATGGCACACAGCACCCAACTGAGCAACGGCGCTTTGCGTTCATCGTTCTGGTTGTCCTGCTGCTCCGGGTCGATCAGACCGGTTAAGTCCGGCGGATCTTCCTCGTGTCCCTGTTCTTCCTCCGGGATTGCCGGAATTTCTTCAATCGGTGTGCCGTTGTAAACCGCAATGTAGCGCACACCTTCGTTGTTCCGGCGAGATACCTCACCGGCATAGGTAGCTGTAACTGTATAGCCGGTCGTGCGGCTGGAGGTCGCGGTACCGGTATAGTTTACAACAGCGGTGTAAGTGGTCTGAACTGTTCCGAAGTTATCCGCTTCGTCGTTTGCTTCTTTCCACTCCACATCGGCAAAGCGCAGGGTATGTCCGTTTTCCGTAATGCTCTTTGGGATGCTCTCCATATCCATTTCGGTCATACCGGGGTATTCACGAGTAGCGCTCAAATCGTTTGATACGCTCTCCGTACCTGCAACCTTAGTGGAGATGCTGGAAATATCGAGATAGGCTGTGCCGGTATAACCGTCTGTTGTGCTGACGGATTTGCTTTTCGGCAGCAACGACAGCACATCATTGGTGTTATTGCTGCTGGAGCTGACCGTCACCGTTTCCGAATGAACCTTGCGATCCATCTCTGGCAGTTCGATTTTCAGAAGATCCTCAAAAGTGTACTTAAAGCCGCCACGCTCAAAATCCGCTTGCGGGATTTTATCCGGCGAGGTGGTTTTGCCCACATCGTAGATCTTCTTCAGCTGCAAGCCGTCCGAGCTTGTCTGCACATCGCTGGGCAGCAGCTCTCCGGTGGCCGCATCGGTGTTGGCTGTCTGGTTGGTCGCTGTAACCGCCGTCCCTACGGTGCTCTGGGTTGCAGTTCCGGTCGCTGCCGGTGCTTCTGCCGCCAGCGCTCCGGCCTGCATTGCGCACGCCGCTGCCAGCAGGGTGGCGGTCGCGCAAAATTTTTTGATCTTCACTTTCTCACTCCTCATTTATTTTGTCAGATCGTTGATAGAATGTTTCGGCTGATACTGTTTATCCTTGGTATGCTGCGGCGTATGTGTGGCACGCGCTTTAATATCCGCAACGCGCTGCCGGATAGATACCTTTCCTTTACCGCTCGGCTTCGGGGCCGCAGCCTTTCTTTCCTCAGATCTATCCTCCGACTTGGACTGCTCCGCTTTGTCCGTTTCCTGCATCTGTTCTGGCGGCGTCAGCAAATGCTTCAATTCATCTGTGACCGCAATAAGTGCTGCCTGGCACTCATGAACATTGCCGCCGTTTGCCAGCACACCTCTCAGAGCGGTAAGTCGCATCAGCATCATATTTGCCTGATCTTGCGTGATACCATTATTCATAGTTTGAATAGGATTGATCGTCGGACTGTTCTTCGTCATCGCCGTAGTCATTGTTGATGCCAGTTCGCGCGCCATTGTATTTTCGGATTTCTGCGACACGCTGGCGAACGGACTGGCGTTCTGTTTTTTTTCGTCGATACCCGGCAAAATCTCGATACCTGCGTCCTTGCGAATCTTATTTGCAAGCTCTGCATCTTCGGTCTTGATGACAACATTTGTAGTCGCTGGGTTCTGCGGGTCAGGGATATAGCCGCAGGCTAATTTGTGCTTCTTTGCCAGTTCGGCAAACTTCGTCAAACTGTCTGTGTTAATAGGAAATGCTGTGATCTGTTTGCCTTGCTCCAGCATTTTTGCCACATTGGTTCTTCCACCCATGTGGACTTCATTTCTCACAGCCGCGATCAGCAGCATTGCGAGGTTTACTGCTCCGGTTGCCGCGAGTTTGACTGCGGATTCGGTCAGCATGATCTCCATGCGCAGCACTCGTTCCGCCGCTTCTGCTTCTACCGACATTTGGTTTCACTTCCTTACTATGTTCATCTTCATTTCTTTCAATACGCTGCCACTCAGTGTTTGCTGCTTCCAGCCGTTCCTCCATGGCGGGCGCGTTTTCTAAAACCGTCTTACAGGTGCGCTGCTTTTTTCGCAGCACACGCAGTTCTTCGGTCAATCCTTTGGTCTGCGCTTTGAGCGTCTGCTTATCAGCATCCGGCTTTCGACATTCTGCATACAGATGTTTTCTCCTGTCTGTCAAAACATAAATTTCATTCGATAGCGCTTCTTCGTACAGGTTCACATCTGCTTTCGTGTTCAGTCGATTATCACGCAAGAAATAATACTGCTGCGAATATCGCTCCAGTTTCTTTAACTCATCGAGCATTACGCCGCGGACTGCGCGCGGTGCTTTGCGCGCGCGCACCTTACTAAGCATATAAACATAGCGCCAGTACAAGGCACGAATGCCGCGCAGCGTAAGCCGCCGATGCGGAATGATTGTCCATGGCAGCGCGTAATATTTCTTTCGGTGTTTTCTCTGCTGATAGACTTGCTGAAAGGCTCTCCGGTTTGCCGCAACTTCGCTTTTGTCGGCGGCTTCCAGCCGCTTCACAAGTTCGCGCGGTGTGTATTCCTCACCGAGCGATTTCATACGAATAAAACGCTTACCGTTCGGCGGGCGAATGGCAGCGTACTTGCGCTTTTCATTGAACTTGATTTCGTAGCCGCGCAGCCTAAGCAGTTCCCAAAAATTATTGAGCGAATGTGACTGCTTGAGTACGACATCAATGTCACGCCGGATCTCATTTCGGATTGTTGGGCGGTACTCCTGTTCGGCTTTCCATTCCGCATAGTGCTTGGCCTTGCGGGTCTTGGGTTCGTCGATAACCGACAGGTGATGCGCTCGGCAAATCTCATCAGAGATTTCCCTCAGCTTGTAGAAACTTGCCGGTGTGGATTGGAACTTGTGACCGTCCACGAACGACACTGAATTGAGAATTATGTGGTTGTGTATATGCGCATGATCTGTGTGAGTGCCTATCACAACTTCAAAATCTTCTGCGAAGCATCGCTCGATAAATTCGCACCCAACTTGGTGCGCTTCTTCCGGCGTGACTTCACCCGGCTTGAACGACTGAATATAATGGTATCCGAGGACTTTATCCGTTTTCTTTTCGTGCTGCTTGGTTTCCATCATCTGCTGATAGGCTTCATCGCACGCGCAAGTGAAACCGGAAGTCAGCGTGTCCTTAATTCCGAAGAAACTGTGAAAACCTTTACACTCTGTTTTCTCTTGGTTCATTACATAATCAATACGATGCCGCAGCTGCTCTCGGATAACATGAATTTGCAAAACCGCCATTAGTTCAACCTCTCAAGCTGCTGCTCGATCTTCTCCTGCGCTTCGGAAATTTGACGCAAAGTTTCGAGCGATACCTTGCCGGAAATGTGTGCAAGGCGCGTGATCTGATTAACATTACGACCAACGCCTTTGACCTGTTTTTGCAGGTCTGCAACAAACGCATTTGGATAGATTTTGATTTCGCCATATACCAGTAATCTGCGAAAATACTCAGCCATCGACAAATTGCTTTCACGCAATTTTCGCCGGAGCAGCATAAGCTCATCATCGTCCAAACGGAACTTTATTTGGTGTACTCGCTTTCTCATTTTAACAATTCCTTGTTCTATGGTCGCTTGGGGGTATTAGGGGGTATCCCCTTAACAAGCCGGGTTTTGGGTACCCAAAACCCTATGCTTGCGGGAACTCTAACCTTTAGCGTGATAAAGTGCTTTCGCGCGTCCCGCGCGAGGGCGAATTTTTTCCGTTTTGCAGTTTAACACAAAGCTGATCATTGAAATCTTTCACTTTGGGAACACAGGTTTGCACTTCAAGATTTTCCGAGAACTGCTGACGCAGCATCGTGAAAATTCTGCGCGCTGCGGTCTGTCCGGCTGCGTCGTTATCGAAACAAAGAACGACCCGCTTAAAAGAAAAAGTATTAAGCGTTCGCTCCAGCGCAGCAGGCAGTTTACTCTCCGATGCCGTCACACCGCCGAGTGCAAGATAGTTGTCTTTCTTCCAATCCAGACCATCAAACTTCCGCAGCGTTGCGATGGAAAGCGCATCAATCGCAGCTTCGCAAACGAACAAGGTTTTGCCGCTGCCGCGCAGAAAAAATCCGTAGCTTTTATCACTGCCGGTTGCTTCCTGCCGAAAGTGTGAAGCGGTGAGCGTACCTCGCAGAAAAGCGTACCTCGCATTGTGGTTTTCGTCCTTGCCAACGAACACAGCATTGTGATGCTGCGCGTCCTCATACAGCAGATCATTCTTGATACAGTGATTGATGATCTCTGCCGCAATGCCGCGCGACCGATGCAGGTATGCAAACACGCGGCGGTTGCCGTTATTCTTTGGCGGCAGGGCGAACGCTGCGCGCTCAGGCGGCTTTGCTTTGTGCTCTGCCTGCGTGGTGGGGATCGTCTTAAAATCTTCACCGGCCAGTGTGCGTACTGCATCCTGAAAACTCATGCCATGAACGGCTTGAAGAAAGCCGATTGCATCGCCGCCGCCCTTGTTCTGTGAGAACCAGTTCCATCGACCATCTGCTGAGATACGCATACTGTCATGAGATTTCAGTGTCCATGACTGACCAATGCGTTTCAGCTCTCCGGGCGGCTCATACTGCTGCAAGAACTGCACAAGGTCAATGCTGCGTGCGCGTTCGATCTGCTCGTCAGTCACGCGGCGGTTCGCGTTCGTTGTCATGCGCATTTCCTCCGTCCTTAGTAGCTGCTGACGGGCGCTCTGCTGCTAACAGGTCAAGCAGTGTCTGCGCATCGTCATAGGTTGGTGCAATCTCACTGATCTTTTCGAGCAGTGCGCGTTCCTGCAACTGTTTGCGCTTCTCGGTAAGCTGCGAGAGCTTCTCCTGATACGCTTTGATTTTGGTCTGCACTTTCAAAATATCAGTTTCGATGCGTTTGATCTGTTCATTGGTACTTGCCATATACAATCCCTCCTTTCTTTGTTTTCTCATGCGTCAGTATTAAGCCGCTGACGCTCGCTGTTATCTTCCCTTTATCCTAACGGAGTTCAACTTCCGGCGCTTGCTTCACAGGAGCGCACCCATGCTGTTCGGTTATCAAGGTACAGCAGAGGATTTTGTAAAAGGGCAAAAAAGTTATGAATTTCGGTTATCGAAAATAGCACCTTAAAATAAAAGCCTCTACTATACTCATATAGAGGGGGGGTTGTAACACTTTTTCGATGATTGTTCACAATTTGTTTACAAAATTTCAGACTTACTAAACACGATGTCTGATAAAATCCGACTTGAGAGCATAGAAAAAAGGTCGAATTGCTTCGACCTTTGAAATATTGATTTTGAACTTTTTTGACCACTTAGAGCCGTTTTCGAGAAAATCGTAAAGTTGATTATTGGACTGGGTGAACCGTGGTTGTGTCCGGTTCATCGCTGCGACCGACCAGCATCGGATGCAGCCAGCGCAGAACGACTTTGCGGCTTTCCGGCTTGGACTTACTGCCAGTCCAAAAGTGGTGCCAGTGTCCGCGACGAGTGTGCGTGCGAATGTGGCCGCTGCGCCGACGAGCAGTGCCGCGCTGCTGTGCTTTGGTGTTTTTCTCCTCGGCCTGCGCTCGGCGCAAGGCCGAGCCGATTGCCAGACCGGTATCATATGACTGCACCTCGCGGAACCTGTCGCGGATCGGTGCGGCAGCCGAACGTGGGCGGTATGTCTGCGCCGGTGTCGATGCTATATCCGCATTAGCGGCGCAGATATATAAGTACAAATTCAGGTATCGCAAAATAGTGGTGCGGTCTAAATTTACCTCATAGCCGTCCGGATGTTTTGCTCGGTTTGCCGCTTTGGTCGTTGCATTGATGCAATCGCCAACCGTCAGGCCATTAAGATATAGCGGCATAGTCAAGGTACTGAAAGTTTTGTACACCACACAAACGTAAAAGACAGGTGTTCCTTTATCCATATCTCGCACGATAAACGGGAAGAAACCGATAATCTCCGGGTCAATAACGCCGGAACAGGAGATAAAAGCACAGCGGTACGGCGGATGCAGCAGTACCTCGATCGGCAGATTATCACTATCGTCCCACTCGTCGGCCTGCTGTACAAGCTCTGCGGCCAGCGTATCATCAAAGGTGTACACGACCTTGTTGCGCCGCCAAAGCGCACAGCAGAAAAGCTCGAACGATGCGTGCGAGATCTCCACGGGCAGAGCACCATTTACAGCGTGTGCCTGTACAATGCTCATAGCTGCATACAGTTCCGCATCCGCAGCCATATTAGAGGGCTGCGTTGCACGGGTTTTATCGGCCAGCTCGTCTAAATCCTCCCAGCAATGCGGAATAAGGTTGCTCCATTGCCGCACCAGCGGCAATGGAGTGTTTTGCTCAGTCAACATATGATTTTCCTCTTTCTTTATGCACGCTGTACGCGCTGCGTGTCGATGGCCTGTACTTCGGCTTCGGTGTAATAATCAGCATCAGCCGGGATCGCAAATTCCAGTACGCCGATGTGATGACTGGTAATCAGCATCGGATACAATTCCTTATCCAGCGCTCGTGCCCACACTTGCGAAACCGGTGCTCCTGCATCTTCGCAAAGCACCTTGCGGCGTACCTCAACAGGCGCACCCGGCAACAGCGGAACGCGGCTGTATACACCGTCTTTCAGCCGCAGCATATTCACACCGGGCACTGACGGGGTTAAAGAGAAAAACTGAAGTTTCATGGTTGCTATCCTCCTTGTAGCTTCTGTTTATATCAGAGGGAGCGGCGGCTCCCTCTGATATACCCGATCTGTCTTGCATCAGTCCCACAGGTGGCGCTTTGTAAATGCCTTTTGTCTGTGGGACGGATCGCGGTCAGACTGCCGTGGCGTTGCCCGGTGATGTCCCAACTATCACTGCGGGAGCTTTTGCCGGGCTGGGCAGGACCGTTCACTCGTCCTCGCTTTCCTCGCCGTAATTATCCGGTACGAGGTCGAGATCGTCGTACCAGAGTTCAACGCCGTTAAGGATGTAATCCGGGTCACACGAGTTTTCGGCTTCGAGGGGCTCTGCACCTACGAGGTCGAGGGCTTCGTCGAGGGTCATGCTGTGGTTGGTAAGGATGTTGGCAATGGTTTCGCCGGTTTCATTACTGATGATTTTCATGGTTTTCCTCCTTGATTCTATGCTGTTGGTTGGTGTTCTGTATCTCTTCTATAACGCCATTTTGGCGTGTTGTCAAGAGAAATTGCGCCAAAATGGATGTTGCTTAGCGGTTATCATAAGCGCATAGAGCCTCGCATAGCTCGCGCGTCGGGCACTGAGAGCAGTCGCACTCCGATATGATAACGTTTTCGCACAGTACTATCTTTTAGCCGATACGAGTGAAATATGAAACCGTTTTACCGCGAGTTACCTTGATCTGGTTCCACGCCCAGCCGTTTTCATCGTTCGCATTGCTTTCCAGCATAAGCTGTTCGCCGCTCTGCTTCAAAAAGTGCATCTGCAACAGCAGATCGACAAGTTCGTTTGCATCAATCGTCCGAGTTCTGATCTCGCCATTCGGACAGATTGTGCGCTGCTCATACTTATGGTTCATTTTCAGACTTCCTCCCTTGATTTTAGTGCCTTACTCGGGTTATAATCAAGGTACAGCCGGAGTAAGGCTTCCGGCTGGCCTTTTGATTTTTGGCTTGCGGTGTGGCTTTGGTCGGCGTTACCGCAAGCCATTTTCATTACTTGCTGATATGCTCAATGCAAGCAATGATTTCGTCGGGCGTATGCCCCTTGGATTTCAGCCATTCGATCAGTCTGGCGATTTCCTTACAGGTCATTTCCTCCATGCTACCTCACTTCCTTTCAGATCAGAGGTTTTACTCTCCTTGCCTTACAAGTATATTATAAACCATTCGGTTTATATTGTCAACCCTTTAGTTGATATTTATAAACTAAAATATTGACATTTTATACTTTTTGGTTTATACTTCATTGCAAGGGGGTAATATTATGACAACAAAACAAATCGTAAAGCAGGCGCTCGCATACTGCGATCTATCCAATGCCGAATTAGCTCGTCGATTAGACTGGTCACCACAACTGTTGAGCAAGCGCCTTTCCACCGGAAAACTTTCACCAGAAGAATGGACTGCTATCGGAGAAGCCATCGGCGCAGAAGCAAAGATCTGTTTTCAATTCCCCGATGGAACTGTAATTCCATAAACAAAAAAGACTGCTTACGCAGTCTTTTTCTTTTTTCTTTAATTCGTATATTAGCAACTGACACAATATGTTGTATTGTTGTTATCTACATATCACAGATATTGATTTTTGTTTGCTTTTACCAAAGATTTATCATATATAATGTGTTATAATCTTTTGCATACCACAATATATAGGGGATAGATATAATGAGTGCAACTATTCAACGATACCGAAAAGGACAACACTTAAAGCAAACACAACGCCTGCTGATTGAGCATCTACGCTTACAGGGTCATAGCACACGCGATATAGCAGATGTTGTTGGATGCAGCCATGTAACTGTATGCAACGAGTTAAAACGCGGTCAGTATGAACACACAAATTCCGACCTGACTACGGAAATTAGATATTCGCCGGAAATTGCAGAGCAGCGTTATCAGACTAATCTTGCAGCTAAAGGTGCACAGGTCAAGATTGGACACGATCACAAGCTCGCTAAGGCTTTGGAAACTCTGGTCATCAAAAAGAATTACTCGCCCTCGGCGGCAGTGGCCGAATTGAACAACAAAGGCTGGGATTTTGATGTGAAAATTTGTGCGCGCACCGTATACAACTATATTGATACCGGCGTTCTGAATATCAACAGAACAGATTTGCCCATGAAAGGTAGACAGAAGCGCAAATATAGACGTATCAAAACACAGAAGCGTGTATCTGCCGGAACCAGCATTGATTATCGCCCAGAGGAAGTAGATGAGCGTACAACGCTCGGCCATTGGGAGATGGATACTGTGTATACCACCACGAAAAAGGCAAAAGCCGTTCGGCTGAAACCGGCCTTACTCGTACTGACGGAGCGCCTGTCGCGCAAAGAACTCATTATCAAGATGCGCGACCGTACCTCTGCCAGCGTAGTTCGTGCGCTCAATCGTCTTGAACGCAGTATGGGTGCAAAGAAATTCACAGATACTTTCCGAACGATCACCGTAGATAACGGCAGCGAATTTGCCAATGTGGATGGCATGGAGAACTCCGGCCTGCGCAAGAGTGAGAAGCGCACGAAAGTCTATTACTGTCATGCCCACCATAGCTGGGAGCGTGGTTCTAACGAGAACGCTAATCGTCTAATCCGGCGATGGTTTCCAAAAGGTACTGACTTCTCCAAGGTGACGGCAGCACAGATCGCTGCCTTGCAGGACTGGATCAATAACTATCCACGCAAGGTTCTCAGCTGGGCAACCTCCAATACAGTGTACGAACTGTATATGCAGCAGCAGGAATAAGCCGTCAAAATCGCATATTTTCTCATTTTAGGAGTGGCGAAAAAAGTCACTCCTTGTTGGCGTGCTTAAAATACCTCGAATTACCCCAAAAAAGTGCTGATAAAGCGTAAAAAGTAAAGGCATTGTGTATGATGTACACAATGCCTAAAAATCTTCTATCAATTTGTGTTAATTTTACTCTTGCTACTCAGCTTGGTTATATTTTTCATAAAATCGACTTGCTTTTTTATGAGGGCAATGGTATAGTCAAAGAGAACTTTATACTACTAAAGCTTGGAGGTAGTTCAAATGTACAAAGAAATGATGGATTCCATCGGTATGATCCAGTCGATCGACCCCGAGCTGGGCAGTGCGATGAACGAGGAGCTGCACCGTCAGCGCCAGAATATCGAGCTGATCGCCAGCGAAAATATCGTTTCTCCCGGCGTTATGGCTGCTATGGGCAGCGTGCTGACCAATAAGTACGCAGAGGGTCTTCCCGGCAAGCGCTACTACGGCGGCTGTGAATTTGTTGACAAGGTAGAGCGTATCGCAATCGAGCGCGCATGTGAGCTGTTCGGTGCAAAATATGCGAATGTTCAGCCGCACTCCGGTGCACAGGCCAACCTTGCGGTTTACTTCGCTCTGCTCGACCTGGGCGACACCGTTATGGGCATGGATCTGTCTCAGGGCGGTCACCTGAGCCACGGCTCTCCGGTCAACCAGTCCGGCAAGAACTACCACTTTGTTTCCTACGGCGTAAACGAGGATGGCTTCATCGACTACGCTGAGCTTGAGAAGGCTGTCAAGAAGCATCGCCCGAAGCTGATCGTTGCAGGTGCATCCGCGTATCCGCGTGCCATCGACTTCGAGAAAATGGCCGAGGTCGCACATGGCTACGGCGCTTACCTGATGGTCGATATGGCGCACATTGCCGGTCTGGTTGCCGGCGGTCAGCACCAGAACCCGATGCCGTATGCTGACGTTGTTACCACCACCACCCACAAGACGCTTCGCGGTCCGCGCGGCGGCCTGATCCTGACCAACAACGCTGTTCTGGCAAAGCGCATTAACTCCGCTGTATTCCCGGGCACCCAGGGCGGCCCGCTCGAGCATGTTATCGCTTCCAAGGCGGTTTGCTTCGGCGAGGCACTGCAGCCGGAGTTCAAGGAGTACGCACGCAAGATCGTTGAGAATGCCAAGGCTATGGCTGCACAGCTGCAGGCACGCGGTGTCAAGCTGGTTTCCGGCGGTACCGACAATCACCTGCTGCTCGTTGATCTGACCGACGAGGAGTGCACCGGCAAGGATCTGGAGGCGCGTCTGGATTCGGTTCACATCACCGCCAACAAGAACACCGTTCCGGGTGAGAAGCGCAGCCCGTTCATCACCTCTGGCGTTCGTCTGGGCACCCCGGCCGCTACGACCCGCGGCATGGGCGTGGAAGAGATGAAGGTCATCGCGGACTGCATTGCAGACTGCATCTATCACTACGATGAGAAGAAGGACGAGATTTCCGCACGCGTTCTGGCACTCACCGAGAAGTTCCCGCTGTACGAATAATCTCCGGCTGCTGCGGAACTGCTTCATCCGGATTTTCGAGCAATGGCTGCATAAAACTCCGGAGCACGCAAATTCGATGATACTCATACAAAAACAGAGCGTTTCACTGCTGTGAAGCGCTCTGTTTTCATTTCCGGGTAAGTCTCAAGCCTCTTGAAGAATACATTAAGCACATTTGTATCTGTAATTTTTCGACAACAGAAAAAGGCCGACGCCTGCATTTTGCAGGCGTCGGCCTCATACATATCTGGCGTCTTTCCACTGACGATTGTCGTAAGTTTATGGTAAGTTTGCCTTTGAACCCTTGAAATCTCCAGTGTTTTCAGCGTTTTTCGGTACTGCTTAGTACATACCGCCCATATCCGGAGCAGCCGGAGCCGGAGCAACAGGCTCCTTCTTATCAGCAACCAGGCTCTCGGTGGTCAGGACCATCGAAGCAACGGATGCTGCATTCTGCAGTGCGGAACGGTTTACCTTGGTCGGGTCAACGATGCCGTTTGCAATCATGTCGCCGTAGGTCTCGGTTGCAGCGTCAAAGCCGTAGCCAACCTTGTCAGCGTGCTTTACCTTATCAACAACGATTGCGCCCTCGATGCCTGCGTTGGCAGCGATCTGCTTCATCGGTGCTTCCAGACCGCGTGCAACGATCTGCATACCGGTCTTCTCATCGCCGGTTGCCTCTGCAGCCAGAGCCTCAACCGCTGCGATAGCGTTTACATAAGCTACACCGCCGCCTGCTACGATGCCTTCCTCAACAGCTGCGCGGGTTGCGTTCAGTGCATCCTCGATGCGGAGCTTCTGCTCCTTCATCTCAGTCTCGGTTGCAGCGCCAACCTTGATAACTGCTACGCCGCCGGCCAGCTTAGCCAGACGCTCCTGCAGCTTCTCACGGTCGAAGTCAGAGGTGGTGCGCTCGATTGCGCCGCGGATCTCAGCAACGCGGTTTGCGATAGCCTGCTTGTCGCCAGCACCGTCAACGATGGTGGTGTTCTCCTTGGTTACCTTGATCTGACGGGCAGAACCCAGCATATCCATGGTAGCGTCCTTCAGCTCGATACCAACCTCCTCGGAGATTACGGTACCGCCGGTCAGGATTGCGATGTCGCGGAGCATATCCTTGCGGCGATCGCCAAAGCCCGGAGCCTTAACAGCTACGCAGGTGAAGGTGCCGCGCAGACGGTTTACGATCAGGGTGGACAGAGCCTCGCCCTCAACGTCCTCAGCGATGAGCAGCAGCTTCTTGCCAGCCTTAACAACCTGCTCGAGGATCGGCAGCAGCTCCTGAATGTTGGACAGCTTCTTATCGGTGATCAGCACCAGAGCGTCGTCCAGGTTTGCTTCCATCTTCTCGGTGTCGGTGCACATATACGGGGTGATATAACCGCGGTCGAACTGCATGCCCTCAACAACCTCAGAGTAGGTCTCAGCGGTCTTGGACTCCTCAACGGTGATA
Source organism: Butyricicoccus sp. AM32-19 (assembly GCF_003480365.1). Classification (NCBI taxonomy): domain Bacteria; kingdom Bacillati; phylum Bacillota; class Clostridia; order Eubacteriales; family Butyricicoccaceae; genus Butyricicoccus; species Butyricicoccus sp. AM32-19. Next base: position 66,939 of record NZ_QUIX01000005.1, on the reverse strand, counting down.
ACGCCGTCGGTGGAAACCTTCTCCATAGCCTCTGCGATCAGGGTGCCGATCTCGTCGGAGCTGGAGGAGATAGCGCCTACACGTGCGATGTCGTTCGTGCCGTCAACCTTCTTGGAGTTCTCAGCAATCGCTGCAACAGCAGCCTTGACTGCCTTGGCGATACCGCGGCGCATTACCATCGGGTTTGCACCTGCTGCTACGTTCTTCAGACCCTCACGAACGAAAGCCTGCGCCAGAACGGTAGCGGTGGTGGTGCCGTCGCCTGCGATGTCGTTGGTCTTGGTGGCAACTTCCTTAACAAGCTGTGCGCCCATGTTCTCGAAAGCGTCGTCCAGCTCGATCTCCTTAGCGATGGTAACACCGTCGTTGGTAATCAGCGGACCGCCGTACTTCTTATCCAGTACAACGTTGCGGCCCTTCGGACCGATGGTTACCTTAACGGTATCAGCGAGCTGATCAATACCGCGCTGCAGAGCCTTGCGCGCGTCCTCGCCGTAAATAAGCTGCTTAGCCATGATGAATTACCTCCTGAAAATTACTCTACGATTGCCAGAATGTCGCTCTGACGAACGATGATATACTTCTCGCCGTCCAGCTTAACCTCAGTACCGGTGTACTTGCCGGTGATGACCTTCTGACCCTTCTGAACTTCCATCTTGATTTCCTTGCCGTCAACAACGCCGCCCGGGCCTACTTCGATGATTTCAGCAACCTGGGGCTTCTCCTGTGCGGATGCGGTAAGAATAATGCCGCTTGCGGTGGTCTCCTCCGCCTCGACCATCTTGATAACTACGCGGTCGCAAAGGGGCTTGAGCTTCATAATGGATTCCTCCTATGAAAAATAAGATTTTACAATGTCGGGGGTTAGCACTCAAATTACCCGAGTGCTAACTTCGAGTATTATCTTACACCAAGGAGCCGCAATATGCAAGGGGGTAATCCGGAATTTTCACAAAAATTTTCTGAACAAATTATGAACAGTGCCCTGTACCGCTCAGCGTTTTGCAGGCCGTTTAGCAGACGGTCGGTCGGAGTGCTTATTCTCTCCCCTGTTCGATGCAGACGGGTCTTTAAAATACATATGCAGCTCGCACTTGATCATGCCGTTGTACAGCTTGCGGCGCTTATCCGCCTTGCGGCCGTAGCAGCGCTCGAACAGCGGGTCCGAACTGAGCAGATACTGCTTCATCGGGCTGTTTTTTGTCGCTCTGCCGAGGTCGGCGTACAGCTTTTCCGCCTGCTGCAAGTCCAGCAGACGCTCACCGTACGGCGGATTGGCAAACAGTACGCCTGCACCGCTGTAATCGCGCTTTACTGCGTCCGCGCGCTCGAAGAACACCGTGTTCGCCACACCGGCCTTGCGCGCGTTCTCGATGGACAGCTGCACGCAGTCCGGGTCAATGTCGCTGCCGACGATATCGAATTTTGCGTCCGGCTGGGCAAGGTCGAGCGCACTCTCGCGCGCCTGCTGCCAGACCGACTTGTCAAAGCAGCTCCACCTTTCCGCGTCAAAGCGGCGCAGCAGACCGGGGGCACGGCGCTGCGCGATCATGGCCGCCTCAATCGCGATCGTGCCCGAGCCGCAGAACGGGTCGAGGAACGGATCGCGCCCGCGCCAGCGCGCCAGCTTGACCATAGCCGCCGCCAGCGTCTCACGAAGCGGCGCCGCATTGCTGTTGGCGCGGTAGCCGCGCTTGTGCAGACCGGCACCCGAGGTATCGAGGTACAGCTCAGCCACATCGTGCATGATGGCGAACTGAATCTGATACTTTTCACCAATCTCATCAAACCAGGTCTGACCGTACTTCGCGCCCAGGCGCGATACGACTGCCTTTTTGATGATCTTCTGGCAGTCCGGAATCGAGTGCAGCGTGGAGTCCAGACTGTGACCCTTGACCGGAAATGCGCCGTCTGCCGAAATGAACTGCTCCCACGGGAGTGCTTTTACGCCCTCGAACAACTGGTCGAACGTTTTGGCTTTGAATGTGCCGATGCGGATGAGCACACGCTCGGCGCACCGCAGGTTCAGGTTCGCCCATGCAAGCGTGTTTTCGTCACCGGTGAACAGCACGCGGCCGTTTTCCGCGTGCACGTCGGTCAGCCTGCCGCCGAAGCGCAGCTCGTCCGCGACGATGCCCTCCAGCCCGAATAAAGTCGGACAGCATAATGTAAGTTCCATCGTGTTTCCTCCAAAAAGGCTCCCGCCGTCATAGCAGGAGCCGAAAGTCCTTTTTAACCTTTATATTGTATCGGTTTTTAAGGATTTTGTCAAGATTTGCGACGAGATAACGCGGTTTTCTGAATGCCGCTATTCGGAGCGTTATCGCTTGAGAAGCGATAACGCTCTTGCCTGCCCTGCATGGGCGCAAGAGGGAGACACCAAGGTTTGCCCGTAGGCCACTAAACCTTTTTCCCGCGCCGTGTGCGGATTAAAGCAGTGTTCGATTTGTGCAGGTAGAGCCAGCGCATTCATGTAGGCAAACAGATAGAATCGGCAATGGGTAAAGAGGGCGTTGTCCATTGCAAATTCCAAACAGGAGTGTTTCTATGAACACAGTGGGTATTGATGTTCCAAGCAGAAAGAGCACGGCTGCATCGCTTCGTTCTTTGGGCGAGGTTGTTCAGCTGCCGTTGGATGTTGTCCGCAACGCGGGAGGATTGGCTTCTCTCGCCGAGCACTTGAAGGCACTTGACAGCGAAACCCGCGTTGTGTTGGAACACGCATCGTAGTTCGTGAACGCATCGTCATCCGGCGGTTCCGGCCAACTCCACTGCTCGATCGGCTCATTGATATGCACGTCAAAGAACTTTGTTTCCGGTTCGCCGCACTCGCAGTTCGTTTCAAAGAAGTAATCCGGCATGAACTCTGTTCCGTGCCAGCCTTTACCTTCTCCAGTTTCGGCATTGTACTGCGTAAAGTACCAGCCGATACCCTCCGCTTCTCCTTCTTCCTGCTCAAAACGAACATATGGGAGATAGATCATTTTTTCATTTTTCACACCTTTTTCCTCCTTATTTGAGGCCTATTTTTACTGCGGACAAATAAAAAGTGCCGGTAATGAGAATTTCATTACCGACACTTTCGATAAGGAAGGCTCTTTAGGGTCTTCCTTTTCTTTTTATCAAGAACTACCCCAATTACAGGAGTTATCGCCTATGCCCAGCAATATACCATCAAAGTCCGATGAAAACGGCGCAGCCGAATTCATCAGTACCAGAAACTATGTGACTTGGATTACTATTCCCGCTTTTCGCACGAGGAACTGGAATCCAAGCACGCCGACATTCTGCATTTATACGAGGCCCTTAAGAAAGACACCCGCGTTTGGATTGCCTTATCGTTCGCCCTGATTCCGGTTAGTGCGTTTATCTTAAGGGACTTTTATCTGCTTCTCACCAATCCCACCTATGCCTTCTACACATCAAAAAATATGAACATCGCGGAGATTATAGCTCTTCTCATACATATCAGAGCCCTTCTGCTGCACGCAGCATTCATCGCATTTTCCGTTTCTGACGGTTTCTATCTCGGCTTTCTTCGCCGGCAGAAAGAGACGATCGAGGAGCTGCTTACCATCAACGAAGCCAAGTAAAGGATCTTCTCTATGCATTTCTGCATTTTTAAGCGCAACGAAACGCTGGACGTACTTCTGCTCCCCCACAAGGGAACAAACATGTACAGCTTCGTGAATCTTAGCAAAGGCCATATCTGCCCTTGCTTATTTCCCAGTATTGATGCCGCTATTGCTGACCTTGACGACCGGCAGAAACGTGGCTTAATCCTGAAATACGATGTTATTGCTTAAAATCAAAAGAAAACCTCTGCTCATTTTGAGCAGAGGTTTTCTTTTGCCGCAAGCCGCCCTTCGCCTGCGGATCCGATTCTTCATTTCTTTATCATTTTTCGGAACACACATTCCCTTGCCGATTCCTTTCCTTTGGGCAAAGAAAAAAGCACCAGCAATGAGAAAAGTCATTACTGGCACTTTTAACGTGTCATTTATTGATTTTTTATCGTTACGGTATCACTGCTCACGCATCTTTGCGAAGCACTCGCTGCAATATACCGGGCGGTCAGATTTCGGCTCGAACGGAACGCGAGCCTCGCCGCCACAAGCAGCACAGGTAGCGGTGAAGAACTCACGCGGACCGCGTGCAGCGTTCTTGCGCGCGTCACGGCAGCTCTTGCAGCGCTGCGGCTCGTTCTGGAAACCGCGCTCTGCGTAAAACTCCTGCTCGCCGGCGGTGAACACGAACTCCTTACCGCATTCCTTGCATACTAAAGTCTTGTCTTCGTACATGGTTTTTACCTCTCTTTGATACTGTTCCCTCGGGAAACTTGAAATATATGCGTACAGACACTGCGCCTGCTATCGCCTAAATAGGTTTAATGGCTGCCGATTTTCGCTTGATGCGTTGGACGGCATTATCCACAGATTTGATTGGTTTGTGCAGCGCTTCGGACATCTCTTCATACGATAAGCCGTCCAAAAACAACGTCAAAACCTGTGCCTCAAATTCAGACAAAAGCGAGTAGAGCTTCTTTTTCCGCTCTTCCCTCTCCTCATTGCCGATAACAAGCGATTCAGGATCACCATTCGGTGCAGTTACCCGGGTACGCGATTCCGCAAGGTCTTCAAACAGAGGTCGATCGATTGACATGGACTGATTGAGCGGGTCGTGCTTGAGCGACGCTGCCGCCTTCACTGCGGAATAAATCTTCCGCGTGATGCACAACCGTGCAAACGCTCCAAAGGGTATGCCCTTGCTCTCGTCGTACTCCCGGACGGCATTCAGCAGCCCGAGCATGCCCTCCTGCATCAGATCCTCTGCATCGGCGCCTGCCAGAAAGTAGGGCCGCGCACAGGTCTTGACCAGACGGGTATAACGACGGATCAGATTCTCCATCGCAGGTCCGTCTCCTTGCCGTGCCAGACGGCACAGCTTTTCATCCGGAATCCCGTTCGATGGCTGTATTTGATAATCATTTCTCATGTCAATAGCTATTATACGCGGTAGAATTGGAAATGTCAAGAAACGATTGTCATCTTTACCTATATCACACAAAAACACGCTTCTATTTTTGTGTAATTATGACAATATTGTTGACGTTTTACTCTACAGTTACCGACTTTGCCAGGTTGCGCGGCTTATCGACATCACAGTTGCGCTCCACTGCGATATAGTATGCCAAAAGCTGCATCGGAATAATCGAAAGCGAAGCGGAAAATTCATACAGGCACTTCGGCAGGCGCACGATGTGCTGGCAGACCGACTCATCCCCGGTGAAATCGTCCGTGGTGACGAGCACGACGCTTGCGCCGCGCGCTACAACCTCACGGATATTGGAGACTGTTTTCTCAAACAGTGCCGGCTGCGTTGCCAGAGCAACAACCAGAGTACCCTCCTCGATCAGAGAAATGGTGCCGTGCTTAAGCTCACCGGCAGCGTACGCCTCCGAATGAATATAGGAAATTTCCTTCAGCTTGAGCGAAGCCTCGAGCGCGGCGGCATAGTCCAGCCCGCGGCCAAGGAAGAACACGCTCGAGCGGTTTGCATACAGCGTAGCGATACGCTGCATATCCGACTGGCATTTCAGGGTCTGCTCGATGCACTCCGGCAGGCGCTGGAGCTCAGCGCAGAGCGCACGCTCGTCACCGATGGAGATGAGGCCGCGCACACGCGCGATCTTAACCGAGATGAGATACAGCGCGGAGAGCTGCGCGGAGTACGCCTTGGTGGTGGCGACCGAAATCTCCGGGCCGGCCCAGGTATACAGCACACCGTCTGCTTCGCGCGCAATCGTCGAGGAAACGACGTTTACGATCGCAATCGTGAACGCACCTGCCTGCTTGGCCAGACGCATGGCAGCCAGCGTATCCGCCGTCTCGCCGGACTGGCTGATAACGATGCACATATCCTTTTTACCGATGATCGGGTTCTCATAACGGAACTCGCTGGCAACCTCTGCCGTGCAGCGAATGCGGCACATCGCCTCAATCACGCGCTTGCCGACCATGCCTGCGTGCAGTGCAGAGCCGCAGCCGATGATATGGATATGCTCGATCTCACGCAGACGCTCGTCGGTCAGACCGTTGTCCTCGAATACAACCGCATCGTTTTTGATACGCGGCTTAACCGTATCGGCAACTGCCTTGGGCTGCTCCATGATCTCCTTGAGCATAAAGTGCTGGTAGCCGCCCTTTTCCGCTGCGGACATATCCCACGTTACGGTCATGATTTCCTTCTCTACCGTATCGCCGAACTCGTTCATGACAACTACGCTGTCCGGGCGAACGATTGCAACCTCGTTATCATCCAGAATAATGTAACGCTTGGTGCGATTGATAATAGCGGTAATATCGGATGCGATCATGTTCTCGCCCTCACCGATACCGATAACCAGCGGGTTGCCGCGGCGTGCAGCAACAATCTCCTGCGTGTTATCCATCGAGACTACGCCCAGTGCGTAAGAGCCGCGCAGACGCTGCACGGCCTGCAGAACGGTCTTTGCCAGATCCTCCTGCTTGCCGGTGTGCAGATAGTCCACGAGGTGCGCGACAGTCTCCGTATCGGTCTCGGACTTAAACTCGTAGCCGTGTGCCTCCAGACGCTCACGCAGCTCCTTGTAGTTCTCGATAATGCCGTTGTGTACAACTGCTACCTTGCCCTTGCCGCCCAGATGCGGATGTGAGTTGCGGTCGGACGGCTCACCGTGCGTTGCCCAGCGGGTGTGACCGATACCGCAGGTGCAGTACATGTCGCCGCCTTCCTCCTTGATCTTCTCCTCAAGGTTTGCAATGCGGCCGCGCGCCTTGACAACGCGCAGACCGTCCTTCGTGAAGGCAGCCACACCGGCAGAGTCATAGCCACGGTATTCCAGACTGTACAGACCCTTGATGAGAATCGGAAGCGCGTTCTCGCGTCCGGTGAATCCAACGATTCCACACATAAAATAATACTCCTTTGCAACGGTAAATATAACATATCTTCCGCAACATTTCAGTATGAGCCTTAGGCAGCACGGAACAATGAAAGCTGCGGCTTCTTGCACGAACTCCGGTCGCGCTGCCGCGCCGCTTTGTGAAGATTTTACGTCCTGACTGCGTTGCGATTTTACGATAATACATCAAGCATTACCGCCAAACACGCCTTATTGGTCCGTAAAACTCTCTCACAAATCGCTCTTGTTTAATTATTCCGTATTGCCTTACCTCAATATATGCGGTGAATTTCTAATTTTGGGTATAAAAATAGTGCGTTACGCATAACTGCTCTGTCGATACGGTCGCCCGTATGTTTTAACAGCCTGCTGACGATCAACCCACTTGTGACCGAAGGGCACCCGCCGAATACTTTCGATTAACCCTTTCCTCGTCAACTGCGATACCGGCTGCACCGCAGTTCTGGCGCTTAGCATGTTATGGAATTGTGCGCAAATGCTCCCACCTCCCTATTCAGAATGAAGAAAGTGGGTGTGCAAACCACACCCACTCCCGTTGGCTCTTTTATATTATACAACAGACTCGATGACTTTGGCAACCTTTTTTGCCAAAGTATCTACCTGCTCACTGTTCGTGCCCTCTACCATGACGCGCACAAGCGCCTCCGTACCGGACGGGCGAACCAGGATTCGGCCGTTATTGCCCAGCTCTGCGGAAGCCGCATCGATAGCCGCCTTGACCTCGGGCAGCTGCTGCAGGGTAGCCTTCTTATCGTTCGGCACCTTGACATTGATCATCAGCTGCGGCCACGGCTCAACCTCAGCTGCGATCTCCGAGCACTTCTTGCCGCTCGCCTTGAGGATAGACATAAACTGCAGTGCAGTCAGCTCACCATCACCGGTGGACGCATACTCAAGAAAAATAACGTGTCCGGACTGCTCGCCGCCCAGAATGTAGCCCTTCTTGAGCATCATTTCGAGCACATAGCGGTCACCTACATTGGAGCACTCGATCTTCATGCCGTTCTTATCGGCGTAGGCGTGCAGACCCATGTTGGACAAAATGGTGGCAACAAATGCGCCGCCGCGCAGCTTGCCTTCCTTCTTCATGTGCGCCGCGCAGACTGCCATAATGCGGTCGCCGTCCAGCTCCTCGCCGGTCTCGTCTACGATCAGGCAGCGGTCAGCATCGCCGTCAAAGGCAACGCCAAGATCAAAATTGCCTGAGCGGACACGCTCCTTCAGCTGACCGAGATGGGTGGAGCCGCAGTTATCGTTGATGTTGATGCCGTCCGGCTCATAGAAGCGAATTTCCGCCTTGCACTCGACCAGACGCATAAGGCGCTCCACCGTCGTGGAGGAGGAGCCGTTTGCACAGTCCACCGCCACGCGCAGACCGGACAGGTCGCCCTTGATGGTATCTGCAAGGTGGTCGGTGTACTCGACTACCGGATCGATCTCGCTTTTGAGTACACGGCCGATCTTCTCGTGGGTCATCTTCGGAATAGACTCGAAATCGTCGATCAGGTCCTCAATTCTTGCCTCGGTTTCGTCCGGCAGCTTGTAGCCGTTGCCTGCAAAAATCTTGATGCCGTTGTACTCAAAGGAGTTGTGGCTTGCGGAAATGACAATACCCGCATCTGCCTTATGCTTGATGGTGAGGAAAGCGACCGCCGGCGTCGGGATAACGCCGAGCAGCTCTACATCCGCGCCAACCGAGCAGATGCCCGCGACGAGCGCGTTCTCCAGCATATCCGAGGATACGCGGGTGTCCTTGCCGATCAGCAGCTTCGCCTTGCGGCCGTGTGCAGACTCCTGCGTAAGTGCGTATGCCGCTGCCGCGCCGATCTTGAATGCCAGCAGTGCATCAAGTTCCGAGTTCGCTACACCGCGAACGCCGTCTGTTCCAAAATATCTACCCAAATGAAACACCTAACTTTCTTGTATGATAAAGGCGGGGAAACGATTGCATTACAGCATTTGCTGTCCGTCCGCCGGTTCCAGATTTAAATGACGGTAAGCCTGCAGCGTCACGCAGCGTCCGCGCGGCGTGCGGCTGAGAAAGCCGATCTGCATGAGATACGGCTCATAAACATCTTCCAAGGTGATTGCTTCTTCGCCGATGGTCGCGGCCAGCGTGTCCAGTCCGACTGGACCGCCGCCGTAGTTCTGGATAATGCTTTTGAGCATTCTGCGGTCTACGTTATCCAGACCTAACTCATCAATCTCGAGTGCGCGAAGCGCAATGTCGGCACTTTTTCTGTCAATCGTACCGGTGCCGATTACCTGTGCGAAGTCTCGCACACGGCGCAGAAGCCGGTTGGCGATTCGCGGCGTACCACGGCTGCGCCGCGCAATCTCGAATGCGCCCTCGTGCTCGCACGGTACATTAAGAATGCCTGCCGAGCGTTCAACAATGCCGCACAGCTCCTCCGGCGAATACAGCTCCAGACGGAGCATGACGCCGAAGCGGTCGCGCAGCGGGCTCGTCATCTGACCGGCACGCGTAGTCGCGCCGATGAGCGTAAATTTCGGCAGGTCGATACGGATCGAGCGCGCCGAAGGCCCCTTGCCGATGATGATATCGAGTGCATAGTCCTCCATCGCAGGATAGAGAATCTCCTCTACCGCACGGTCGAGACGATGGATCTCGTCAATAAACAAAATATCATTCTCTGAGAGATTTGTCAATAAAGCCGCCAAATCTCCCGCTTTTTCGATCGCCGGACCACTCGTAACACGGATATTCACGCCCATTTCTGCGGCAATGATGCCCGCGAGTGTGGTCTTGCCCAGACCCGGCGGACCGTACAGCAGCGTATGGTCGAGCGATTCACCGCGCATTTTCGCGGCCTGTATGTAAATGCTCAGGTTTTCCTTGGCTTTTTTCTGACCGATATAGTCCGCCATGGATTTCGGACGGAGCGAATTCTCGGTCTCGTCCTCGCTGAGCTGGCGGGTGGAGATGATGCGCTCATCATCCGTCATGCCGCCGGAAAATTCAATACTCAAAGGTACACTCTCCTACTTGATCAGGCTTTTATCGTCCAAAATCAGGACTTGACCAGCTTTTTCAAGCACTGACGGATGATCTCGTCCGCCTCCATGCCGGCAGCATCCAGACCCTCCATCGCGTGCAGCGCCTCTGCCTGCGTATAGCCGAGCACCATAAGCGCCGCGACTGCCTCCTGCGTGTGGTTGACACCGCCGGAAACGGCGGCTGCCGCCGCCGGAGACGCTGCAGATGCGGTCTCCAGCTGCTCCTTGCTCATCTTGTCGCGCAGCTCGAGTACAATGCGCTGTGCGATCTTCTTGCCGATGCCCGGCGCCTGCATGAGCATTTTTTCATCGCCGGTGATGATGCTGAGCGCCAGTCTGTCCGGCGGTGCGACCGACAGGATGGACAGCGCCGCCTTCGGGCCAACACCGTTAACGCTGGTCAGCATCAGGAAGCAGGATTTCTCCTCCTCGTCGATAAAACCGTACAGCTCAAACACGCCCTCACGGACATTGAGCCAGGTCAGCAGACGCGCTTTTTCGCCGGTTTTCAGCTTGCCGATGGTGTTCTGCGAAGCGTGGCAGGCATAGCCTACACCGCCGCAGTCGATCACCACAAGCCCCTGCTGGAGCACGGAAACCGTGCCGTCTACATAATAAAACATCTATTTAAACCTCATAATAAGCCTTCATAGCGCATGGCCTGCCGGGAATGCCCGTGGCAGATGGCCAGCGCAAGCGCATCCGCGGCATCGTCCGGACGCGGCAGCTTGGTGAGATGGAGAATGCTTTTTGTCATTTCCATCACCTGTTTTTTCTCCGCGCCGCCATAGCCGACAACGGACAGCTTCACCTGATTTGGTGTATAGGATACCGGATGCAGTCCCTTCTGGGCCAGCGCCAGCAGAATTACACCGCGCGCCTGCGCAACCTGAATGCCGGTTGTGACGTTTTTCGAGAAGAAAAGCTCCTCGATTGCCACCTCGTCCGGGTGAAATGTGTCCACCAGCGTACAGATATCATCGTAAATCTCACATAAGCGCAGGTGCATTGGTATTCCGGGAGCGGTTTTTGCCGCACCGTACTGCACCGGCGTAAATTTCATATTATCGAACCGCACCACGCCGTAGCCAATCGTGCCATAGCCCGGGTCGATGCCAAGAATCGTTATCATTTCTTTATAACCTCAAAATTATACCACGTTTGCACACATTGTGCAATAAATTTTAGTGGCAGGTGAATGAAAAATTGAGAATGGCGAATTAAGAACTGCGGTTACGCGCAAAGCGTGTTATTGAATTGCCGCCCTGTGGGCGGACACATTCATTCTCCATTTTCCATTTTCAATTCTTCTTCTGTTGGCATAACCGCGCCCTTATGCTGCACGGTATACGCCGAGCATTCGGACGAAAATGTCAGATAATCCGCGAACTTTTCCTGCGGGATGTCAGCGAGCGTTTCCGCTGTCACACCGTCACGGGTAAGCTGATACAGGAACGACCCGATGAACGAATCGCCTGCTCCGGTGGTATCCGCGACCGTCACCGGCAGTGCTTCGGTCTCGGCGCTCGCGTTCGGCGTGTAGACTGCCGCGCCGTCCGCGCCGCGTGTCACAAGCAGCAGCCTGCAGCCCTGCGAAAACAGAAGTTCTGCCGCTTCCCTCTCGGTTTTGCAGCCGGTGCAGAATTCAACTTCATCATCCGACAGCTTCACGAGGTCTGCACACGGCAGAAATTCACGAATTGCTGCCTGACAGCTTTCCGGGCTGTCCCACAGCGGCAGGCGCACGTTCGGGTCGAACGAGAGAAACGCGCCTGCGTCCTTTGCCAGCCGGATGGCCTTGCGATGTGCCTGCTTGACAGGTGCATCCACCAGATCGACCGAGCAGAAGTGCAGCGCGGCACAGTCCGCGAAAATATCCGGCGTGATCTGTGCTTCATCGAGAAACAGGTCTGCCGAGGGATTGCGGTAGAAGGAAAACTCGCGGTTGCCGTTCTTATCAAGTGAAACAAACGCCAGCGCAGTATTCGCCCGTTCGGTGCGGAACACACTCGAGGTATCCACGCCGTTTGCGCGCAGCGTTTTGAGAATGTGCGTACCGAATGCGTCCTCTCCCACCTGTGAAATCATCTGCGCTCTGCCGCCGAGACGCGCCACTGCGGTTGCAACATTGGCCGGCGCACCGCCCGCGACACGCTCAAACTGCACGACCTCATCAAGTGCACAGCCGCGCTGCTGCGGTACGAAATCAATGAGCAGTTCGCCGATTGCCACTACTTTTTTCATCGTTCATTCCCCCAGAATATGTCGGTAAATCGCCTGTGCGACACCGTTTTCCATATTGCTGCCGGTGATAACGTCCGCTGCTTCGCAGATGCACGGCTCGCTGTTTGCCATGGCGACGCCCAGTCCCGCCATCTGCAGCATGGTCAGATCGTTTTCACTGTCACCGATAGCGATGACGTTGGCCAGCGTGCAGCCGAGGTGATGCGCCAGCCATTCCAGTCCGCGTCCCTTGTGCACACCCACGCGGTTGACCTCGACATTGCGCAGCTCTCCGCCATACATGACGGACGGTGCCAGCTCGAAAATGCCGTATTTATCGAGTGCAGCTGTCAGCGGCGCGATCGCATTCGGGTCATCGTGATAAAGAATCGCCTTGGTGAACGGGCGCGGCTCGCGCGCGAGCACCTCGCGCCACGCATTCCCGTCCTCGACAAAATGATAGCCCTCGTCGGCTTCGTCCATGACAACCCGTCCGCGTCGCTGCAGATTCTCGAGAAAATGCCGGAAGGCATGTCCGTAGTACAAATCCTGTGTGGTATACAGGCATGGGTCGGTGTCAATGGCGGCGCACTCGTCCAGAATAATGTCCACCATTTCTGTGCTCAGACCGTCGAAAAACGCCGGTTCCCTGTCGTCCGGATGCTGCACTGCCGCGCCGTTTGCGGTGACGAGCCAGTCTGGTGCGGCTTCCAGCTGTTCGCTGAAGCGGCGTACCTCGCGCACATTGCGGCCGGTGCACAGCACAATCTGCACGCCCGCCTGCTGCGCCATGCGTACCGCGCGGGCGTTCTCCGGCGTGATGCGGCTCTGCGCATCCAGCAGCGTTCCATCTAAATCCAATGCCAGAATTTTGTATTGATTCGTCATATTCATACTCGTTTCCTGTTCTCATTCGCGCAGCATGGCACGCCGCGCACGATAATCGGGTAAATAGCGCTCCACCAGCGCCCAGAACTGCGGTCCATGGTTTTTATGTGCAATGTGCGCCAGTTCATGCACCACCACATAGTCGATAGCGGGTTTGGGATAGTCCATCAGCCGCCATGAGAAGCAAATACTGTTTTTGCCGCTGCACGAGCCGAACCGTGTTCTCGCTGAGGTGATCTTCAGTCCGGTCGGGTACAGGTTCATCAGTTTTGCGTAATACTGTACCTTGGGCGGTAGCTCTATTTTCGCTCGGCGGATAAGCTCAGCCTGCCCGGCCTCATCCGGCTCCGGATGTGCCGCACGGCGGGACTGCTGATCGGCAAGTGCGCGGACTATCCAGTCCGCATGCTCCGCGACAAACCGTTCAATGCGGTATTTTGCCAGCCGCAGCGGCGCACGAACGATTACACGGCCTTCGCGCGTTACCTGCACAGCAAGCGTCTTGCGTTTGGAGCGAACCAGCTCATATTCGATCATATCACTGTCCCTTGCGCTCCAGATTGCGGTTGTAGAAGAACACCGCGACCGAAATGCCGCAGATCAGCAGATAGCCGAGGACGCTCCAACCGTCCGGCAGTTGGCCGAACAGGAAAAAGCCGAGGACAGCCGAGAAGATGACCTGCGTATAGTCGAACACCGAAATCTCCTTGGCCGGTGCGTTGGCATACGCGAGCGTTACGCCGAACTGTCCCAAAGCGGCTGACGCACCTGCGCCGATCAGGCAGAAGAACTGTCCCCATGTCATTGGGTGGTAGTCCGTGATCATAAACGGCACGCATACCAGCGTGGAGAACATCGAGAAGAAGAACACGATGCGGGCGCTCTTTTCGCCCTTCCGGCTGAGTGCGCGTACACAGGTGTAGGCCGCGCCTGCACCCATGCCGCCCAGCAGGCCGATAATTGCCGGGAAGGTTGCCGAGGAAAAACCCGGCTTGATAATCAGCATGCTGCTGCCGAATGCCGCAAGCACCGCCGCGTACTGAAATACGCTGGCCCGCTCCTTCAGCAGAATGAGCGAAAAGATGATAGCGAAAAACGGCGACATTTTATTAAGAATGTTTGCATCTGCCAGTACAAGATGGTCAATAGCGTAGTAATTGCAGAAAATGCCGAGTGTGCCGCAGGTTGCGCGTATGATGAGCAGCGGCAGGTTGCCCTTTTCCCACTTAAAACCAACCTTTTCGCGGCACAGCACCACGGCGGCCACTGCCACCGCGACCAAGTTGCGGAAAAAGGTTTTCTGCGTGAACGGCAGATCACCCGCCAGACGTATGAATGCCGCCATCATCGCAAAACCGAACGCGGACATAATGATAAAACCGATTGCCTTACTTTTTTTAGAAAGCACTGAAGTCTTCCTCCTTTTTGTTGTGAATTTTCTGACTGCTTCTATTGTAACACACAAACTGTTCCGCGTGGCAGAGAAATCGTCTGTTTTTCGCGTTTTGAAATTTTTCAAAAAAATTTGAAAAAAGGTGTTGACATTTGGTGTCCACATGGATATAATAATTCTTGTCGCTGACAGTGAGGCGACTCGATGAGAACAGAATGCGAGTGTGCTGGAACTGGTAGACAGGCACGTTTGAGGGGCGTGTGTCGATCGACGTACGGGTTCAAGTCCCGTCACTCGCACCACCTTCTTTCAACAACCAAATATGCGGATGTGGCGGAATGGCAGACGCGCTAGCTTCAGGTGCTAGTGTTCGCAAGGACGTGGGGGTTCAAGTCCCCCCATCCGCACCAAGTTAAAGAGCTTCAAACTTATGTTTGAAGCTCTTTTTCTGTACTTTTTACGGTGTTTAGTTTTGTGATGTAATTCGTGAAAAACCAGTGTCTACCACTGCTGTCTACCAAAATCGCGGCGCTTCATTTTAGTGCTGATTTTAGTGCAGGTTCAGCACCTTTTTAACGAGTTTTAGGATGACAGGATATTGTTTCAGGACATATGCTACCAATCAGCAGCAAAAGCACAATTTCCGCATCACCCAAAGAGCTGAAACCCAAAGATTTCAGCTCTTTCCCACATTTTCAATTACGCCCTGCCTCCTCAGCCACCTCAGCCAGCGCCGTACTCGATACCGAAGCCGCTTGCTTCGGCACTGTCCACCCGGGATACAGCGCCGAGAACTCCGGTACCGGCTCTACTGTGCCGTCGCTGTGCTGAATGGTTACCGCACCGTTCACCGTCCACGCTTGACTGCCGTAAATGGCCTTCTCGCGTGCGGCTTCTGTGCCGATATTCGCCGCACCGGCGCTCATCATCAGCGCAGAGACCGCCATGCAGCTTGCCAGCGCGGCGCTCAGTATTTTTCGAAATCTGTTCATCATTTAACCCTCCCTGTTTGCCCTCTAATTACTATCCATACCTTACCGGTTTTCATTTCAACATACCATCGGACT
The DNA here is from genome assembly GCF_003480365.1 of Butyricicoccus sp. AM32-19. NCBI lineage: Bacteria > Bacillati > Bacillota > Clostridia > Eubacteriales > Butyricicoccaceae > Butyricicoccus > Butyricicoccus sp. AM32-19. The sequence goes on along the minus strand of NZ_QUIX01000005.1, from coordinate 51,386 downwards.
CACCTCAAAAAAGCAGTTATCTCAGCAGATAACCCATGTACATTGCATTTATCATGGTCTATCTGTAAGATAACTGCTTTTCACCGAAATTGCAACCGGCTATTCCTGCTTAGTCGTTATTCGTTCCTGCTTTGCACGTTAAGGAGCAAAATATCGCAGATGAACCGGTCGTTCTGCTCGTAAAACCGAATCAGTCCCTGATTGCGTTCTACCGCCTGCCGCATATTCTGAATGCCGAAGCCGTGGCGATACCGGATATTTTTCGTGGTACGCAGTGCCGGATTGTCCGACAGCACCGGATGTGCGATATCATTGGCAATCACAATCGAGCTGTATGCTCCCTGCGGCTGAATATGAATATCCACCACCTTGCGCTGACTGTCTTTTGCGGCACGAATCGCGTTGTCCAGCGCATTGCCGAGGATGATGGTAATATCCTCCGGCGAAATACCCGCCAGCGGGGTTGTGATAATAGCACTCAGCCGAACGCCTGCCCGTTCCGCGGCTGCGCTTTTGCTGTTGATAATCGCATCCAGCACCTTGCTGCCCGAAAACATGATCAGCTTGTTGACGGTATTCTGCTGCTGCAGAAGCTGCCCTGTGTACTGCTTGATACCCTCGACATCCCGTTCTTCCGCCATGGATAAAATGCAGAGCAGGTGATTTTTGAGGTCATGCCGCAGCGCACGAACCGTGTCATACATATTCTCAATGTCCTTGGCGTTTTCCTGCAGACATTCGTTCTGCAGCGCGAGCAGCGCCATTTCGGTTTTGATTTTTCCGGCTTTGCCCAAACGGATAAACAAAAAGTAGACAACGATATTCAGTATCAATACAATACCTACGGCATACAGAACAATCGTCTGAATGCTCGGTTCCTGTATCGCCGCATACATCATCAATGTAATAGCCAGGTCGGACAGCATCGGTACGATTACCAGTGCGATAACGTCCATCCCTTTTAGCTTTCCGCTTTCCTTGATACGCAGAATAATCCGCGTGATAACAAAAAACAACAGCTTGGTCAGGCAGATGGACGTAACGCGAATCCCGCTGAAATGACTCAACAGAAACGCCACCTGATTACCGGACAGCTTGGCCACCAGCAGTGTTGTAAGCGTTGCCGTAATGGCCACCAGACCCATAGTAAACGCGGACACGAATATTTTTTGGAAAATATTACCCCTTAATAGGGTAACGCAAAATAGAATATTGACCAGAATCTGCAATGAGCTTGCATAATTTTCATACAAATGTGTCCACGAGAAAAACGCTACAATGCAAAACGAGAGAATCCATATCAATGCGGTTCCCCAGTATTTCGCTGAGGTTTCCGTCTTATATCCGAAATACTGCACCAGAAAACTGAGAATCAGCGTTACTTCCACGGCATTGACTGCCATCTCAAACCAGAAATTCATGGGCGCAGGCTCCTCATATACGCCATGAAGGCGGTCTGTGTTTCCTCTGCTTTGGCGCGGCTGACCGGCAGGACCGTCCCGTCCGTCAAGGTGACGCTTGTCCGGCTGCAGATTTGAACAAACCGGCAGTTCAGCAGATAGCCAACGTGGCAGCGCACGAAAAAGTATTTGCTGAGTGCCGTTTCGATATCGCTCATACGTGCCTTGAACCGCAGGGATTTCTCATTGTAATGTACAACGATATAATGTCCCTGGCTCTCAAAATACACAATCTCCGTGATTGGAATGCGGGTGCTGCTGCCGTTCATCGTAACCGTGTAGTGAATCTGACGGCTGTTGAGAAGCTGCAGCATTTTCTCGGTTACCTGCGGCAGCTCCTCCAGATGCGTTTTGCGGAGAAACCAGAACGGCTGAAACGCAAACGACTGATACACCAGATCTTCCATGCCGGACAGGAAAATGATAAGAGGCTTCGACGGCATGGCTGACAGCTCTTCCGCGACCGAAAAGCCGTCTTTTTCAGGCATATCAATGTCTAAAAACAGCACATCCGTCGGCCTGCATGTAATCTCGCGCAAGGCTTCCACGCCCGTGTGCGCGGACACGATCTCCGGTGTGATTCCGTATTTTTTGAAAACGGTCAGCAGGCGTTTTTCAAAGATCTGCGTGAATGCGGTATCGTCATCGCACAGTATAATGCGCATGAGTGCTCCTCCCTGTTGTGTTCTGAACTAACTATACCATAAAGCAGCACAGCAGACAATATTTCACAAAGCGTTCTGTCTCCTGCTGCCCCGTTTCTATTATACCGCAGATTGATGGACGTCCGGCTGCAGAGCGGGAACGCAAAGTGACCAATCAGGAACGCGCTATTGATTTTCCCCTTGAAAACGGGTATCGTGCATAACATAACCCGATAGGAATCAGGTGAACGATCTATGACGACACAGGACAAGGAGCTGTTTTCCCAATTATACGACCGGAATTACAAGCGGCTGCTGTATGCGGCCATCCGCATTGCACATAACCCGTTTACAGCAGAGGAGCTGACAAACGAGGCGTTTACCATCCTGCTGACGCATTTTGACCGGGTGCGCCAGCACCCGAATCTGCCCGGCTGGCTGCACACCGTGCTGACCAATCTCGCGCTTGATGAGTACAAACGGCAGAGCCGGTATGTGCAGGTGCCGCTGGACAGCGTTCAGAATCTTGGCTGCGAACCGATTTTCCTTTCCATGCTCGACCTGCTGCCGAACGAATTATCCTGCACGGATAAAGAGATTCTGTATCTGCGGTATCAGCTGAATCTGAACTGTGTGGACATTGCCGAATATCTGCATATCAGTCACGAGGCCAGCCGTGCGCGCTTAAGCCGCGCCAGACAGCATTACGCTCACCTGCTTGCGAAGGAAAGGCTGATGTGAACTCCCATCCTGCCGAATAGTTCCGCTGTGTGTATAATACGGGCAGCAGAACTGCACGATAAAGGAAAAGTCAGCCGTTTCCGGCTGACTTCAGTCTGTCGATAAAGTCAATCTATCGTTTTTACTTTTCGTGCGGCAGCACGCATAAAATAGAATTTGCACAGCAAATTCATAATTCCCGGGGGCGTGTACCTCGGGAATTATACAAGGGACGAAAAATTGTGCCCGTAGGGCGCGGTTTTTCGTCAAGATTCGATTGAAAGCGTGGTTTCAATCGAGAGGCTGCTCGAAAAACGGAGTTTTTCGACAGCCTCAAGTCAGCCATTTTCGGCTGACTTTCCCTTTATATATCATCCTTCTTGCGCTTCTGCTCCTATTTCCGCGAGGATTTGACAAGCCGCTCTAGCGTTTCCACCATCTCCGAGCCTTCCAGCGGCTTTGCAATATGCATATCCATGCCCGCAGCAAAGGCAAGCTGACGGTCCTCTGCGAAAGCGTTTGCTGTCATGGCGATGATTGGAATGGTTCTCGCATCCGGACGCTTCATCGCGCGAATACGCCGCGTCGCTTCCAGACCGTCCATCACCGGCATCATCACATCCATTAAAATCGCATCAATTTCTCCGGGCCTGGAATCGGCAAAAATGCGTACCGCCTCCTCACCATTCACTGCCTTGATGATGGAGGCTTCTTCCACATTGAGTACAAACTCAGCAATCTCCATATTCATCCTGTTATCTTCCGCAACCAGCACATGCAGTCCGGCAATAGAACTGGTCTGCAGCAGACGTTTCGGCTTGTTTTGCTTCTCCGGTGCATGGCAGATGCGGAATGACAGCGACAGCGTAAACGTCGTGCCTACGCCCTGTCTGCTGACAAAGGACAGCGTGCCGCCCATTTTCTCCGCCAGACTTTTCGCAATCGGCATACCCAGACCGGTACCGCCATATTCCGATCGAGCAAAATTCCGTTCCTGTGCAAATGGCTCAAATACGTGCTTCTGAAACTCCTCGCTCATGCCGATACCGGTATCCGCACAGGTGAATTCAATCTGTGCAGTCTCCGGATCCGCACTCGGCTTTTCGCGGCATCCCAGCCTGACTTCGCCCCCTGCGTGGTTGTACTTGACCGCATTGCTGATGATATTCATCAGCAGCCGACGCAGGTGCAGCGGACTGCCGAGCAGGCAGCGGTGCTCAACCGGATAGCCATCCGTTATTATCGTAATGCCCCGCTCCCGCGCCTGCTTATCCACCACCACGCCAACACTGTCCAGCAGTTCCTTGAGGTCAAACTCGCGTTCCTCCAGCATGATCTCGCCGGATTCCAGCTTGCCCATGTCCAGCACCTCATTTACCAGCTCGAGCAGCAGACCGGAGGCATCCCATATTTTCTTCCGGCACTCGGTTTGCTTGTCCGGATCGTCCTTGTAGTAATTCGCAATCTCAATCATACCGCGAATGCCGTTGATCGGCGTGCGGATATCGTGGCTCATGCGCTGCAGGAACTCGGTCTTAGCGCGGTTGGCCTGCTCGGCCTTTTTGGCGGATTCCATCAGTTGCCCGCGGAATTCCCGCTCGCGCCGGTCCTGCTCGGCCAGATATTCCCGCGCGGAACGCCTGCGGAACATTTGAATCACGGTCAGCATGACCAGATAGATGATCAGCGCCGCCATCATATTTTTGACCATATCAGTCGCTACCATACGGTCGGATACATAGGCGTAGATATAGTAGTCGCGGCTGCGGTCCAGACCACCGAAATAGGCATTGCCATCGCACTTGAAATGTCCGACCGCGGCGGACGACAGTTTTGACTTGATCTGCTGCAGAATCCGGCTGTCCTCCACCTTGGTATCAGCCAGTTCTTCGTCGTTGGACGCGATAATGCGGTCGCCGTTTGTCACCACAATCACACCGTCGTCCTTGGTATTATAGCCCGCAAGCAAGCCCTGTATGGTCAGCGTATAATTGCGTGCATACTCCGCAGTGGTGTGATAGTATACAACGATCACACCGGGCACATCTGTACGGCCGTACGCCGAAATATCCACATAGGAGCCGTCCGGCAGGTCAATCCGAGAAGCATAGGTCTTCTGCGGATACCTGACCACATCGAGCACTGTATTCCGCTCTATATACTCCTGCAGTGTTAGAAAATTCAGCAGATCACCGTTATACTCGCACTGCACTCTTCCATCTGTGTCCAGCAGAATAATGCCGGTCAGCCGCTGTTCCTGCGCATAGAACCGAAGCCGGTCTTCATCTACAGCCGAGCCCTCATAGCCGATATTGCGGTTTACCTGCTGTGCGTTGTCCATGATACGCATCAGACTTTTGGTAACAGCCGCAGCATTGTAGCGTGTATAGGTCGTGCACTGCTCCTTCACATAATCTATCGTATTGCCGAGCTGTTCCCGTGTCTGCGCGCTCTCCGCACGCACCGTGCGAAAGCCGACCAATATGACCAGCACGGCGCCGATTGCAGCCGCAATCCGTTCGTACCGGCGCGTGGCTTTGCCCTTTTTAACCTGCAGCACAGTCCACCTCCAAATATTTATCCGGATCGGACAGATACCTGCCTATGATCGTTCGAGTCGTACCGTCTGCACGCATTTCCTCGAAAACCCGGGAAAGCTGTTCGTTCAGTCCACGCGCATCGTTTTTTGCAAACGCCACACCAATTCCTGTCGTGAGAATACTTTCGTCCAGAATACGGTAATCCACATCATAATCCTTCATATACTGCCGAATAGCGGTTTCGTGCGCCGCGATTGCATCCACATAGCCCTTGCCGAGAGAGGTGTAGAGCAGTTCGCGATCTTCCAGACTGTATACTTCACGCACAAGCGGAATGCGGCTGTCCGTTCGCTCGAGGAAAATACTTTCCGGCTTGGTAGTGGACTGCACGGCAATGGTCCTGCCCTCCAGATCGCTCAGCCGGTAAATATCGCTGCTGCGGTTGACCGCAACCACCTGGCGGCTGATCATATACGGTTCGGTCCAGTTGTATTCATCCTCGCGTCCATCAATGGAAAAGCATCCCCAGATACAGTCAATATCACCATGTTCAACCAGTTTCTTCTTTTCTTCCCAGTCAATACCGACGAAGGATACCGCATACCCCAGCCGTCCGAAGGATTCCTTAGCCAGATCCACATCTATGCCCGCCGGATTGCCATTTTCATCGGTATAATTAAACGGCGGATAGTTGTCACTGCCCACCTTGATCGTTATCGGTGTTTCCGTCTGGTGCTCCTGCATATCCTCGGCAGCCGTACATCCGCACAACAGCACACCTGCCAGCGCTGCCGCAAATACACCGAAAATCCGTCTTTTGAGTCTCATGGCTTCCCCTGCTTTGCTTTTTATCCTTATTATACCATTTTAAATCTATGAATGCCAGAGAGAGTATAACATTTTATTCCAGTATTTTTCGACAATTTTTTCACTTTATGTCGATTTTTTCGTACCCAAATCCGCCAGCAACACCTTCATCTGCCCGCCGCAAACCATACCTTCCTGTGCAGCAATGTCGTTGCTCATGTCGATGGTGACGCACTTGTGCTCGCCGGTCCCAATCAAGTAGTACGCCTGCCGCATAACGGCGCTCTCACTGCAGCCGCCGCCGATGGTGCCTGCGGTAGCCGTATTGGCATCGACCACCATGTACGAGCCGGATTTTACCGGCGTGGAACCGCTGGTCTCGTACACGAGCATGAGCGTTTTGGGAATATCACCGCGTGCAGCGGTTTCCAGCAGCGGCAGGTCGATGTCCTCTGCGGTGAGAATGCTACTCTTGGAACGGCGATCGGTCGTGCGGCGGCGTTCCGCGATCAGCTCTGCCACGATAGAAATCGCAATCTCCTTGACGGTCAGCGCACCAATGTCCAGACCGATGGGCGTATGAATGCGGTCGAGATCTGCCCGAGAGAAGCCTTCTTCCTCAAGCATGTTCAGCAGACCGACCGTGCGCCGCTTCGACCCGATCATGCCGAGATAGCGCGGCATGGTGCCGCGCAGAAGCTCCCGCAGGCAGTCCGCGTCATAACGATGCCCGCGCGTGATAACGGCAACGTAATCGCTCTCTCGGATGCCGATTTTCTCGATTGCCGCCGGAAACAGATCACATACGATCTGCTTTGCTTCCGGAAAGCGCGGATGATTGGCAAAAGACGGCCGGTCGTCCGCCACAACCAGCTCAAAACCGAGATCGGCCGCATAGCGGCAAAGCGGCTGCGCGATCGTGCCGCCGCCGAGCAGAATCAGGCGTTCCTGCGGCATGAAATTGCGCGTGTACTGTACGCCATCCGCGTCGATGGTCAGCGCCGCCGGAAGTCCCTTGCGAGCATTTTCCGCGGCAGCCTGCAGCTGTTCCAGCAAAGTCATCGTGCCGTCGCTCCTTCCGCGTGATAATCGCCGCTTTTGCCGCCGGTCTTGTGCAGCAGCAGCGTCTCATCAATACGCATACCGCGGTCCACCGCCTTGCACATGTCGTAGACGGTCAGCGCAGCAACAGTGGCTGCCGTAAGTGCTTCCATCTCAATGCCGGTCTTGTGCGAACAACGCAGCGTGCTGACAACGCGCACCTGCGTCTCCGAGACAGCCTCAATGGCGATGTCCACGCTCTCGATCGGGATCGGATGGCACATCGGGATCAGCTCTGCCGTCCGCTTGGCCGCCATAATGCCCGCGATACGCGCGCACGCGAACACATCGCCCTTGGGCACTGTTCCGTCAAGGATCATGCGCAGCGTCTCCGGCTGCATGGTCAGCACGGACTGCGCCACCGCTTCGCGCTGCGTGACCGGCTTCGCGCCGATGTTGACCATGTGCGCTGCACCGTTTTCATCCAAATGGGTCAGTTTCATGTTGTTCCTCCCGAAAATTTATTTTGTTCCGCAAACACAAAAAACACCGCTCAAAACGACGTTTAAGCGGTGTTTCATCTGGTCCGAGTGACAGGATTCGAACCTGCGGCATCCTGCTCCCAAAGCAGGCGCGCTACCAACTGCGCTACACCCGGATAGTATTGTGAGCGCCCCGTATTCCGAGGAACCGAGGCGCTTGATGGTGCCGGTGACCGGACTCGAACCGGTACGCTGTCGCCAGCGGTGGATTTTGAGTCCACTACGTCTACCAATTCCATCACACCGGCATAACATAGTTATTATATCGTAAATCGCACCGGTTGGCAAGAGGAATTTTTCGAAAAGGGTATTTTTCTTTCACTGCTGCAAAAGATAACAGCCATTCCCGTGGGAATGGCTGTTATCTTTTAAAACAAATGTGCAACGCCAATTACACCCTGAGAACCGAGCAGCATAATAAAGCCTGCAACAATTACGCCGCACAGAATCGAAGTCAGCGCCTTGGTTTTCGGCATTTTGAGCAGCGTTGCAATCAATGCACCCGACCATGCTCCGGTGCCCGGCAGCGGGATCGCCACAAAAAGGAACAGACCCAGCCGTTCATACCGGGTGACCTGACCGGTCTTTCCGAGCAGCTTTTCTCGGTACTTGGTGGCAAAGCCGGAAAGCGGGCCGAGCGAGCACACCCAGTCCAGCAGCTTTTCGCCGAAGAACAGCAAAAACGGGATCGGGATCATATTGCCGATCACAGCCAGCGGGATCAGCTCGATCGCCGGCACGCCTGCGACCGCGCCCAGCGGGACCGCACCGCGCAATTCTACCAGCGGAACCATGGAGATGAGCACAACCGCCAGTTCACGGCCTGCGCCCATCAGCCAGTTGAATAACGATGAAAACACGATTTTTTCCTCCTGACAAGTGTTCTATGGTAAACAGCGAATATTCACACAGATATACTTGTTAATGATACCCTATTCCGCATACAAACGCAAGCGCTGCAATCGTAAAATCTGTGTAAAATAATTTGACGCACCCCTCGCGAGCGGTTATACTGAATATATAAAGGAGGGGATCTCCATGCCGCGAGGACAAAAAGACGCTGCCTTTTACGACAGCGCGGCTCTGCTTGTGCTTTCTCTGCTTGAGGAGGCGGACAAGACCGGTTTTCAACTGCTGCATGAGGTGGAATGCCGCTCAGACTGCGCGTTTGCCATCCGCGAAAGCCGCCTGTATCCCCTGCTGCACGGACTTGAGGCACGCGGCGATGTCCGCTCCTGTGAACGGCAGACCGAGGACGGCACGCACCGTTTTTACCGGCTGACCCGTCAGGGCGTGAAAACGCTCACCTGCTGCCGGGAACAGTGGAAAACCTGCCGCAAGCCAATCGGAGGTGGCGCCTGTGTCACCAAATAAGCTGATTGCGCCGTACCTGCACCGCGTGTGCCGGCATCTCCTGTGGCCGCCTTACCGTGCCCGCGTTCGGCGGGAGCTGACCGACCATATTCTCAGCCGCGCGGAGGAGCTGCGCTGCCGCGGCAGCCTCACACAGGAGCAGGCTGTGCGTCAGGTGCTGCGCGCACTTGGTGATCCGGATGTGCTGGGAAAGGCTCTGCGGCAGGCGCGTCTGCCGCTTGCACGGGTAGTGTACAACGTGATTTCCGCCACTGTATGGATTGCCATTCTGCTCTGTGCGTTATATCTGACAATTTACCTGCTGTAAACAGCACAAAAGCGTTCTGTATGAGATTTACAGAACGCTTTCTTTAGGCAATACCGCATAGCGGTGTTGCCTGAGGCTGTCGAAAAACTAACGTTTTCCGAGCATCCTCTCGCTCGAAACCACGCTTTCGAGCGAATACCGAAGAAAAACCGCGCCCTGCGGGCACATTTTTTCTTCCCTTGTATAAATTCCGAGATACATGCTCCCGGAATTTATGAATTTGCTCCGCAAATTCTATTTTATGCGTGCTGCCGCACGAAGCGTAAAAATTAAAATAATATTTTTTTGACAGACTGAGGCAATACCGCATAGCGGTGTTGCCTTTATTTTCTTGCACTGTGCAGCAGCCACAGCTTGCCGAGAGTCTGCACCAAGCACGCCACAAGGATGACGCCGAACGCCATCGCGCCCGCCTCCTCGATGAACAGCGTACCGTATCGAGCAAAGCCTGCCGTGTCGCCCTGCACGAGCGCAAGCGTCGTGTAATACAGGTCGCCGCCCGGAATCAGCGGCACCAGCATAGGCACGAGCAGCGTGATGACAGGCGCTTTGAGCAACCGCGCGAGCACCTCGGCCAGTGCGGCCGTTGCCAACGTAGAGACAAAAAACGCGGTCACGCGGTTATCATACCACTGCATCGCCAACAGATATACACCCCAGTTTACCGCAGCACCCAGCATGATCGTAATCAGGCGGCTGCCGGAAATATGAAACAGCAGTCCGAAGCCGAGCGCACTAATCATCGCCATGACAATCTGCAGGAGGATTTCACCTGTCATACGGCACCGCCCCCAGTCTGCATGAGCACGAGCGCGCAGCCTGCCGCGATAGCAAGCGCTCTCAAAACCGCTTCAAACGCGCTGAGCAGTCCGGTAATGGTGTCACCCACGAAAATATCGCGCATGGAGTTGACGAACGGAATGCCCGGAATCAGCAGCATGATGTTGCCGATAATGATATAGTCCAGATTCTGTCCCATGCCGGTTTTTACCGTGAGAGCCGCTGCCGCGCACATCGCCGCCGAGCTGACCATGGTCAGCACCAGCGGCTGCAGCGAAATCCGATCGCCGAGCACGCCGATGACATACAACAGCACGCTGCACAGCATGGCGGCAGCGCCGTCTCTCCAGGTGCCGCCGAAGAACACAGCGAACGAGCCTGACGTGATCAGATACGCCAGCGGCAGCCGGCAGCGCAGCTTATCCGGTGCGGTGCGTATCGCCTCCAGCCGTGCGTGCAATTCCTCCGGCGGAACAGGATTCACACATACCTCGCGCGACAGCTCGTTGACCGCCTCAATGCAGCGCATATCGGTTCCGCGCCGCAGAATGCGGCGCGTCTGCGTGATCACCTGATCGTCCGCCGTCCGTACCGTTACTGCCATGCTGGCCGTGATGGTCAGCACATCCGCTCGTACAAAACCGTAGGCGCGTGCCAGACGGCGCATGGTATCCTCTACGCGGGCTGCCTCAGCACCTGAGGTCAGCAGCAGCTCTCCCGCATCCAACACAGCGGAAAGTGTCTGCTCCGGTCGGTCCATTAAACCACGCTCCTCTCATTACAGCAGCGGCGCGAACAGACGCAGCACGCTTGCCGTGATCGACCGAATCCACGGCATTCGGCGCAGCCATTCATCGTCAATCCGGCGGCTGACATTGATGGTCTCTATAATATCCTGCTTAACAGCGGCAACGACCGAACTGTTGTAGAAGCAGGTCGCGCACTCGAAGTGCAGGAAGAATGAGCGGAAATCCATGTTGATTGTACCGACCACCGCCGTATCATCATCGGACACGATGGTTTTCGCGTGCAGAAAGCCCGGTCGGTACTCATAAATCTTCACACCCGCTCGGTGCAGCTGCTGATAGTACGAACGTGTGATCATGTACACCAGCTTTTTATCCGGGATGCCCGGCGTCAGGATGCGCACGTCCACGCCGGACTGCGCCGCAATGGTCAGCGCCGTAATCATCTCGTTGTCCAGCACAAGGTACGGCGTGGTGATATAAACGTACTTTCGCGCGTTATGGATGATCTGCAGGTAGGTGGATTCACCGATATTGATGTCGTCGAGCGGTGAATCCGCAAACGGCTGCACATAGCCGTCTGCCGGCAGCTTGGCGGTCGGCAGATAGTTTTCGAGCGGCGGCATGTCCTCGCCGGTGACATACTCCCACATCTGCAGGAACAGGGCGGTCATATTGGCTGTTCCCTCACCTCGCAGCATGATGCCGGTGTCCTTCCAGTAGCCGAAACGCACCTTTTTGTTGATATACTCATCCGCCAGATTGATACCGCCCATATAACCGACATTGCCGTCAATAATCGTCATCTTGCGATGGTTGCGGTAATTGAGATAGGTGTTCAGCGTCGGGATAAAGCGGTTAAAGCGCACCGCGTGAATGCCGAGGCTCATCAGATAGCGGTCGTAGTCTTTCGGCAGCGTGCAGATCGAACCAACGTCGTCGTACAGCACGCGCACATCCAGTCCGGTGGCCGCCTTCTCCCGCAGGATATCAAGGATCGTATCCCACATTATGCCTTCTTCGATGATGAAATACTCCAGAAAGATGAACTTCTGTGCGTGGCGCAGCTCCTCACACATGGAGTCAAACATTTCCTCGCCGACACGGAAATATTTCGTCTCCGTGTTGGTCCACACCGGCATACCGTCCAGCGTCTCGATGTAACGGGCGCGTGCTGCATGACGCGGATGCTGCTCGATCAGCTCCTTTGTAGCAGGTGTACGCATATAGTCGGTGAAATCCGGCGGTTTCGGCTCGTACTGATGTTGGGTACGCGCCCGATTGAGCGGCGTATTGCCCCAGAACAGATAAAACAAGCCGCCGAACAGCGGCAGCAGCACAATAACCAGTATCCATGTTATCTTGTACATCGGGTTGTCGTACTTACGCACCAGCCAGATGACAATGATAACGCTCAGCACGGTCAGTGCCGGTGTCAGCCAGTGATATTCCATACTTGCCCAGCTTACGCCGAACATAACGATTGCCAGCTGCATCAGCAGCAGAAATCCGCCGACAACGCGTCGGTCGCCAAGCAGCTTGCCTACTTTTCTGCGCATCATAATCTCTCCCTTCCCTGCACAGCGCAGTCCTTCCATAGACTATAATCATATCGCACAAGGTATAAAAAGTCAACGCGTCTGCGTTGCTCTCCGGTTAAATATGTGCTACACTAAAAGTAACATTTTCGTAAACCACCGTTAATCATACAGGAGGATCATCCATGCCCCATATTTCCGTGCCCGCCGCCGAACTGAACACGCGGCTCGACCGTCTGCGCTGTGCCATGACCGAGAAGGACCCTGCGTGGTCCATGCTTCTGCTCGACAACACGCTCGACATGTACTACTTCACCGGCACCATGCAGGATGGCGCACTTGTCGTGACACCCGATCAGGCTACGCTGTTCGTCCGCCGCTCGTTTGATGTTGCAAAGGACGAATCCGCCTTTGCAGACATCCGTCCGATGGGCAGCTTCCGCGGCATCAAGGAGGTCTATCCGGATATTCCGGAGACCGTCTACGTTGCCGCAAAGACCATGACGCTGCAAAAGCTCTCCATGCTGAACAAGCATCTGCCGTTTGCACCCAAGCCGATGGACGGCGTGCTCAGCGCGCTGCGCTCGGTCAAGAGCGCGTATGAGCTTGACTGTATGCGCGAATCCGGCAGACTGCACCGCTATGTCATCGAGGGACTTGCTCCGGCGTTCCTGCGCGAAGGCGTCAGCGAAGCACGCCTGTGCAGCGAGATCTGCACCGCCATCGTGGACCGCGGCGGCATGGGTATCTCGCGCTACAATCAGCCGGCAGCTGAGGACGTGCTCGGCATTGCCAGCTTCAGCGAAAACAGCCTGTGTCCCACCGCGCTGGACAGTCCCTCCGGCTGTATCGGCACCTCGACCGCAATGAAGTCCATCGGCTCGTCTGAGCGCAAGCTGCACGAAGGCGACACCGTCCTGCTGGACATTCCGTGCGGCTGGCGCGGCTACCATACCGATAAGAGTATTACGTTCTACTACGGCGAGCTGGACAAGCATCCGCAGAGCGGCGTGATCCGTGCGGCGCACGAGCAGTGCATTGCGCTGGAGAACGAAACTGCATCTCTCCTTCGCGCCGGTGCCGTTCCGGCTGAGATTTACGAGAAGATCCTCTCTCTCGTCGATCCTGCGTTCCGCGAAGGCTTTATGAACGGCTGCAAGTTCCTCGGCCACTCCATCGGTCTGACAATGGACGAAACACCGGTTCTCGCCAAAGGCTTCTCGGCTCCGCTCGAGTCCGGCATGACGCTTGCCGTTGAGCCGAAGATCGCGATTCCGGGTGTCGGCCTCATCGGCTGCGAAAACACCTATGAGATCACCGCAGACGGTCCTGCGCAGTCGCTCACCGGCGCATGCGACACGCTGTTCGAGGTACTCAATCAGTAATCTATACAAAAATATCCGCTCTCTGTTTGTACAAAGAGCGGATGTTCTCTTTTCACTCCTCTTTTGCATCCGGCATAGAATGGCGCAAAGGAGGTTTTTGCTTATGAATCAATCGACGACTCTCGCCGTCGTCGGCGGTGATGTGCGTCAGGCGTATTTAGCCGAGCTGCTGCACGAAGCAGGCCACACCGTGCGCACATTTGCACTCGAGCGCCGTCCCGCCGCAGGCTGCACGGCTGTAAGCGACCTGCAGGCGTGCCTTGACGATGCACGCGCGGTCATTCTGCCTATGCCGGTGCAGATGGGAGACGGCAGCCTGAACGCGCCGCTTGCCAATGCACAGCACACGATCGGCGATGTACTCGATACCATTCCCGCCGGAACACTGACGCTGGCCGGTGCCGTGCCTTTTTCCGTACACGCCCGCGCGGTGCAGAACGGACTGACACTCATCGACTACTTATCCCGCGAGGAGCTGGCGATCCGCAACGCGGTACCTGCCGCATTTGCAAAAAGCACAGGCTGTCCGGTTACAGGCGGCAGGCTTCCTGCCGGAGATACTCCACGAGAGCCGCACAGAATTCGCGGTTGCTCGGCGGCTCCTTATCCTGTGCACGCGCTTCACCGAAATACCTGGCAAGCACGGCTTTATCACACTTATCCCATGCGCGGTGAACGGCGTAGCGCATATTGCGCTCCACATTACTGCCTTCGCTGTTCAGCTGCTGCGCGACACTGTGATAAATGATCTTGGTAATGCTGGCACCGTTGGTCTCCCGATACAGGCACACGGTCAGCAATGCACACTGATAGCCGATCGTCTGCTCGCGCATACCCAGCTCACGCAGGATCTGGGCCAGCCGCTGCTCCACCGTGTCTCCCCGACTGGTACAGGTGACCGCCAGCTTGATGCGCTCATACAGTGCATCCGCGCAGATTGGCTTACGCAGCAGCACGTTAATGTGCAGCAGGCTGCACTCCACATAGGTCTGACCGCCGATGAACGAGCTGAGCAGGATAATGCTCGTATCCCACATCTTATTCTGTCTCATCCATGACGCAACGGCAAAGCCGTCTGCATACGGCAGGTCGGTATCCAGCACGACCATATCCGGCGTTTTTTGTCGAATCATTTCCCACGCCTTCGTGCCGTTCGACGTACTGCCGACAAGCTCCAGCTCATTGCTCGCCTGCATAAGCTGTTTTGTCTGTTTCAGCAGAGACTCGTCCGCACACGCCAGTAAAATACGCATTTTGCCTTGTTTGATCTTCATTTACTGCTTTCCCCGGCTTTCTCTATCTTATGCCGATTTACGGATTACATCTTATTTTTACATATTCAGCGCGTCCGCGCAAGCGGATATCCCTGCTTTTTCCCGCATATTTATCGACAATTTTCGACAAGACCGCGTTTTTTCTGTCGAATGTCCGGTTTTCTCTCTGTCGGGCAGGGATTCCGCGCTTCTTGGTGAAACCGCATAATCTCTCTATCAAAACCATGTTTTGCTGCTTTTACACTTGCATAAACGGCAAAAATACGCTATACTATCGTTTGTGCCGTTCGGCACTTTGCTTCCGGATATGGAATGACAGTTCGAAACCATCCTGTCGTAAAACAAAACTAGGGACAACGAAACAGAAAAATTTTAAGGCAATACCGCATAATTGAACAAGAGTGATTTGCGAGTAAATTTTGCGTACTGACGAGGCACAGTTTTGCGGTAATACTTGATGTATTACCGTGAAACTTCGGCAGCGCGGACGGAACTCGCGCAAGGAACCGAAGCCAAAGTCAGGTCACAAAATTTCCGCAAAGCACCGTAGTCTTAATTGTGCGGTGTTGCCTTAGGTTTCCAATCAACGTTGTTGTGTGCATTATTTGGAGGTGAACGAAATATGGTAAAAGAAAACATGAGCAAGGTTCAAAAACTGACCGTTTCTGCTATGGTGATGGCACTTTACGTTGTTGTGCTGTACTTTACGCAGAGCTTCTCTTTCGGTGCGTACCAGATCCGCATTGCGACGGCTCTGTATGCGCTCGCTTACCTGTTTCCGTTCCTGGTTTTGCCGCTTGGTTTCGCTAATTTCATTGCCAACTTTCTGTTTGGCGGACTCGGTCTGCTGGACTGGTTCGGAGGCTGCTTCGTCGGTATCATCGTTACCGCGATCATCGTGCTCATCCGCCGCAAGGGCTGGAGCCGCTGGCTGATGATCCTCCCGATCATCCTTGTGCCCGGTCTCGGCGTATCGAGCTATCTGAGCTATCTGCTGCACGTTCCGTATTCTGTACTTGCCACCAGCCTGTGCATCGGTCAGTCCGTACCTGCGGTCTGCGGTGTCGTTCTGGTGAACGTACTGCAGCGCGCACTGTATCCCAAGGCAACTAAGGCTAGTTAATGTAAGGAGAATGCAACCATGACCGGAAGAAATAAAGAAGAACTGAACGGCGTCACGCTGCTCGGCAGCCAGAAGAACAAGTATCCCTCGGACTACGCGCCCGAAATGCTGGAGACTTTCCCGAACAAGCATCCGGACAACGACTATTTTGTCAAATTCAACTGCCCGGAGTTCACCAGCCTGTGCCCGATGACCGGCCAGCCGGACTTTGCTACCATTTATATCTCCTATGTGCCCGGCGAGCGCATGGTAGAGAGCAAGTCGCTCAAGCTGTATCTGTTCAGCTTCCGCAACCACGGCGATTTTCACGAGGACTGCGTAAACATCATTATGAAGGATCTCATCCGTCTGATGGACCCGAAGTACATTGAGGTCTGGGGCAAATTTACGCCGCGCGGCGGCATCTCGATCGACCCGTACTGCAACTACGGCAAGCCCGGCACCCGCTGGGAGGAGGTTGCATTCGAGCGTCTCACCCACCACGATCTGTACCCGGAGAAGGTGGACAACCGATGAGCGAAAAGGCAATGGTCCTGTGCAGCGGCGGCGTGGACAGCACGACCTGTCTTGCGCTTGCCATCGAGAAGCACGGCAAGGAGAATGTGTGTGCGCTGTCCATTTACTACGGTCAGAAGCACGTTAAGGAGATCCAGGCTGCAAAGGCGGTTCTCGAATACTACGGCATCGAGGGCACGTCTCTCGACCTGACGCCGGTGTTCGCGTACAGCGACTGCTCGCTGCTTTCCCACTCGACTGAGGACATCCCCGAGGAATCCTACGCCGAGCAGCTCGCGCAGCGCGGCGGCAAGCCGGTTACGACCTATGTGCCGTTCCGCAACGGTCTGTTCCTGTCGGCAGCGGCAAGCGTTGCGCTGTCCAAGAACTGCAGCGTGATTTACTACGGTGCACATCACGACGATGCCGCCGGCAATGCCTATCCCGACTGCAGCGAGGAATTCGTAAATGCGATGAACCACTCCATCGTACTCGGCTCGGGCGGTGATGTCCGCATCGAGGCTCCGTTCGTGCGTTGGAACAAGGCGCAGATCGTTGCCGAAGGTCTGCGGCTGCAGGTTCCCTATCAGCTGACGTGGAGCTGCTACGAGGGCGGTGACAAGCCGTGCGGCAAGTGCGGCACCTGTCTGGACCGCATCCGCGCGTTCGAGGCCAACGGCGTGACCGACCCCGCAATGAGGTAAAACAAAAGACTGCTGTTTCATCGGAGACAGCAGTCTTTTTCTATCCATCTTGACTTTTTCCTATAAGAATGCTATGATTATAGCCGTTAACCTTATTTTGAGGAGTCCATGCTATGATTTATCTCGATTATGCCGCCCATGCACCCGCGGACCCTGCGGTGCTGGAGCGATTCTGCGATATAGAACGCCGGTTTCCGGCCAACCCGAACTCGGTACACGCGGCGGGCAAAGCCGCCCGCGAGGAAATGGCGCGCGTCACCGAGCAGATTGCGGCGCTGACCGGCGCGTCCCCTGCCGAGGTCATCTTTACCTCGGGTGCGACCGAGGCGAACAACCTCGCCATCAAGGGCATCGCACAGGCGTCACGGCATATCGGCAAGCATATCATCTCCACACCGCTCGAGCATTCCTCGGTCAGCGGTAGCCTGACCGCTCTGCAGGAGCGCGGCTGGGAGATCGACCTGCTCTCCATCGGACGGGACGGCACGGTTGACCCGGAGGAAGTGCGCGAGCTTCTGCGTCCGGATACCGTTCTCGTTGCCATCTGCGCGGTGGACAGCGAGCTTGGCACCATTCAGCCGGTAAACGAAATCGCAGCGCTGCTGGCTGACCATCCGAACTGCCGTCTGCACGTTGACGCAACGCAGGCCATCGGCCGTATTCCGGTGGACTTTTCCGGCATCGACACGCTGAGCTTTGCGCCGCACAAGTTTGGCGGCATCTGCGGCAGCGGCGTGCTGCTCAAGCGCAGCCGTATGCCGCTCGAACCGCAAATGAACGGCGGTGCCAGCACGACGCTGTACCGCAGCGGCACGCCCGCACTCGGTCTGGCGGCTTCGTCCGCACTGGCACTGCAGCTGGCATGCGATGAGCGTGAGAGCCGCTGTGCGGTCGTTCAGCGCCACAGCGAACGGCTTCGGAAGGCACTTGCGGCGTATCCCGCGGTGCATATCAACAGCCCGGAGCACGCCGTGCCGCATATCCTCAATCTGAGCGTCAAGAATGTGAAAGGCACCGTATTTCAGCGCGCGCTGTCCGAAAAAGGCGTGTGCGTATCGGTCAAATCCGCCTGCTCGGCGGACGGACTTCCCTCCCGGGCGGTGTTCGCTGTCAGCCGCGACCGGCGCAATGCGCTGTCCTCGTGGCGCATCAGCCTGAGCCACCTCACCACAGATGCGGAAATCCACGAATTTCTGGCCGTTTTCGACGCGTGCTATCACGAGTTAGTCAAGTAATACAGGGAGCATCATTATGAAACGAGATTTACAGCCGCACGAGCTGATCGAGCGTAGTATCATCAAAAAATTTCGCAAGACCATCTGGAACCCGTTTACACTGGCGATCCGTCAGTATCAGCTGATTCAGCCGGGCGACAAAATTGCCGTGTGCATTTCGGGCGGCAAGGATTCCATGCTGATGGCCAAGCTGATGCAGCTGCTCCAGCGGTACAGCGAGGTGCCGTTCGAGGTGGTTTTCCTCGTTATGGACCCCGGCTACAACGAGATCAACCGCAATAAAATTGAGAGCAACGCCGCACTGCTGCATATCCCGATCACCGTGTTCGAGACCGATGTTTTCGCGGTTGCCAACAACAGTGAGAAGAACCCGTGCTACCTGTGTGCGCGGATGCGCCGCGGCTATCTGTACAGCAAGGCGCAGGAGCTTGGCTGCAACAAGATCGCGCTCGGCCACCACTTCAACGATGTCATTGAAACGACCGTGATGAGTATGTTCTATGGCTCGCAGATGCAGGCCATGCTGCCCAAGCTGCACAGCACCAACTTTGCAGGCATGGAGCTGATTCGTCCGCTGTACTGCATTCACGAGGAGGATATCCTCGCGTGGAAGCAGTATAACGACCTCGAATTTATCCAGTGCGCGTGCCGCTTCACCGAAAACTGTACGATGTGCGACAACGGCGGAGGCGGTTCCAAGCGACAGGAGGTCAAGATTCTGCTGCGCCATCTGCGCCGCGACAACCCGAATATTGAGCGCAGCATTTTCAACAGTATCCACTCGGTAAATCTGGATATGATGCCCGGTTACAAGACCGGCGGCGTGCTTCACTCGTTCCTCGATGATTACGACGAACGCGGAAAGAAAAGCGAATAGTGTTCAGCCGTCCGTGCGTTGCACGGACGGCTTTTCTCTGCCCGAAAGGTCGAAATACAGCGGTTCGGACACGCCGTGCAGATGTACAGTCAAGCCCTCCCCCGTTACAGTGATATGATCGAGCAGCGCACTGTAAACCGTGTTACTGTACAGCTTTTTCCGTAAAATCGTACAGAATCGCTGCCTTTCAGCGCGTGTGATATCAGGTATCGCGCGTAAGGTCTGCCGCAATACCACCTCTATATCGATTGGCAAATCCTGCGTGATTTGCTTCATGCAGTCCAGCAAAATTCGATTCCCAACTGCCGGAGCCGCACACGCTGCCACGCCGTGCTGCACCCGTTTCCCGCACACCCATCGCAGACCACCGTCCGCCTGTGCGCCCCTGCGCGGCACAAACCGACTGCCGCACCGTCCGCAGACCACTTTTCCGGAGCACCAGTACCGCGCGGAGGGTCGGCTGCCGGCTTTGCGGGTTGCCTGCCGGCGGTCGAGTTCCCGCCGCACAGCTTCGAACATCGAGCGCGGCACAATCGCCTCGTGATGATCCCGCAGGTAGACCTGCGGCGACTGCCCTTCATTTTTCACCTTGCGGTGATCAAGGAAATCCGGCGTGCAGCTTTTGCGCTGCAGAAGATCGCCGCAGTATTTCTCGTTGCGGAGCAGCCGCAGCACCATCGTAGACGACCACGATTTTCCTTTTCCGCTTGGCGGCGGAATGCCCCCGGCGGTCAGCTCCCGTGCGATGATGTAAGTGCCTTTGCCGTCCATCAAGAAACGGCGGTACACCTCGCGGACGACTGCCGCCTGCTCGGGATTCACTGTCAATTCCCCACCCCGCAGGGAAAACCCGTAGATATTATCGCATCCGAACACCACACCACGCTCCATCGAGCGCTGCTGCCCCCACTTGACGCGCTCAGAGATTTTGCGGCTCTCCTCCTGCGCTACGCTTGCCATTATGGTAAGCCGGAATTCACCGTCATTCTGGCGGGTGTCGATATGATCTCCAATGAATACAATACCGACTCCCTGACGGCGCAGCAGCCGCGTGTACGCGAGCGTGTCAACCGTATTTCGGGCAAAGCGTGAGACCTCTTTAGTTAAAATCAGGTCAATTTCCCCTTCTGCTGCCGCTGCCAGCATGCGCCGAAAGGCAGGCCGGTCGGACGAGGTGCCGGACAGACCCTCGTCCGCATAAACCTCCACAAGCTCCCAGTCCGGCTGGCGGCTGATGTACTCCGAAAAATACCGCCGCTGATTCTCCAGCGAGTTTCTCTGGTCCTCCTGCGAGGTGGAAACGCGGCAATAGGCGGCCACGCGCAGCATGTCAGCGGCCTGCGCACAGCAGCTCGAGCACCAGCTCCAGACGCTCGGGCGGCAGCACGCCTTCCGCGTGCAAAGCGCGGAGCAGACCCTCGATCATGCCGCGCGAAACAGCAGCCTGCTCCTGTTCGGTCAATTTCATGGCTATCCCTCCTTCGCTTGCAGTCTATGCGAAGGCAAACCCGTTTATGCGCCAAACCGCTAACGCCTTCCCTACCTGCGAGGGAGCACTTCAGCTCGCGATGGAGCAAACTGCGTTCACGCTGCAAAATGCACGCTGTCTGGTGATTGGTGCTGGACGGATCGGCATGCTTCTTGCACGCAAATTGTACGCTCTCGATGCACAGGTCACAGTCTCCGCACGCTGTACGCGTGATTTTGCACGCATCGCCGCCGCAGGACTGCACGCACTGGATACACGCAGGCTCGCCGGTCACCTTGCCGGTTTTGACCTGATTTTCAACACCGTACCCGCTCCGATCCTGACAACCGAGGTACTATCCGACATGAAACCGCCCTGCTTCATCATTGATCTTGCATCTCTGCCGGGCGGTGTTGCCGCCGATACCCTGCTTCCGGATGGCTGCCGCGTGCTGCACGCGCTGTCTCTTCCGGGCAAGGTAGCACCGCTCAGCGCTGCACGCGCGATATTCGATACCGTGGACACCATTCTGCACGAGGAGGGCATCTTATGAGCAAACTCCGCATTGGCTTTGTACTGACCGGTTCGTTCTGTACCTTTTCCAAGGTCATGCCGGTTATACAAGCACTCATCGAGCGCGGCGACACGGTCACGCCGATTCTGTCCGACAGCGCCGGTACACTCGACACCCGCTTTGGCACAGCCGCGCACTGGCGCGAGGAGCTGACCACACTCGCCGGCATCTCCCCTATCGACAGCATTGTTTCCGCCGAGCCGATTGGACCGAAGGCGCTGTTTGATATACTAATCGTTGCTCCATGCACGGGCAATACGCTCGCCAGACTGGCGCACGGTCTGACGGACACGCCTGCAACCATGGCGGTCAAAAGCCATCTGCGCGGAGAACGTCCAGTCGTGCTGGCGGTCTCCACCAATGACGGTCTGTCCGGCAGCGCCGCAAATCTCGGCACGCTGCTTAATCGCCGGCATTACTATTTCGTACCGCTGCGGCAGGATGCACCGCATAACAAGCCGCGCTCGCTTGTCGCAGACATGACGCTGATTCCCGCCGCCATTGACGCGGCCATGAACGGCAGACAGCTTCAGCCCATCCTGCTTGCACCCAACGTATAAAAATCCCGCAGAGCTGACACTGAATCGTGACAAGTAATTATTGTGCCGCAAAGAACGGTGTGACCGTGAAAGTCACGCCGTTTTTTCTATGATCCCGGGCTCTGCCGATACGGAGATTGCCACCTCGTCCATGAAATTGAATAAGTTTGCTTTTGATAAACAGCAAAAGACAACCGCCCCTTCCTTTCGGAAATGGGCGGTTGTCTTTGCGTTTGTGATCCTTGCACACCTGAATCCGCCGGCTATCCGCAATACGACTGCATTCGTTCCTTATCACGGTTAAGCCAGCATTCTGCAGGACTTTTCTTATGATTCTTTGCCTTCCGGCTCCTTGCCGGTGGCAAATGTGATCGCACGGCTGCAGTTGGTAATCTGCACATTGTGCAATGCACCGCCGAACTCGCCGTCCAGCGTCCACGTTACCTCGTCATCGGACGAAAAACTGATTTTTGACGTGCGGAAGTACGCGAAGCGGTTAGATTCGACATTATGCGTCAGCAGGTCATTCGCCAGCCACTGCAGCTCCATCGGATTTTCGACCGGGTAAATGAGCAGCACCTCGTACAGTCCGTCATCCAGCGCCACGCCATCCGGCCGGATGGTCTTAAAGCCGCCGACCGACACCGTGTTTGTCACCATACCGTAGATGAAATCATCCTCCATCTGCGTTTCCGCGCTGTTCACGCGGATGTGGTAGGTTTTGATGTTGGTCAGCGCCTTAATGCCCTCGATGATATACGCAGCACGCCCGAAAATGTTCTTGGTCTGCTGCGGTGTCTCGTAAGAGACCTCGGTAAACGCGCCGAACGCCGCAACATAGTTAAAATAGCGATCGTTGAAGCGGCCGATGTCCAGCGCCTGCAGCGTATCGCCTGCCGCAATAACCGCCGCCTCAGCGGGCACCTTGGAAATGCCCAGACTGAACGCGAAGTCGTTTGTCGTACCGGCAGGCACATAACCGAGAACCGGACGGGTCTCCGCCTGCATAAGACCGGTAATCACCTCATTCAGCGTACCGTCACCGCCTGCACACACAATGCGATCGAACTCGCCCGCACGCTCCCGCGCAACACGCGTTGCATCCTGCGCACCCTGCGTGATATAAATCGTCACATCATATCCTGCCTGCTGAAATGCGGTTACGCAGCCGATGATCTTTCCGCTCATTGCACCGCGTCCCGCATGCGGATTGAGTATCCACAGCATTCTCTTCATGTTTCATCACCTTCCGGTTTTGTTCATAAATAAAATGTAGTATCGACACAGCCGAGCCGCATCGCTATTCTCAATCCATCAATCATTCACTCTTTTATCCCCGCGTATACGGTCTATTATATACTAACTATATTATTATATATCTCAGGAGAGCAAATTGCAAACAGCATTTGCGTAAGCCACCGGATCATCCACCGGCATACCCTCGATGAGCAGCGCCTGCGTGTACAGGATATCCGCATAGGTGCTTACCTTATCCGAGCCTTCTGCCTGCAGCGCACACAGCTTCTTAAAGATCGGGTGCTCGGCATTCAGCTCCAGAACACGCTCTGCGTGTACGCTCTGACCGCCGTTGACAGCAGCCTGCTGGTTGAGCACCTTCTCCATCTCGAGCGTTACCGGGCCTTCGGCACGCAGGCAGCACGGATGGCTCTTGAGACGGCTGGTCAGCTCGACCTTCTTAACCTTGCCCTCGAGCGCCTTGCCGAGCGCTTCGAGGACATCCTTATTGTCCTCACTCAGCTTTTTGATCTCCTCCTTCTCGTCCTCGCTGTCCAGACCGAGGTCTGCATCCGCGATGGACTTGAATTCCTTATCGTTGTACTTAGCGAGCATCTTGACGCAGAACTCATCAATGCTGTCATCCATACACAGCACCTCGTAGCCCTTGTCGGACAGCGTTTCCATAACCGGCAGCAGCTTGATCTTGTCGATGGTCTCGCCGCAAGCATAGTAGATATACTTCTGGTCTTCCTTCATGCGGGAAGCGTACTCCGCGAGCGATACCAGCTTGTCCTCCGTGGAGGAATGGTACATCAACAGATCCTGCAGCAGCTCCTTGTGCGCGCCGTACTCAACATAAGCGCCGTACTTGATCTGACGGCCGAACGCTGCCCAGAACTTCTCATAATCCTCGCGCTTATCCTTCTGCATTTTGAGCAGCTCGCTCTTGATCTTCTTCTCAAGGCTCTGCGCAATGGCCTTCAAATGACGGTCGTGCTGCAGCATCTCACGGGAGATGTTGAGCGACAGATCTGCCGTATCGACCATGCCGTGTACAAAGCTGAAATGATCGGGCAGCAGATCCGCGCATTTGTCCATGATGAGTACGCCGTTGGAATACAGCTGCAGACCCTTCTCATAATCCTTAGTGTAGTAGTCCATCGGCGCGTGAGACGGGATGAACAGCATTGCCGTGTACGTTACCGCACCTTCCACACTGGAATGGATGTGGCACAGCGGCGGCTGATAATCGTAGAACTTCTGCGTATAGAAGCTGTTGTAATCCTCGTCCTTCAGTTCCTTCTTGGACTTCTTCCAGATCGGGACCATGGAATTGAGGGTCTCATTCTCGGTGTACTCCTCCCACTCCGGCTTGTAGTCGTCACCTGCGTCCGCCGGCTTCTCCTTCATGCGGGAGCGCGTCATATCCATCTTGATCGGGTAGCGAATATAATCGGAATACTTCTTTACCAAACCCTGAATGCGGTACGGCTCGAGGAATTCATCGTAATTCTCGTTCTCCGTATTATCCTTGATGGTCAGCACGATCTTCGTGCCGTTTTCTGCCTTTTCGCACGGTGCAACCGTGTAGCCGTCCGCACCGTCGGATTCCCAGCGGTTGGCCTCGTTGCTGCCTGCCGCACGGGATACGACCTCAACATGCTTTGCGACCATAAATGCCGCATAGAAGCCAACGCCGAACTGACCGATGATGTCGATGTCGTCCTGCTTTTCGTTTTCGTTCTTGAACGCCAGCGAACCGGAATGCGCGATCGTACCGAGGTTGTTCTCCATTTCCTCGGCAGTCATGCCGCAGCCGTGGTCCTCGATGATAAAGCGGCGGTTTGCCTTGTCGAGCGTCAGCTCAATCGGCAGACTGTCGCGGGTGATACCGGTCTTGCCTTCCTTCATTGCATTATAGTAGAGCTTATCCGTTGCGTCGGATGCGTTGGAGATCAGCTCACGCAGGAAAATCTCCTTGTGCGTATAAATAGAGTTGATCATCAAATCGAGCAGGCGCTTGGATTCTGCCTTAAACTGCTTGGTTGCCATGATTACATACACCTCTGTGTTTGTTGTTCGGTGTTAGCACTCTCAATCGCCGAGTGCCAACATTGATATAATAAGCCTATTGCGCAAAAAAATCAAGTAGGGTTTGTAAAATTCATGGTTTGTTCAAAATCGAAATTGAGAATTGGATATGCCCGAACCGTGCAGGCGGTTCACCCTATTCGGGCGGAGAATTTTTCCGTGAACCACGGCGGGGAGTGCCGCTGCGCGCGGCAGGCGCACAAGAGGGTAGACAACCTGCGGTTTTCCCCCTCTTGCACCCTTAAACGCCTATATTACTGGGCTTTAAGTCGTTTTTTCGAGAGGCGTACACCAATGTTACACCTTTTCGCTACATAGCTTCAAGAACGTCTAACGCTGTCAGCCGTTCCTGTTCCATAGCGTGAATGTAGATATTATATGTGGTGGAAATACTGGCATGCCCCATCCATTTGCTTACTACGCTGATGCTTACGCCAGCATTTAACGCACGGCTTGCAAAAGTGTGACGTAGCTGATGGATCGTGAGCGGCTTGTCTATCCCCGTGTGCTTCAACATACGCTCAAGTAAATTGTGCATACGGTTATTAGTGAGGAAGCCGCCTTTTTGCGAACAGGCAACATATTTGCTTTTGATGCCGCATTGCCTGTAAATCATCTGCAATTCCCTAAGTGCGTTGATTGCTTTACTATTTAGTGGGATAATCCGGTTGCTGCTGGATGTCTTAGTGCCTTTTACCTGTAAGGTGCTTTTGGACGTATCTTTTCCGGTATCCCTGTTCTTGATCTTTGCCAGATTTTTATTTATGGATACCGTCTTGCTTTCAAAGTCAATATCAGACCATTCCAGCGCAAGCAGTTCACCACACCGCAGGCCGGTATGCAGCATAAATACGATCAGGTTTCCGTGAACAAAAAGCGGACGGCCTGTACCATACTTCTCTCTGGCTGCTTCCTCCAACCGTTTAACCTCTGCATCCTCTAATATCAGCATTTTCCGCTCTGGCTTAAACTTGCTCCGTTTTGCCATGATAACATTTGCCATTGGGTTTTTAAGAATGTCACCCTCAGTATAGGCATGTTGGAAAACCTCAGAAAGTATCTGCCGGATCATCTTGACGATAGTATAAGAATATTCAGTGCTTTTCTGGTTTAACAGTGTTTGAATATCAACCGCTTTGATATTCCCAAGTTGGAAGCCGCCAAGCGTCGGCTTGATATGCGTGTAATAGACAGACTCCAACCGATCAAAGCTGGTATTCTCCACGGCTGCGGCCTTGAAAGTATATAACCATCGCTCAATATAAGTGCTAAGCAATACTTTTCTACAATCCGTAATGCCATGCACTATTGTTTTCTTAAATTCACGCAATTTCCGTCTTGCTTCCGCTTCTGTCTTACCATAGACATAACGCGGTTTCAACATCTTTTCGTCCTTATATTTGCCGACCCAGCGGCCATCTTTCCGCTGATATACACTACCCTCCCCATATCCGCGGATTCTCTTAACTTTATTGATATTTTCTACTGTATTCATGCGTATCGCTCCTATCAAATAAACAGGGGCGGCAGCATAAACAGCTAACGCATATATTATAACGCCGTCCCTCTGTAAAGGCAATTCAATCAGTAAAATATCTCTTTCCCTTTATTTGCTTCAAACCACCGGTCAAGTTCACGTTCATTCGTCAAATAATCCCGTCCCACTTTCACCACAGGCAATACGCCTGCTTCCAGCAGGCATTTTAGCTTGGTTTTGCCAAAAGGGAACAACTCAAGCAAATCGTCCTGCGTCAAAATTTTATAATCCATAAACCACAGCCCTCCTGCGTATTGGTTATCATCTATGCAGCAACAATTTACTGCATCTCGTTTGCAATTCAAAATCCCCACATGGTTTTTGTGCGCCATGCCCGCTACCGGAACGGACAGCAACATGATATAATGAAACCATGATAAACTTTTCTGTTCTTTATTGTGGGGTATGACTTTATGAAAAAAGAAATCACATCTATCTTGTGTGCGGCAGCTATTACCTGTTCGGCAGGCGCCGCCAATGTTTCAAACTTTTCGGACGTCCGTCCGTCGGACTGGTATCACGATGCGGTCAACTATGTTTGCGAAAACGGGCTGATGAATGGTACATCGGATACGGCGTTCAGCCCGAACGCAACTACCAGCCGCGGCATGATCGTGACCATCCTGTACCGACTGGCAGGTTCACCTGATATGCCCGAAAGCAACTGGGGATACCCCTATGCAGACGTAGATACAAACGCCTATTACAGCGCGCCTGTCTACTGGGCGCGCATGAATGACCTCGTTACCGGGTACAGCGATACGCAGTTCGGCCCGAATGATGCGATCACCCGCGAGCAGCTTACGGCCATCCTGTACCGCTACGCGGACCACCTTGGCCTTGATACAGATACCGGCTTTATACCAGATAAATACTATGATTTCTCGGACTATCAATCAGTTTCCCGTTACGCAACAAACGCCATGAGCTGGTGCGTCAACAAGGGCATTGTCAGCGGCTCGGACGGAAAGTTAAATCCGCACGGGACAGCTACTCGTGCCGAAGTCGCAACAATGCTGATGAACGCGGAAAACATCTTGGACGCAAATGAACCGACGGAGCCGGAAACACCGGTTTCACCAGACGGACAGCCTGTGCCGGATGATACCGACAACGAAACCGCAGACGATAACCAGACCGTAACAGATGAAATCAGTCTACGCCCTATCGGCAAATCTGCGGTAGACGAGTACGGCGGCTATTGGGATTATGACCTGTCCAATGCCACCTTTGACGCCATCAACGACCTGCGCGAAGAAAACGGTTTGCCACGTCTGACTTACTCGTTGAAAGTACAGGAATGGGCGGACACTCGTTCCCGCGAAATCTGGATTGTTGACGAACGAGACGGGGATATTTCTCATACAAGACCGGATGGCTCGGTGTTCGCATCTGTTGGTTATGGATGCAATGCTGAAAATGCACTCATAGGTTTAATTACAACCAATGCGCAGGAAAACTTAAACAAATGGTATGGCTCACAAGGTCATCGAGAAAATATGCTCAACACCCGTTCAAAAACTACTGCTGTCTCTGCCTATGTCCAAGGTGAGAAAGTGTACGCTTTGCAGCTTTTTGATAAACTAACAATAACAGAATTAAATAATCGGTAAGCAAATCCCTCGTTTCACAACGAAACGAGGGATTGCCTTTTCCTATAAAATTGTTAAATCCAATACTCATTCCCGTCTGTGTCAAGCACATAATCGTGTTCGTGCGAGACTTCAGTAATCAGGTCCTCAGAAGAACCACTATCCGTGAAATATTGGATATGGCCGCTGTAAGCCGAGGTATCCGGGTCGGTATCCCGTCCGGTAAGCTGGCAAATCAGCTTGGCAAAATTCAGGCGGGACACATCACCGCTGAGCCCTGCATTCGTGCCAGTGATATACTTCACAAGCGTATTAAGCTGTTCCGAGGTAGCCCAGATTCGCAGATAGCCTTTTTCCGAAACCTCATAATTGATTTCGTAATCAACATCTTCGGTCATTTTCGTTGTGTCGAATACGCTTGCGGGCAGCACACCGATAGAGACAAAATATTTTGCTTCTTCGGGGATGCTGAACTCGTAGTCCGGCACCGTCACCGTGCCACGGTCCAGCCACGTGTTCCCGCCGTTGGAAATCAGACGATATGCTACGATGCACGCTTCTTGCAGTGAAATACGGTCTGCGGGTCGCCACATATTTTCGTCATAACCATTATAAAGCTGATAATGAATATCAGTTATCAAATCAGCAACTGAGCTGATAATTTCAACTTCCGGCGACTTTCCGATAGCATTGCCGTTATCGCCCTCTCCGGTCGCATAGTTGACGTAGGTCTTGCCGCCTGCATCGTTCTTAAAGCGGACGGTAAGCAAAATTTTATGCGATTGGCCGGGTGCAATGTCACCCAATTCCAGAGTGAATGCCTTGCC
The DNA here is from genome assembly GCF_003480365.1 of Butyricicoccus sp. AM32-19. NCBI lineage: Bacteria > Bacillati > Bacillota > Clostridia > Eubacteriales > Butyricicoccaceae > Butyricicoccus > Butyricicoccus sp. AM32-19. Next base: position 21,927 of record NZ_QUIX01000005.1, on the reverse strand, counting down.
TGAAAAACTCCATTTATTACTTAGGACTCCGTTCACATAAACATTGTTTTGCAAAACAGGCGTTACCACAGAGGTATCCAGCGTATCTTTCAGCACGACGTTTTCCCACATTATATCACTGTGATTTCCAACAATAACCGTAAATGTTGCCGTTCTGGATACTTCGTCGGCATCCTTACTTACATCAACCACCGTCTTATCCACATCTTTTGTGACATAGAAGCCGGTGGCATCATTAGGGTTTTGCGGCTCAACCTCCGGTACGGTTACGCCGTCATCTGTTGCCGTGCCGATGCCGTTATCGCCGGTCACATCCACGCTGTTTTGAAGGGTCGTACCGGCCGCTGTGTCAAGTACCTGCACATCAAAGGAGATTACTACGCTTTCGCCTGCAGCCAAATCACCCACCAGCACGGACAGCGCGTTACCGTTCAGCTTATGCAGCGCCACCTTACCATCCAGATACACGTTGCCGATCAACTTCACGCCAGCCGGAAGCGTGTCGTATGCCACGACGTTTTTCCACGGCGCAGTAGCCTTATCGCCATTTTTGACCGTGATCTCATAGGTGAACATATCGCCAATATCAGCTTTGGTCACGCTCGCGGACTTAGTTACAATCGGGTCGGCTTCGCCCTTGTTGATCTGCACGCCTGCATCCGGAAGCGGCGTTTGCTCGTTGCCATCCGTCAGAATAGCCGTATTGACGATAAATTCGCCCTGCATACCCTCGTCTACCGTCACATCAAAGGTGTACACCACCTGCGTATCCGGTGCGATTGCGTAAGGCGTGAGCGTCAGCGTGCGTGAAGATGAATCGTAGGAATATTCCGTCGTTGCCTGACCGTCTTTCTGGACGTTGCCTGTGAAAGTCACACCATCCGGCAGAGCATCGGTCACGGTAACGCCGGTCCAGTCCGCCGTTGCCATTGCGCTATTTTCCAGCGTGATCGTGTAGGTGATTGTATCACCCACGCGCGCGGTCATTTTATTGGCTGACTTTGCACCCGCACGGCCGTCCGGCGTGCCGTTCTCGATGGTGACGCCGTCATCCGTGTCCTCCGTATCCGGCGCATTGCTGCCGGAAGCGACCGCCGTGTTCTCAATCATCATGCCGTAGGCATCACTGTTCACCAGCACATCAAACGAAATAGTTTTCGTCTGGCCGGGGGCGATCGCATCCAGCGGAACAGAAAGGGTTCGGTTTTCATTGTCATACTGATATACCGTTGAGTAGCCGTCCACTGTGACGTTGCCGCGGAAGGTCAGGCCATCCGGGATAGCATCCCGCATCACCGTGTCGCGGATATTTACCTCTGCACCCGCACCATTGGAGACTTGTACCGTGTAGGTCAGAGTATCACCGACACGAGCAGAAGATTTATCAACACTCTTGTTGATGGACAGGTCGGTCATACCGTCTGCAACGACAACGCCGTCGTCCTTGTCCTGTACCGGCTCGGTGTTGTCCGAAGTCAGGGTGGCAAGGTTCTGAATCGTCGTATTGTAGGCATCTTCGTTGACGGTCGCCACAAAGGAAACCGTGCGGCTGGTATCCGGCTCAATGCTGCCGACGTTTACCGTCAGCAGGCGGGTATTTTCATCATAGGTGAAATCACTCGTGCCGCTGCCGTCCAGCATGACCGAGCCGTACTCGAACGTCAGGCCAGCAGGGATAACATCAGTAACGGCCGCATTTTCTACGGGTACAGTCGCGGTCTCGCTGTTAGAGAGCGTCAGAATATAGGTGATCTTGTCGCCGACCTTGGCAGAGGACTTGTCCGCCGACTTCTCAATGCTGGGGCGGGCTTTACCGTCACCGATGGCAACACCGTCGTCTGTGCCCTCGGTGTCCGAAATATTGTCACCGGACATGACCGCAGTGTTGTAAACTGTTTTGCCGTAGGCCGATTCATTGACGGTCGCTGCAAAAGTAACCGTCGTTTTTGTATTCGGTGCAATTCTGTCCAGCGGCACGGTCAGGGTACGGGTCTCGTTATCGAATGAATAACCTGTACTTACACCGTCTACCTGCACGCTGCCGTCCACAAAATCCAGTTCCGCCGGGATAATGTCGGTCATGGAAGCGTTTTCGATTTCATAAACGGCACCCTCTGCGTTGCCGAGCGTGACGGTATAGGTGATCTTATCGCCGACCTCGGCGGAAGGCTTGTCCGCACGTTTTTCCACATAGGGCGCGGTGTCGCCCTTGTTGATATAAACACCGTCGTCTGTGTCCTCATACTTGCCGGTTTCGCTACCGCTTTCATCCTTAACGATACCGTTTGCGCCCTCGGCGACTGCGGTGTTGTAGATCGTCTGGTTGTACATATCGCTGTTCACGGTTGCTTTGAAAGTGACTGAAACCGTCTGACCTGCGGCAATGTCGCCCAGAGGGACAGAAAGCAATCCGTTTTCAAACGAGTGCTTTGCCGCCTTGCTTTCTACGTACACGCTGCCATCCGCGAAAGTCAAGCCGTCCGGAATTTCGTCGGTGAGGACGACTTCTTTCCACGCGGAAGAAGCTGCTTCATCATTCGTCAGCTTCACCGTATAGGTCAGGGTATCGCCTACATTGGCGGTTTTGGCGTTCGCCGTCTTTTCAATGGACGGGATCGCATCACCGTTCGTGTACTGATAAACGATCGTGCGGATATAGCCGCGGTACTCGTATGCCGGGATGACCTTGGGTGAACTTTCTTCCTTGCCCGCTGTGGTGACAGTTTCAGCAAGTTCCTTGCCGTTCTGGTCTATGAATTTTTCAACGATGATGTTGTAAATACCGTCATTGTAGCTGAGGCCGTGCCATTCTTCCGCGCTGTGCGGAATGCTGGCTTCTATCAGATCGCAGTAACCCCAGTGATTCTCAACCAGATCATTGTACGGACATTCGATGCCCAGCTCTTTCAGCTTGTCCAGCGTGACGTTACGGTTAATCATACCGTTTACCAGCCGCACGACCTCGGCACGGCTGATCGGCTCATCCGGCCGGAAACTGCCGTCCGGGTAGCCCTCTACCCAGCCAGCGTTTGCGGCTGCATTGATATAGCTGTACGCCCAATGGCCGTTGGGAACGTCGTCAAAGAGATTGCCGCCCTCGTAGTCCAAATTGGCGAACCGCGCCGCCATGACGGCAAACTCCGCGCGGGTGACGGGCGCATCCGGCGAGAATTTGTGTTCATCCGTGCCGTCTACAATTCCAATGTTATACAGCGTTTCGACTTCTTTGTAGAACCAGTAATCCGTCTTGACGTCCTCGAACGTGCCGTTTGACATGCGGCGCTCAAACTCTGGATACTCGCCGTCATAGAGACGGTAAAAGACCGTAGTTGCTTCTGCACGGGTCATGGAAGCATCCGGCCGCACGCTTTCGTCCGGGTAGCCGACAATATAAGTCAGATCCTTATGGGAGTAGACGTACTCGACGTTTTCCGTGTAATCGACGTAGGTGTAGTTCTCGATTTCCTGCGGCTGCCGTTCCTCATGTGTTACGCTATATATCTCTTGCTCGGCAATCTCCTTGCCGTTTTCCGCGTCGATATACTTTGCCGTTACTTCGGCAAGCGTGCTGGTGCTGTCCGACGCGGCAAAGGCCGTGGCCGGAAACGCCGACGCAGACAAGAGCAATGCCAGCCCCATCGACGTAAGCCGCTTGAGCCGTTTCTTCAAAAAATCCATTTCCTCATCCCTCCATCTCAAACTTATTTCCAAACCGATACTGCATGGATTAACCATGCACCGAGTAGCACACTGGAACCACCCCCTTGAAATTTGGCGTGTATATAATAAAACCGCGCGGGAATCCGCACGGTACATACCTGGGCTCTATCCGTCAAAGCCCTCAATCTTCATTTGTCCCTCGATATTCCGGTCCTGCATCCACCAGCGGAATATATCCTCGCCAGTTGTCCCAGCACGCCATGTGCTGTCGAGCTTGCCGCGTGCAACACGTTCTTCGAGCATTCGCTCAAAGGCACGGATGTAGGCGCGCTGATACGTGGGATACCGGCCGAACTCAAACAGACGCATTCGACGTCCTGCCATCGGGCAACCCACACAACCGACCCTATGGAAGCCGCACGAATACAGCGGATTTATCGGTATTCTCTCAGCATGGATATACGACCACACATCATAGTCCGACCAATCCACAATGGGATTGCAGACCCGCTTCGCCTGCAATTTGCAGCTCTCGAACAAAAGGCGGGTATCTGCATTATCGTTGTTGATAATGACCTTTTTGCTGAGATCGTGCGGCATACTCTCGTAAATGCCGCGTTTGGTACGGCGGCTGGCGCTTTCCGCCCAGCGGACACCCGTCGTAATCATGCGGCCAGCGCCGCCGCTTTCTTTCAGCACCGAACAGCAGTATCTTACTGTTCTTGTGGGCGGCATCAGCTTTTGCGGTATAAGCATCCACATATTGACCGGTACGCCCTTGTAAGTCGGGTAATTGACAGTACATTTCACACCGGCGAGCTCCAAACGCCGGAACTGCTCGCGCACGTGGTATACAGTCTCCGGTGCATCCACGCTGGTATGGTTGTGCATGACCTCATAGCGGATACCGGAAGTGGCGGCAAGGTACAGGCATATATCGCTGTCTTTCCCGCCACTCACTGTAATAATCAATGGCTTACCGTAATAGGCTTCGCTCATTTCCGCTGCCAACCGCAGACGGGCGATTGCTCTATGTTCTAAATCCATCCGTCAGCCCCAAACTGCACATCACACTTTCATCAATCTTATTCAATGTCTCTTTATCCATTACACCGACAAAATTCCCCAGTCGTGCTTTATCTACTGTCCGTATCTGTTCTAACAACACAACCGAATATTGCGGCAAGCCCTGCATACAGACGGGCACATGAGTAACAAGATGCTTGTCCCGATGCAAATTGCTTGTAAGCGGCGCTACAATCACCGTAGGCGAGTATTTGTTTCCAATATCATTTTGCAAAATTACAACAGGACGCACGCCGTCCTGTTCTGAACCAATAACAGGACTGAGATCAGCCCAAAACACATCACCACGTTTATACATTTATTTCACTCCCACTCCAAACACTGAACTTTTGGAATTAAAAAACTTTCCCGTATCGTAGATACCGTCCTGCCAAAGAACGAAGCACATACCTGATATTCTGCTACAATGAACCGGTCGTCCGGATGGACAAAGATAACAGTAGCAGGTACGGTCTTACGGCAACTGGTTTTTGCCCAGATACAATCTATGATTGCGGGCCGCACTAATACACGTTCGCCAACCTCGTATTTATGTTTCTTTGGTTGGATTTCCCAATCTGGCATTTCATTCACATCCTGTCTGCTTGTTGTGATGTACGCGCGACAGACAGTAATCTCCCGTCTGCCGCAAAACCTTAAAACACTTTAGACACATCCTTTCCTGCTGCCAAGCCTATTTGTTCTCAACGCCCCGGCTTGTGGGGAAGCAGACAGATGATCGCTGGCGAACGATTCCATAGGCCGTTTTACCTCTGCGTGGTTCTCACATCAGCCGCCCCCATTGCTTGTGTCTGTGGCTGGGCGGAAGTCTCATTATCTGTCTGCGTGTCGTCGCTTTACGGGTGCCGCCCCGTATTTCGTACCGTCATGGTTTACCGCTCTGCCGGACTTGTCCGGCGTCCCCGCGCATGGGTACCGCAGCTCGGCGCAAACAGTTTTGTATCTGCTGCCTGTATATTCAATTTTCAAGGTGCATATGTAATCCGCTTTCCTTTTTCAAAAAGTACATTTTATTGGTCTTTCCTTTTGGTATAATCACCCTGAACAGCGATGCCAAGTATTTCGCATATCGCATCCACGATTTTCGGCGTCGCAAGCTGTCCGGTTTCGATTTTGCGAAGATAGGAGCGGTCAAAATATAACCCTGTGTGCCGCTTGACTTCTTCGATCAGCCAGCCTTTGCTTTGCTCAAGAGCAATAAGCCGATGGTTAATTTTTTTACCAAACGAGCAAAGTTCCCTTTTTTTCATGGTCAACTACTTCCTTTCTATTGACATTTACATAAAAGTGTAATATTATATATTTGTTCTATAAATTACGTTTTAGCGAAATCTATGAGTGAATTATATTATTCTGTCGCGTAAGTGTCAACGTGTAAAATTTCGTTTTTACGTAATTTTGGCATATACTACAAATGGACGGGTGATTTTATGTCAGAGTTGTACAACAAAATAGCTGCATTGTGCGCGGAAAAAGGAATTACAGTTACAGAGCTATGCAGGCAATGTAAAATAAGCCGTGCATCGCTGTCCGATCTCAAAGTGGGACGAAAGAAAAACCTTTCTACTAAAAACCTTTCAAAAATTGCCGATTACCTAAATGTGCCGATTGAATTTTTACTTAACATGGAGCAAAAAGAAACGCCCGTCCTGACAAGGCGGGACGAGCGTGACATAGCAAAAAGACTGGATATGATTTTAGGTGATCTTGGCGACGCCGAAGCAAGCCTGATGTTTGATGGTGAGCCAATCGACGATGAAACGCGGGAACTCCTGCGCATTAGCCTGCAAAACCAGCTTGAAATTTCCAAACGGATTGCCAAGCAAAAGTTTACTCCAAAAAAGTACCGGAAATGAAATAGAGGTGCTGCATATTGTCAATAAAGCATAAGGTCGATATGTTATGCCGAAAATGTGATACCAGAGACCCGTTCACAATCGCTGCAAAACTCGGTATTCGAGTTCTCCACGAACCCCTTGGAAGTATCAGAGGATATTACAGCCGCACACACAGAATCAAGTTCATACATATCAATCAAGACCTTTCAAAAGAGCGACAGCGGCAAGTATGCGCGCACGAATTAGGACATGCAATCTTACACCCGAAAAGCAATACACCATTTCTGAGAGCAAACACGCTCTATTCTGTAAACAAGCTGGAAACAGAAGCGAACCGTTTTATGGCGCTGCTGTTGCATCCAGCAACTGAGATTCAGGACTATGCTCAATGCGGCTATACTCTTTATCAAATAGCCGATATATGCGGACTAACGCCGGAATTAGTAGAATACATTATAACCACTTATAACAGAAATGATGCCGCCTCATCTTGAAGCGGCATTATCTTTATGATATTTTTGCTATCAGTTTAATATGCATCCATCCTGTAAATGGATAACTTGATTACAGACTGACATTATATCTTCTTGATGATGGGAAGTTAAAATGATTAATTTTCCCTGTTCTTTGTATTGAAGTAATATACTTCGCAAAATATCTACCGACTCTGCATCAAGCGCATTGAATGGTTCGTCAAGAAGAAGTAAGGAAGGATCCTCCATAATTGCTTGAATAATTCCTAATTTTTGTTTCATTCCCAAAGAATATTTTTTTACAATCTGCTTGGAGTTGAAATTTAATCCGAATTTATCCATATAATGCTTAATATCATCATAAGATATTATGTTTCTTATCTCTGCAAGTAATTTTAAATTCTCTAACCCGCTAAGATATGGTAATAGTTCAGGCTTTTCAATAATGATTCCTATATCAGGCGGGAAAGATATATCTTTATTCAAAACTTTGCCATCTACAGTAATAGTACCACGATTTAAACAGATTAGCCCTGCTATAGCTCGTAGAAGCATTGTCTTTCCACTACCATTTTGTCCAACAATCCCATAAATATTTCCACTTTTAAACTCAAAATTTATATTATTAATTACAAATCTGTGATCAAGTATTTTTGTAGCATCTTGTAATTTAATAAGCATAATATCCTCTTTCCAACACTATTATCATTTAAAGGACATCCATATTTTTGGACGATTTTCTTCCAAGATAATATGTAACACTTATCCAGCCGGCGATAACTAAATAACTTATTATAGTATCTCTAAATAACCAGCTAAAAATCAAATATATATTAATTGGGAAAAACTTATTTAATAGTGGAACAATCGAAAAAATTTCTGCAGTAAAAAAAATATAGACTACAATATATGATGCTGCCATATATTTTTTCTTGCATTTTACTTTTATAATTAAAGATATATTTATAAATATAATAAATCCACAAATACATCTTGCAAATTCTCTAATTAACCCCCAAAAGGATATTGCATAAATTTTTCCGAAAATAATCTGAGTAATGAAAATGATAGAAAGCATCCAAATAATGGTATAAATTATTGCAAACCAATACTGCTGATCACGCAACAAAGTAAATGAATGTAACTTATTTTTTGTACGTACCATAATAACTGGACTGATAGAAGAATCTATTATGACAGCACCAAGCACAAATGCAGGCATAATAAGCATAACAAATGTTTTGTCTGAGAAAATGTTTTTGAACCACAAATCTTGCGTATCAGCAAAAAAAGAAATACATAATAACGGGAATATAAAGTAAAGGAATCCCACCCAAATAAAATATTTACTTTTGTGACTAAATAGAATCATATTATATCCCTATTTCTTCTATAAGCAATCGTAAATAATAATATTTCGAGAATAAAATATCCACTTAAAACCAATAGTATGTCCTTAAGCTGCGCAGCTCCTTCGTAACACGAATTCAACGGCTGCAAAAAATTTCGTAAGACAAAACGTTTAGGTAGTAAAAAGTCACTTCCATAAGTTATTAATAGGCATAAAATAGAGGGAACGAAAAAAGCCACATATATGTTTGGAAATCTAAATATCATATGTATAATAACAGTTAAAGCCGCCAATACAGACAGTGCCAGGGAATTTAAAAATGCGAAAAAAACTGCTGATAAAACAGGTGAAATTTCGTAAAAAAAATTTGCTGCAGAATGTTCAATAGGAATAAACATCCGATAGACATCTGTCATGATCGAATTTTGTGGAAATATGGAAAATGTTATTAAAATATTTATAGAAAAAGAGACAATTGAGTTTACCATTGTAACAAGAAACACAGATATAACCTTGGAAGTCAAATATATTGCTCTACCTTGTTTAACAATGTTATATATTTTGAAAGAGGTTTTCTGATCATAAAATAGAATAAAACCAGTCGATAATACAGGAAGAAGTAAAAACAGTGCATGATAAACTTTAAATCCAATGCCACCGGGAAAGTTGAAAAGCCAATACTGGTAAGCGTTGATTCCATAGTATGAAGCAAACATAGAATCAAGCGTTAAAAAACGAGAATATAAGGGATCTACAATTGCTAAAAAAAACAGCACACCCAAAACTATCCTTACAGTAATTGAATTATATAACCTTTTGATATCTATTCTTAAGCAACTCATATTAACCTCATAAATAACCTTGGGAAGTCGCCATATAAGCACTCCCCAAGGTATCTTCATATAATATGTTATACAATACGTTTAACTTAAATTCATAATAGCAATACGCTTAGTATGGAGACCACCTACCCTCAATTGGATAAGTGGTAGAGGTAACGCTATTATTATCAATATTCAGTGTGACTTCAGTTTGAATAGACGGTTTGTTAGTATAATTCACATTATTAATTATTCCATTTGCGGTAATGGGGTGATTGGGAGATGAAGCATTTACCCCCCAACCGGTTTCAGTCCAAACATTTACAGAACCTAATCCGGATCGCGATGATTTGCAAGACACAGCAAAATAGTTGTTTGTATATGCCTTTTTAACTGTTGAAACTTCCACATCACCAGTATCCGCCGGAAGCTCACCGGTATAATCATGCCAATTATCACGAGGCTCTATCTGCGTTTCAAACGCAGCGGCTGAAACTCCCAATGCAAGGACACAGATCAGTAATAAACCAACCATTCTTTTACATTTACTATACATACTTCACCCTTCTTTCTCGATTAGATAGTAAATCTTCCTAAAGTATATTCTTCTATCACCCCTTTGTAAAAAACTGTTTTATATGATGTAATTTGATAATCCAATTATATATAAATGCAAATTATTAAGCAATACTAAATATTGACGAAACTGAAATGATCTGATAGTATAATTTCAACAAACATGTTTGGTGGCACCATGAAAAAGGAAAGCAAATCTACCAAGGATACTGGCCACTCCTTTGCAGATTACTTCAAACGCGCATTGAATCCCTTGCTCGTGCTTTTGTTGCTATCTGAGCAACCAATGTATGTCTATGAGATGATGCGAGAGATATCTAAACGCAGTGATGGCAGATATACTATTTCTCTGCTCTATCCTGTAATCCAACGCCTGTTATCTCAAGGGTATGTGTGCGAAGGCCAAAAAGCGATTTCAGACGATAACCGTGTCCGCCAGTATTACGAAATCACTTCCGATGGGATATCGTATTTGCGACAGATAGAGGCCGTTTATGCTGAAATGTCTAAAGCGATACAGCAAATTCATCAAAACACCGGAGGTGGCAACGCATGATGGAGGATAAGATTGTGCGTCAATATGTACGTGCAGTTTCCCGCAAACTAATCTGTTCTAAAGCAACACGCTCCAAGTTATTGAACGGATTGAAACAGGAATTATCGGCTTATTCGGAATTGTCATACAACGAACTATGTGCAAAAGTTGGTAATCCTGAGCAGATTGCAGAACAACTGCTGGAAAGCGTTGACGAGACTGAAATTGCTGTTAGCAAGCGCAAGCATCGATTTGTCATTACTCTCGTAATAGGCATTTTAATCGTATTGTTACTATTGCTGGCTGCATATTACATACATGCACAGCAAGTTATACGCGGAGATTTCTATTTTACTCGTTCTAACACAGAAAGCGACGGGCAACTTATTTCTGATGAAATGTTAGAAAATTAGGAGGCTTCATTTTGAAAAAGCGTATTTGTTCCATAGTTTTAGCAGTTCTTATGCTTGTATGTTTTACAATTCCAGCCTTTGCTGCTGATGTTTCCAACACCACAATTATTGATTGTGGAGACGGCTATTACCTGAAAGTAACGCTAACTGAGTATGTTCCCGAAGCAGCAACCAGAGCCATTTATCAGAAAACCGCAACATCTAAAGCTGATGCTTATCATGGAAACACCTATATCGGCACGTTCTATTTGAATGGAACATTTCAGTATGATACTGTAACTTCTAAGGCAACGGCCGATAGCTGGTCCGCTTCCTCCTCGTATGGTTATTCCGGCGATTCGTCGCGGTCGGGGAACAAAGTATCCGGCTACTGCACTTTCAATTATGCAGGCGGGAAAAAACTCACTATGTCTATAACCTGTGATAAGAACGGTAAAATCAGCTATGACTGATAAAAAGGAAACCATCCGCCCATTGGACGGATGGTTTTTCTAATATTAACAACTGATTTTCCAATTCCCCTCAACCTGCCGCAGATGCAACGTAAACTGCGACACCTGCGTCATACCCGTCCGCTGGTCAAGATACTGCACCGCCACATTCGCCGTCACAGCATCGCCGTTCTTGGTAAAGACCGGATTCACCAGCCCCGCAAACACATAGCTGTCGTTCCCAATCACCGGCAGCGCACCACCGCTGACATAATAAGAAAGCTCCTGTTCCGTCGCCGTTGGGTACAGCGTGAAAAACGTGGTCAAAAACTCTGTGATCTCCGTAGTTTCTTCCGCGGATACCGTACCGTCCGGCTCGGCAGTTTCAGGAACGTAGCCGGACTTTTGGGGCTTGCCCGTGATTGTAGGGCTCTGGATGATGACCATATCGCCCGCATCGTCCACATACACGGAAACCTCATAAACAGACGTTATAACACTGCTTTCCTCCCCGTTTATGACATTTTGCGACACAGAATAGACAATTTTATACACTTTATCCCCAATTTCTTCCACAGACCAAATCTGCACATCTTCCACTTTAGAAGATACCGGCACATCACTGCGCACCGTGTCCACGTTCAGGGTCAGCAGCTCGTCCGTGAGATAATATTTCAGATTTTCCGTGCGCTGCTCTATTGAAGCCGCAGACTGTTCCCATGAGTAATACACCTTGGCGAAATTGGTCACAAAGCTCTCTATTGCATTCGTGTCCGTGACTTCCTCCTGCACTACCGTCGTTTCATGGACGGTATGCGTATCCACCGCTGTAAAATCCTTATACACCGCGAAAGCAAACGCGCAGATAAGCAGCGCCCACAGCGCGATCACCACCGGCCGCCGCGTCCCAATGCTGAGGACACGCGGTTTTTTCTGTTTCTCCTGACTTTTGTTTCTATTCTGGAACATATCATTTTCCTGCCTTTCGTCATTCATTGTCCTACCCGTCCGGCACAGACCAGATGCGCCTGCCAATAGGCGCTGGTCAAATCTGCAAACCCGATCGGGTTTCCTGCGTGGTACATCCGGTTATCGCCCACATAAATCCCAACGTGCGTGATATAATCGCCGCAGTTATACGTCCCCTGAAAGAACACCAGATCGCCGGGCTGGGCGTCCCCGAACGGGATGTGCCGGGTCACGTCATACTGCGCCTGTGCGGTGCGCGGCAGCGTGATACCCGCCACGCCATAACACCATTGCGTCAGGCCGGAGCAGTCAAAGGATGTTGTCGGGGACGCACCGCCGTAGACATATTCCCAGCCCTGGTATTTCAGTGCTTCATTCATGATCGCATTTACGGTCTCGTTATCAAACTGTGCGGCATACAAATACTCCGATACCAGCCGGACATAGAACATATTGCCGTAGTTGTAGCGCCAGCCGCCGTTTTCCGCGATGGATATTTCATTCTTGTAGGTAACACGCACCCCGCCGGACTTTTCCTCTGCAAACGCCTGCGCCAGTTCGAAGCTGTACTTGCCGCCGTGCGACGCTACATAATCCAGAAACCCGCCGCCGTAGTTGTACGCCTGTATCACGCTGTCCAGATCGCAGCCGAGCCGGTCCGCCTTGGCAAGCAGCTCCGAGAAATACTCACAGCCCTGCCGGATTGAGCTTTCTGTATCCAGAGAATTTGGCGGCAGGCCCATAGATTCTGACGACTGCATCACGTCCTCCAGCGTACCGCCGGATTCCACCTGCATGATCGCAAGCAGGACATCGACGTACTCGGAAATGCCGTACTGCGCCGCGTACCGCTCCACCATCGGCCTGTGCGCCAGCACCTCGGCAGACAGGTTTGCGCCGCCATAGTAAATGCCGCCCCTGCCGCCGTCCTCGTCTGATGCAAACAGGAGGGCAACCAACAGGAGCAGGCAGAAAAAGGCGGCAAACAGCCCTGCAAGGGGCAGCGCAAGATATTTCAGTTTCATCTGCCGCCGCCCCCGTCCTTCGTGCTGTCTGTACGGCTGGTATTGCTATCCCCCCTGTTTTTCGGAGAGGAAGCATTTTTCCGCTGTGCCTTTCCCGCCTTCCCTTTTGCGGAAGCCCGCTTTGATACAACCGAACCCTTCACCGCAGGCCGCGAAACCGCCGGTTTGTCCTGTTCCCGCGCGGCATGGTTTTCCTGCATAGGCATAACAGGCTTGCCCTCTGCGTCCTGCCGCACAGCCGGACGGTTTACTGCATCCGTCCTCCGGATCCCGACATGGACGGGCTGCTTTGCCGCTTCTGTCTGCGGCGCGGCCTGTTGGACTGTACTTACCGGCTGTGCTGCCAGCGGACGCTTGTGCGGCGCTGGATTGCTTGACGCATTACCTGTAGATGATACGAGTTTCGGCGCTGCCACCGCTGCCGGACGCTCATGCGGCTGTGTCTCTGTACTGTGTACCGGGCTGACAGGGCGCTCCTGCTGTGGCGGGGCAGGCTGTTTTGCCGCTATCCGCTGCCCTTCCTCCTGCACCGGCTTTGCCGCTGGAGCTGCTACGGCCGGCCTTGCGTGTATGGACGACTGCTCCGCCTGTTTCATATTTTTCCTATCCGAAATATCATAGTTGTGAGAAACCGGGACTGCCATCGGGCGCGCATTGCTTTCTGTCGCCCTGTGCGCACTGTCCGGCGCTGCACTATCCGAATCTGCTGCCTGCCGCGGCATATCCGTTTCGGACTGTCCGGATACTTGCCGCGCTGCGCCAAGCAGATAAACCGCAGGGGCATCCGGTCTGCGGTTCTCTGCATCAGCCGAAACGGCTTTATCCGCATAGCCCTCTGTATGGGATACCCCACCAGACGTAATCTCCTTTGCAGATGTTTCCGGTAAACTGTGTACAGCACCCGGCTGTGATGCCCCGCTGCTTCCACCGTTCGGCCGGTTACTGCGGTACCGGTATGCTCCCCCTGATGCGCTGCTGGAACGGCTGTTCTGCGCACTGCCGCCATCATTCGGTCTGCTGGCCGTCGCCGCGCGCATGGTACGGTTGAGCCTGTGAAGCTGATGGTGCAGGAACATCCGCGGGCGGTGCATGATATACCTGCCCATGCCGCGGGCACCGTCGTCATGGAGGGAGAATATGCTGAGCAGGTCGCCCAGCTTGAAATAGATCCCCGCGAACACGACCACCTGCAAAAACGCAATGATAAAAAACGGATAGCCGCTTGCAATGCGGTACAGCATCGTGGAAATGCTGAAAGCCACCGTGATGACAAGCGTAATACCCGCCCGCGCCAGGATCGTATTGAACAGCTTGATTACCGCGCGCCTGCTGCTGCCCTCGAACGTCGGCGCCATGCTGAGCACAAACGACACCGGCAGGAACATCGCATAGATGATGAAAAGCACCTGCGAGAAGATCATCATGCCGGTAAGCAGGAACACGAACACCGAAATGCCGATATTAAACAGGAACAGGAAAAACACTGTGCCGAGCCGGTTCACCGTTTTCGTAACCGTGAGGTTTGTATTCCCGTTGTCCTCGATCTCGGCCTTGACTGCGTTTTCCCGATCCTCGCCATTGTTTTCACTGGGGCTCGCGGATAGGATGTTATCAATGCGTTCTTCGCCTACCGCGTCCGTGTCCGTATCGCCGAATTGCAGAAGCAGCCACGGCTGCTTTACCTGGATGGAAAACAGGCTGTCCCGTATCAAATCCACACTGTCCGCGCCGCTGTTCTCCGCGTCCGGCAGGACGATCTTTGTCCCAACCGAAAGGCTCGCTGTGCTGACGTCCTCGGAAAACTCGTTCAGGCGCTTCACACAGTCCGGCGCATAGGCGATCAGCGCACCGGACAGCACGAAGATCATCACCATGTTCATCACCGCGCGTACGGCCTTTGTGGTTTCCCTTTTTATCAGACCAACATAAGCCACATACGCGCCAACAATCAGGATAATCAGCAGGAGGAATCCCGCATAAAACCCATCCGAAGAAAGTCCGCTGGGCGAAATGCCTGCGATAGACTGAATGTTCCGGCCGATCTCGTCCGCCGCATCTGAAATAAAATCCAGCCCGTATGCTTCCTGCACCAGATAGCCGGATGCGTTGGAAAGATACAGGTTGATCGTCCAGATAAAGTTGGTGATGCAGTACAGGCCGTACATGACCTGCTTGCCGATGCCGTCTATCCAGTTCCACGGCAGCCAATCCCACCCGTTGTCAACGTAGAAGTCAAGCTGGTAATTTTCCAGCGGGTAGCGGCTGTACTCGTGCGCCGCATCCACACTATCATCCACCAGCCCCACCGCGCCCGCAGACGGGCAAAAAGCAGTAAACAGCAAAACAGCGATTGCCGTTATCATCAGCAAGGCAACCGCTGTACGCTTTATCTGTCTGAAATTATATCTCCCGTACGTCATACTGCCACCCCGGCTTTCATCGGCGGCTTTGTGTCAAACCCATGCAGGAAATCCGCAAACACCGGATGGAACTGCACGACGCCCACATGCCCGTATAAGTCCTGCATCAGACATTGTCCGTTTTCGAGGTTCCGCAGCCGCTTCTGGTTACCCTCGTCCTCAGGGTCAAGGCCGAAAAATTCCAGCGTCTTTTTGATCTCCACAATGTCCGTACTGCGGAACGCGAATTTCAGACCGATATTGTTTTTCAGACTTTCGTCCGCGAGGTCTGCCGCGTTCTGCGTGACGAAATACACCGCTGCATTCATGGCGCGGCCTGCACGTACCAGCTTGTTTGCCAGCGTCTTGCCCTGCGCCACGTTCAGGAACGACCATGCTTCATCCAAATCCACGATCTTGAACACGCTCCTGTCCGTATGGATGAAATCCAGCGCAAAGGTGCTGATAACAATGAGCATGGCGACAGACAAAAGCTCCATCGTCGTAAATTCCTCAAACGAAGTACCCTTGTCCGGCAGCACCAGATCGGCCACCTGTATGATATTGAGCTGCTTTTCAAGGCTGATGGACTTTTTGATGTTCCCATCCGAAAACAGCAGGTGCGCAAAGTCGTAGTCCGTGAAGCTCTCAATATGGTCTGCGATACTCACCGCAAGCGGTGAACCCTCTTTGCGTAATTCCTCAATGACACAGAACAGGCCGCGCCGTTTGCTGTTCGTGACCGTGCGCACCGCCCGCCGCAGGATGGGGAAGTGGTTGCCATCCCGCGAGGAAATGCCGGTTAAAAACGTGAGAATATCTATCGCAAGACTTTCCGCGTCCTTGGGGCGGCGCATGATGACATAGGGGTCCAGCATCCCACGGTTGCGCTCGTCCGAGGTCAGGTTGACAATATTGATCTCGTCCGCGATCTCAGGGAAATCACGCTTCCAGTTCCCGCGCTCCGCTTTCGGGTCTACGATCAGCGCCCGCGCGCCGTACAGCACCGCGTAATACACCAGCAGGTTATTGGCAAAGCTCTTGCCGCCGCCGAGCGAGCCGAGGAACGCCGCAGACAGCGCGTTTGTGACCGAGCCTTTCACGCCCTGGCTGGCCAACGCGGGCTGCAAATACACATTCCGGCCGGTGTCCACGCCATAGGCAAGATAGATACCGTCCTTTTCCCCGAGCATCTGCGCCGCGCCGAAACCGAGACCCGCAAGGAAATCACTCGTAACATACTGGATATAGTCGTTCATATACCGCTTACTTGCCGGGATAAACTCATGGTGCAGGCCGATCATATCACCCACCGGGCGCACCAGCTTGACGTTCATATCGTCGTAGAAATCCCGTACCGCATTGCACCGCCGCTTGAGTTCTTCCTCGTCCGGCGCGGTGACGCGCACCACATAGGACAGCTTGTACATGGCTTCCTTGCTTTGCCCCAGTTCGGTTTCCAGCTCATTCACACTGTCCAGTGCTTCCGCAATTGATGTGCTGGTCTCGTCCCCGCTTTCCCACGCATGGTTGTCCAAATCCTTTAATTCCTTTTTCTTATTGCGGACAGTGGACAGGGCTTTCTTGTTGGTGATGATCTCAACATTCATGCTGGTATCGACGGGGAACGTGAATTGCTGCTGCTGATAATAGAAAATCTCGGACGACGGGAAATCCAGCTCCCCGACCACATCCGAGATCGTGAAATAAGCAGTATACGCCTCACAGTCATCATGCGATATGCGCAGGTACCGCCCGTATTCTTCCATCAGGCAGCGCGTGGGCTTGATCAGGTCGTACCGCTTGACAAGCGTTTCACCCTTTAATTTCTTTTTGGGCAAATGAAATTCATAGTCCTCATACGCGGTGCCGCTTTTCCCGTACAGGTGTTCCAGCAGATAGCCGAAATCATCCTTATCCAACCGCCGCACCTTAAACCGGCGCGAAATCTTGCTTTCCAGCAGCTTTTCCATCTTCTGATAGCGCAGTATTTCATCATTCGGCATGGATGCGAAATCACCCATCAGGGTATGGTTCACATCCCGCAGGAAACCGGAAAAGATATTTGCCGCCTGACGGCCGATATTCCCGCTGTCCTGCTCGTTCAGCAGCAGCTTGAAGCCGATATAGAACCGGTAGTCCACCTGATTTTCCCCGATCATGGAGACAAGGGCTTCCGTCTGTCCGTCTATGCGGCGCAGCGCCGCTTCCCGCAGGTTGCCGGAAGCATACGCCTTGGAACGCTCCTGCGCCGCACGGATGCTGGATTCCGTGCTGATCTGCAGGGCGTGTATCTTGCCGTCCCTGTTCTGGGCGATAAGCTGACGGAACGCATCGTGTACCGCTTCTTTCTGTTCCACACTTAAAAACGAGTAGTTGTATGGGATAAGCTCATAGTATGCGAAGCATTCCCCGTCATGGTTCCAGACAAGGTTGTTTTCGATATATTTAATCGGATACTGCATCTATTATCACGCTCCTAACCGCCGTAATGGGCTGTCCTGTTTTCTCCTTGCGGAATTTTACTGCCTTGCCTGCAAAGGTCTGTTTAGGGCGCAGCAGGTAGGCCGTATACGACTTGACAAAGCTGAACGGCTTCTTGCCGTCCCACGTTTTTTGGCTCATAAACCATGTGACGCCGACGGGGATACCGAAATACTTGAGCAGCGCACCGTCTATCATGGAGAGCGGCGGCAGTCCGCCCAGCGCCAGCACCGCAAACTCGCAGGCGACAAACCAAGCCATTTGCGAAAAGGTGATGGGGAACGGCAGGCGCATATCATTGATCGCGTATATGACTTTCTCAACAGACCAGATACTGCTGTAACTTCGTATTTTCTTCACATCATTGCACCTCTTTCTATTTCCGTCTGCGGTACTCATGCCAGCCGCAGGTATAGAATATTTCTTTGCGGTTTACCCAGCGGGCAAACCGCTTTTGTTCTGCTGTCGGCTCACACCCGCCGTCATAGTCCCGGTACGGCTGTGCGAATGGCTGGATGCCTAATGCTTTCAAGACAAGCGCGCGGTGATACGCTTCCTCTACATCCTGCACCAGCATATACGACCACAGGCGGTGTGTACCGATACCGGCTTCCCGCAGATAGGCGACGGCCTGCGCGATCACAGGCAGCATATCAGACGTATCACAGGACAGCCGCACATACTTCACCCAATGCAGCTTAGCGAGCATTGCGGCGATCTCCGGTGTAATAAGCCGGGTGTCTAACCCTTGGTTGAAATCCACTTTCACATCCGCATGGCCCATTTCCTCTATCTGTTGCAAACCGTGCTCGTGCGCCAGCACATTATTGTCCAAAAAAATGATCGTCCGGCTGTCCGGACGCTTGATCTCCTGCCATGTCGCGGCAGGGCGGATGCCGCCCTCTTTGCGCGGGACGATACACCACGGGCAGGAACGGATACAGCCGCGCGTAAGGAAACCGACAGCATACGGGTAACGCGGGTAAATCGAGTAGTCCGGCGGCATGGCTTCTATTTCCTCCGGCAGGCTGCCGTAATCCCTGTACCCGGTACCGCCCCTGATGATCTCATCCGACTGCATGACCGTATCGTTATCCGGTGAAAAGGTAAACACCTTGCTCATATAGATGCGGTCATAGGGCAGCATCCCGTCCCACCACTCGACCATATCACCCAGTGCCTTGTGCCATGCAGAAATCCGCATCAACGCAAGGTTCGGGAAACCGTTGTGCCCGTCCACATCGACAAGGCCGATACGGCGGGCATCTTTAGTATGATTCATTTGTTCTAACTCCTGTTTTCCAAAAATATATGG
>NZ_QUIX01000005.1:0-2541 GCF_003480365.1 Butyricicoccus sp. AM32-19 | reverse complement strand
GAGGAACGAGGCCCACGCCGCCTGCGTCTTTCCTCGCCCCCTGCGCCCGGTTATGGATAACTGCCATGCAGTTACCCACAGCCGGACACACCCCCACACCATTCTCACAGCGGCGGGCGAAAGAGAAAACGGTTAAACTGCGATCTCAAACACACCATTCCGCGTTTCAACAAACGTACCCTCCATAGATAAGTCGCGCCCATACGCTTCATAGTCAAAGTAGTATATCAGGTGGTCTGGTACGGAGATATAACCTTCCTCCACCATTTGACGCGCTACATCCGCCATATCTTCGCAGCCGGGGTAATAGATAATGTCGTCCTGATGGTCGCACAAATCCTCAATACTGCTGAAATAGCCTTGCAGTTCACGTAAATTATCCTGGATATACTCCGGCAAATCCTCCACCATTTCACACAGGCGGTTGACTTCCTCAATAGGCGTGTACTCGTCTATCTCAAAGGGCAGCTCGTAGTCGTGGATGGCGTATTCCTCGTAAAATTCGTTCAGGCCGATGCGCTCCGCCATTTCGTCATAGTCTATGGGCGGTTCAAACCAGTCGCCGACAAGCTCGCCCTCGTTGTATTTGCCGAGGTTCGCTACATATACCCGCATTTCTTCCATAATCCATTCTCACCTCCACCATGCAGGCATAAAAACGGCCGGTCTCACATTGAAACCAGCCGTTACATCAAACTCAAAAGCCCATGAGATAAGGGACAGACACACCGAAATACACTGCGAGCCTGTCCCATACTTCCTGATCTCTCGGTATACTGCTTCCATTTTCATAGTTTGTAAGCATACTCTGTGATACGCCTACCAGTACCGCAAGTCGTTTTACTGTGATACCACGCGCCCTGCGCAGCATCTTGATACGGTTTTGACGATAGCGCACATCCACACCCCATTCCTTATGCGCCGATGATCTGATTGAACAGCGTGAGCAGAACGTCTTTCACGCCTGCCGCATTGAATACAAGGCCGACCGCGATCAGCGACACGACCAGAAAACCAATGAGCTTGGAAAACTCGCGCTTAAAGCCGAGATAAATACCAATCACCACGATCGCCATAAGCACAAGAGACTGGGCGTTCGTAAGAAACCAGTTGTAAAGGTTGACGCCGAAATTCATAGGCTAATATTCCTCCATTCCGCTTGTAATTAAACTTTTGCTTGCATTTTATTCTGTAATTACAACATCCCCGATTTCCTGAAGCTGCTGTTCAATGATCTTGCGGTGCTTATCTGCCAGCTCGGTTGCCGCAAGCATTTCTTCCATGATATTTGTCCCGCATTTGCGGTCTAACTCCAGCAGCATCTTCCACGACGGCGCGACCTGATGGGACAGCCAGTTCAGCGTTTTTTCAAGGCTGTACGGCTCAGGGTCAGTCGTCAGTTTGAGCCGGTCACGATGTTCCCCAATAAACACCGACCACATATGATTCAGCGGCCAATCTTCGGGCGGCTTACGGCTATCCCTATCCACGAACCGGACATACCGGTTGATGATGCCGAATGCAGTATCTTCGGGGCTTTCGTTAGACACCAGATCATAAACCGCATAGAAAGCACGGTCGTTTTTGAGCCGGATTTCAAACCGGTTTTTGACTTCCGCATCTTCAACGGGGATTCCTTTTTTCACAAGCTGTTCATATGCCTTTTCGTAAATGCAGAAATACAAGTCAGACTGCATCGAGCCGATATACAGCGTCGCACCCATGCTTTCCTTGTTTTCCTCCCGCAGATGTGCAAGCCCGCCCGTGCGGTACGCCTTGAAACTGCGGAATACCGAGATACATTCCCCGCGGTCGCATTTATCACACAGATAGGGGATATCCAAAATCCCCGCCCGATCATTGATTGCAAGGTCTATCCGCTTGAAAACCGCTTTTTCATCGAGAAACATCCGGAACAATTCAATCCAGCTTCTTTTCTGTCCATCCAGATAGGCTTCAAATTGGCGGCAGCCCTTGCCTTTAAGCTCAAGCAGCACACCTTTTTCCTCCATCGGTGAAGTCATGACCGCAATATCGCCCAGCACATACATACTGGAATAGGAATAAAGCCCGTGATCTTCCTGCGCCATATAGTTCATTTTGAGCCGCAGCACATCTTCAATAATATGCCTTGCGTCCATCGTAGGGAAGCGCACCCGCACATAGTCGATCATCAGGTTAAGCGGGTCTGGGTACAGGGTCTTGAGCGCCGCGGCGAGCCTTTTCCTTGTCTTGTCTGTCACCGGCAGCTTTCCGGTTTCCAGACGGCACAGGTATTCACGCGAAATACCTGCAACAGCGGCAACCGCCTTGCGCGAAATACCGTTGCGTTCCCGTTCTTCACGGAAATGCCAAATCCATTCGTTGTTTTCCATGAGATGGTCTCCTTTCTGCGTCATGTGACATTGACGCCCGTTTTTGACATAACCCTTAAAAGCCCAAAATCCAGACGGCATCAGGGTTTCTACTTTGTAAAGCGGCTGGCCATTGGCGATTTGTACCCCCCTGTTAGATACAGGGGGTTCAGGCACGCGGGCGCGG
>NZ_QUIX01000045.1:0-562 GCF_003480365.1 Butyricicoccus sp. AM32-19 | reverse complement strand
GAGTAGGTATAGGTTTCCGTATTGCCGAGCGCGTCCGTGATAGACGCAATATCGCCGCCTACCGTATAAGTCAGCGTCATAGCGGTATTGTCCGCATAGCGAACTTTCGTCACATTGCCATTGCTGTCATACTCGTATGCGGTTGCACCGTTCAGACGGTCGCTTGCAGAGTTGGCGCGATAATCGCCGTCATAGGTGTTGGCGGTGGTGTATTCCGTGCCGTCGATAACTGTTCCGATTTTCTGAATGTTGCGGTGGTTATCGTAGTAGTAGCGCGTTTCAAGCCCATTAGCATCTACACAGGTCGTAACACGCGCTTCATCGTCATAGGAAACGTTAGAAACAGTGGGAATGTCCGCATTGATAAATGTCTGCTTTACCACACGGCCTATGCCGTCATACTCGTTCTTAATATAGACTTCGCCTTCAAAGTCGGTAGCACTGTTCAGATAGCCGTCGCCATCGTAGGTATAGTGCAGCGTATCACCGTCCGCATTGGTAACGCCGGTCAGAAGATCGTTGTCATGCTCATACGATACGGTGCGGCCTGCGTTATCGGTCA
>NZ_QUIX01000044.1:355-579 GCF_003480365.1 Butyricicoccus sp. AM32-19 | reverse complement strand
CAAAGCACATGGAAGTGTGGGTTTGGTATGCCGCCGTCCTCCCGGTCTGGCTGGTGTACGGCGAAGTCAACCACCATGCCACGGCTCACAAAGTTCTCCAACAAAAATTGCCTTGCAAGAGCGATGTTTTCCTCAAGGGAAAATTCATTCTGCAAGGCAATGTCAAAGCTGTATGCAAGCTGGGCGTTCTTTCCACGCTCGGCTTTTTCCACGGCGTTCCATAG
>NZ_QUIX01000044.1:0-345 GCF_003480365.1 Butyricicoccus sp. AM32-19 | reverse complement strand
TTCCATAGCGTCTGGCGGTCTGTGTATTCGGGCGGTGCATGGGACGGCAGGAGAATATCGGAGCAGATCACGCCGCCCTTGCGGGTGTAGTCGCTGTATTCGCCGTAATACTCGCTATACAAGCGTTCCCCGGCTCGGTATGCGGCAGAAGCAATAGCGGACTGTCCTGCGCTGCGCTTAGTCTGCGTGACGCTCAGATGAAATAGTGCCATCGGCTTTCAACTCCTTTTCTCTGTTTGCTTGGCTGATGTGGGTAATCGCCATGTGACGGACGGCTCGCTGGACTTCGGACAGGGAAAAGATGTGTTCCATCAGCTCTGTCATTTCGGTGCGTGTGAGATCTTT
>NZ_QUIX01000043.1:327-737 GCF_003480365.1 Butyricicoccus sp. AM32-19 | reverse complement strand
GAGTAGGTATAGGTTTCCGTATTGCCGAGCGCGTCCGTGATGGACGCAATATCGCCGCCCGCCGTATAAGTCAGCGTCATAGTGGTATTATCCGCATAGCGAACCTTCGTCACATTGCCGCTGCTGTCGTACTCGTATGCGGTTGCACCATTCAGACGGTCGCTTGCAGAGTTGGCGCGATAATCGCCGTCATAGGTGTTGTTGGTGGTGTACTCCGTGCCGTCGATAACTGTTCCGATTTTCTGGATGTTACGGTGATTATCGTAGTAGTAGCGTGTTTCCAGACCGTTTGCGTCTACACAGGTCGTAACACGCGCGTCATCGTCATAGGAAACGGTAGAAACAGTGGGAATGTCCGCATTGATAAAGGTCTGCTTTACCACACGGCCTATGCCGTCATACTCGTTCTC
>NZ_QUIX01000043.1:0-317 GCF_003480365.1 Butyricicoccus sp. AM32-19 | reverse complement strand
GATGTTACGGTGATTATCGTAGTAGTAGCGTGTTTCCAGACCGTTTGCGTCTACACAGGTCGTAACACGCGCGTCATCGTCATAGGAAACGGTAGAAACAGTGGGAATGTCCGCATTGATAAAGGTCTGCTTTACCACACGGCCTATGCCGTCATACTCGTTCTCAATATAGACTTCGCCTTCAAAGTCGGTAGCACTGTTCAGATAGCCGTTGCCATCGTAGGTATAATGCAGCGTATCACCGTCTGCATTGGTAACGCCGGTCAGAAAATCGCCGTCATGCTCATACGATACGGTGCGGCCTGCGTTATCGGTCA
>NZ_QUIX01000042.1:0-1079 GCF_003480365.1 Butyricicoccus sp. AM32-19 | reverse complement strand
AGACCGCTATGGCGGCTGTGGCTTCGTCCCAGACCGCTATGACGGCGGTATGCTCGTCTGCATTGGCGTTCAATGCGGCACTGAAGAACAGTACAGCACGCACTCAACTTGCCGGAAGTTCGTATTTACAGAGTAATTACGATAAATTGCTTTCTACCGTTGGAAACAGCACTTATTTCAGCCAGAAGTTCGACAATATTGATTCTGGAGCTAAACGCGCTATTTCCGGCGGCAATACTGATACTACCGCGACCGCAAATGAATCTGTATTCTTGTGCAAGAAAATCGGTGCATGGAGCAACGGAAATTCCGTTACCGGTACCGTTGCACATCTTCAGACGAAAACTACGGCAGGCAGTATCAGCACGAGAGCCGGTGGCGGTCAAAGCACCGACGACTACACTACTGGCGGCGTACAAGCTAAATATATCTGCATTGGCGGCTGCACATTTACCGAGAACGGCGACGCTTACTGCTGCGGTATTTTCGCCTTTGCCAAGTAGTATTTTGCTACGCATTAACATTCTAAGACGTATCACGCAGCTTTATATAGGCGCTTATGGGCCGGTTTAAGCTGAATGTTACGTCTGGATACTGCAAAACAACCGAGAAAGTCGGTGAATACGGCGTTATCACCGCGGTTGCGTGCGCATTAGAATGTTAATGCGTATTACCGAAGCACTGGTTTTAGCATGGAATATACTTGATTTTTGTGGTCCGGTAATAGGCGTAAAAGGTAATACTGGACAGGACCCACGAGCTATTCGGGAAGGCTTCCAACCAATCCTTATATCCTGTACTTCCGCTGGTTGCGGCGTTTCTTGCGTTATTATTAGAGGCAAGTGTGGTGCTGTCAACCTTTGTGATCGTGAAAGCATTATCGGTGTTACCGGCCTTTGTGTAGAGAATCAAACCGCGCATCGTTTTTGTTCCGATGCTATTCCAATACTGCCCGTCAGAGGAAACAAGGGACATTTCAACGGCCAGAGAGGATGCTTTGAGTGCTTTTCTTGCGACACTGGAACTTACAAGAGCCGTTCGGGCTGCTTCACTGTTAATTACGGCCGTCATAGCGGTCT
>NZ_QUIX01000040.1:0-1798 GCF_003480365.1 Butyricicoccus sp. AM32-19 | reverse complement strand
GGGGAGAGGAACGAAATCCGCGCCGCCCGCGTCTTTCCTCTCCCCCTGCTGCGGTTGATGGATAACTCCCTTGCGGCAGTTACCCACAGCCGCAGCACCCCCTCACCATTCTCGCGGCGGCGAGCGCAGAGAGAAATCTTTTGAAGTCTATAACAGTAGACCCTTTGCGACGCGGACAGTCTACAATTTTGAACAATTACTTGTTTAAGTACAAAAGGACTTTTGTTGAAATTGACAAAGTGATAATTGACAGATACCAAGCAACTTAGTATAATTTAATTAACTAAAAACCCAAACTCTTGGGAGAATGGCAGAAATGGCAAAACAGAGGAAACTCTGCGGCGCAAAGCTATAGGGTCTAAACGATTGCTCTGCAATCGCATGACAGCCAGCTGCCTAACCAGTCCCCGCATTTTAAGAAACAGCGCAATACTGTGTGGACTACTATCCATGTGGTATTGCGCTCTTTTTTACCTGTTTGGGCGCAAAAGAAAGGGAGCGATCGAAAAATGAAACGCACACGAATCAGCGTATTGCTTGTAATAGCCTTGCTGTTGCAGCTATACGCACCACTCACGGCAGGCGCAGCGGACTTTACGCCAAACCCACAGACGGAATATGCCAAACGGTTTATTGCCGCCTGTGATGGACAGACCTGGTTCATCAATGAGATTGAGCGTTTGCTGAACGCCCAGCAGCGCACACTGGATACCATCACCGGAGCGGAAGACCTTGTGGAGATCAAGAGCATTGGTCTAAAAGGTCAGAACATCACCGGACATATACCGGCTGCAATCGGGGAACTTAGTGAATTGCGGTATCTGTTCCTCTCGGATAATCATTTGAGCGGAGATATTCCGTCTGCGCTCTATACGCTCCCGAAACTGCAAAATGTAGACTTGGGCGGCAATGATTATGCAGGTGCGATTCCTTCCGAGTTTGGTACAATGCCCGCATTGAAAACGCTGGTTCTAAAAGATAACCAGTACACTGGTACGATACCGGACACGATTTTGAGCAATACCCAGATTGAGGTGCTGAACCTCATGGGAAATCAGTTGACCGGCGGTTTTCCTGCGGCAGTTGCCGGTATGAGCAGTCTGAAATACTTGAACCTTTCGGAAAATGCTATCGGCGGTACGATTCCCGACCTGTCCGCGCTGAATAACCTTATCTCGCTTTCGGCGTGGCAATGCGGATTGACCGGCACGATTCCCGAAACGCTGTACTCGCTTTCTGGTTTGCAGATTTTAGACTTGTCTGAAAACAAGCTGGAAGGCGAAATCTCTGCCGGTATTGCTAATCTGGCAGACCTGCAATATCTCGCGCTGGACACGAACCCTCTGCGCGGTGTCTTACCGGACGCATTTACGCAGACTGCGTTGACCGAGATTCATTTGGAAAACACTTATTTGCGCGGTTTTGTTCCTGCTACGCTCAAAGCACGGCATGACGCAGGTGCAAAGGTGTATCTGAACAATAACTACATGACCGGCGCTGTCTTAAAGGATATGCCGAACAACAGCGGCAACTTTACAGATGGTGCAGCAAGTGAACAGCATCAGCTTGCCGGCACTCGTTCCACGGTTACTGTCAGCAAGGACGGCACGGTAAATCTGTATGCGCTGCTGCTGAACAAGTCGCTGACTACCGGCAGCACGGCAAAGGTGCTGCTTAGACCGGACGAGTATGTTGTGACCCTCGATGATACCAAGGTGCAGGTTACTGCGGACAGCAGCGGTATCTATGTGAAGGCTTTGACGGATATTCCGCTGAATACGAATTTCAGTATCACAAT
>NZ_QUIX01000004.1:0-161937 GCF_003480365.1 Butyricicoccus sp. AM32-19 | reverse complement strand
GCGGTCAATGCGTATATCCGCAGCGATGTGGAGGGCTTTCAAGAGGAGTGGCTGCATTACCGCCGCGCCGATCAGGAATGAGACATCCGGGAAGATCAGAAGCGCGTGGAGCAGGCAATAAAACGCCTTGCCAATCTTGATGTGGTCATGTCCCGGCTCTATGAGGATTACGCTCTCGGTGAGATCGGCAAGGAGAAGTATAAGAAAATGACGGCTGATTATGAAGCGGAGCAGGAACGGTTAAAGCTCGAAATTGAAACAACGGAAGAATGGGGCGAGCAGCGGCAGGCAATGGGCGATGATCTGGACGCTTTCATTGCGCTGACGAAAAAGTATGTGGATGTCACGGAGCTGACGCAGACGATTGTCAACGAGTATATCAAGAAGATCATCATTCACGCACCGGATAAGTCTGACGGCAAGCGCCGACAGAAGGTTGAGATTTTCTTCAACTTCGTGGACGATGTGGGGATCCCCGTGCTGGCAGAACCCATGATCGCAGAATCTACCCTTGGACGCAGAAAAACGGCGTGACCTTCACGGTCACACCGTTCTCTGCCCCAACCGCAAGACTTATAGTTCCTTACGACTGTTAAGCCTTGGTTTCGGGTTCTTTTTGTGTGTAATTGAGAATGGAGAATTGAGAATGGAAAATGAACGCAGTTTCTTTCTGGTTTGTGCAGGGTGTATCGTATGGGAGTACAGTGTGCGCCCATAGCACGACCGAACGCGCCCGGTTAACGGTGTTTTGGGTGCCTCTACGGTTAGGTGTTTGCAAATGAATTGACAAATGGCGGGGCGCTCCGGAGTGGTCTCTTGCATTTTGGGCGATTCACCCTCTGAGGGCACTCAACCCTACGGAGTATGTAGAACGGGTGCCGTTTTCACGAGGTTTACCAGTATATTCATCATTTATTTTCTGTTTTCAATTCTCCGTTTGCAACACGGGAAATAAAATTTCAGACAAAAACAAAACAGGCTCGGATAAACCGAGCCTGCTTTGCTGTGATCGGGAGGTGTGATCCGATCACAAAGAAGAAAAGAGTAAAAAAGAAAGGAAAAAGAGAGATAGTCAATTAGTAAAGCTGTGTTTTACAGTGTTTGTGCTGTTTTTAAGCACTTTCTTTGAACAATTACAGTATAGCGTGGTTTTCGTCAAAATGCAAGAAAAAATGTTCGGCAGTTTGTATGAAAATACTATAAAATTTTTCGGCGGGAATTGTGCTTTGCGTTGAGCGTGTGAAAAACCGCCGTCTCTCAAACCGCTTCGTTTGTGAAAAATCGCGTCTGGTGGAAATCTATCCCTTGACATATTGCTCATATTGTATATAATGAGTATATACAATAAAAGAGGGAGGGACGGCATGGACATCATAGTATCCAACATGGACAGCACGCCGATCTACGAGCAGATCACACGTCAGATCAAGGCGAAAATCCTCGGCGGAGAGCTGCAGCCGGGGGAGGCGCTGCCGTCTATGCGCCTGCTGGCGAAGGAACTGCGCATCAGCGTTATCACGACCAAGCGTGCGTATGAGGAGCTTGAGCGCGAGGGCTTGATCACCAGCCAGACCGGACGCGGCAGCTTTGTTGCACCGGTCAGCAGCGAACGTTTGCGGGAAGCGCAGCTTCGCACGGCAGAGCAGCACCTGACGGACGCTGTGCAAGCGGCGAGACTGGCCGGACTGTCTGCGGACGAGTTTGCAGAGTTGGCACGGACACTGTTTGAGGAGGAAGGATTATGAGAGAGAATGCACTGGAGCTGCACGGCGTCTGCAAGAAATACGGCGGATTTGCGCTCCACAATGTGGGATTTACCCTGCCGAGAGGCACGGTAATGGGTTTAATAGGAGAAAACGGTGCCGGAAAGACAACGACCATCAAGGCGGTGCTCGACCTCATCCGGCCGGACAGCGGCGAGATTACCGTGCTGGGGGAACGCGGCTCGAATCTGTCCGTCCGTGAGAAGATCGGCGTGGTGCTCGAGGACGGCGGTTTCCCGAGCACGATGAGCGCCGCACAGGTGAGCACGCTGCTCGGCAGAGCGTACAAAAACTGGAATGCAGAGCAGTTTGCGTCGTACATCGAAAAATTCGGCATTGACCGCGAAAAGGCCATCAAGGACTACTCCAAGGGCATGAAAACCAAGCTGAATCTCGCGGCAGCGCTGTCGCATGACGCGGAGCTGCTGCTGCTTGATGAGCCGACGAGCGGCCTTGATCCGGTCGTGCGGGATGAGGTACTCGATCTGCTGTACGACTTCATGCAGGACGAAAATCACGCGATTTTGTTGTCCAGTCACATCACGAGCGATTTGGACAAAATCGCGGACGAGATCACCTTCATCCACAAGGGCGAGGTGCTGCTGAGCGAGCCGCGCGACGAACTGCTCGACACCTGCGGTATACTGCGCTGCACCGCCGATCAGCTGAACGCCCTTGACCCGTCTGCCGTGCGGGCAAAGCGCGTGGGCGCGTTCGGCTGTGAGGCCTTGGTAAGACGCGACGGCGTACCGGAAAACTGGTCGGTCGAGCCGGTCAACATCGAACAGATCATGCTGTTCCTGACGAGAGGGGAGGACGCAAGATGAAAGCAATGCTGTATGCGGACTGGATGAATCTGCGCCGGTCGATGAAGGCAATGGTGATCGCAACAGTTGTAGTTGCGCTGGCTTCGATCATCTCCGGAAACGGGCTGTCTTTTGTACCGTTTATGCTGTGCATGCTGTCGCTTATGGTGCCCGCAACGCTCATGAGCAGCGATTATGCCTACGGATGGGATAAGCTGAGTCTGGCACTTCCGGTCTCTCGGCGCGATGTGGTGAGCAGCAAATTTGTGATCAGCCTGCTGGTCAATCTGACGGTTGTGGCACTGGGCATGATATGTATTGCGGGCATGAATGCCTTCGGCGGTGATGCAATGGCAGAGGATATGATGGGCATGCTGGCCTGTGAGGCGGTCGGACTGGCGCTAATGGGTATTGAATTTGTACTCGTTTTACGGTTTGGTCCGGATCGCGGTCGGTATTTACTCCTTGCCGTGGTGTGGGTGCCGATCATCCTGCTGACCGTCGTCAAAAAGCATCCGGCGTTCAATAAACTTGTGCAGGCTGTCGGCGGCATGGACAGCTGGTCGGTCGGACAGCTTGCGGCGTTCTTTGGCGGACTGGTGATCGTCGGGGCCATCGTGTACGCGGTATGCTGGCGCATCGGTGTGGGCATTTACCGGAAAAGAGAGCTGTAAATGCATAAAATCCCTCTCGCTCCATATAAATAGGAACGGGAGGGACGGAAAATGAAGATTTTCAGCTTCGCACTGCCTCTGGCGGTCGGCGGACTTGCGGCATGGCTGACGATGGGCAGCATGTCGCAGTATGCGGCGTTGGTGCAGCCGCCGCTTGCACCGCCGGCATGGATATTCCCCATTGCGTGGACGATTCTCTATGTGCTCATGGGCTGGGCGAGTCTGCGCGTGCGGCAGTCCGGCTCGCCGGAGCGAAGCAACGCGCTCGCGCTGTATTACACGCAGCTTGCAGTGAATTTTGTGTGGCCGCTGCTGTTTTTTCGCGTTGGACTGTACGGAACGGCGTTCTGGTGGCTGATTCTGCTGCTGGCGCTTGTGCTTGTCACCGTAAGGGCATTTTACCGTATTGACAAGCAGGCGGGATGGCTTCTTGTGCCGTACTTGGCCTGGCTGATATACGCGGCGTATCTCAATGCCGGTGTCTGGTTCCTGAATAAATAAAAGGGAGCAAATCGTGTGATTTGCTCCCTTTACGTTACTCATATCTCAGTTTTACGTTTTCTGCATTGCACAGATCAACGTACTCCTTCGGCGGTTCGCAGTCGGTGATGAACGCGGTCAGATCCTTGAGGTGGCAGAACGTGACAATTGCTTCCTTGCCGATCTTGGATGAATCGACCATGCCGTAGATGTTATCCGCGCGGTGAACAACGGCACGCTTGATCTCGGCTTCGAGGAAGGTGGTGTTGGTCATGCCTGCAGTCAGCGACACGCCGGTCGCGCCCATGAACGCCTTGTTGATACGCATGGTGGACAGCGCTTCGATCGCGGACAGGCCGACAAACGAATCCGTAGTCGGGCTGTAAATGCCGCCGAGCGAGATAATATTAAGGTTATCGTACTTGGAGGCCTCGCTCAGCGCGCCGAGCGAGTGGGTGATGATCGTAATCCGCTTTTTTGCCACGAGAAACCGCAGCAGACACAGGGTGGTCGTGCCGGAGTCGATAAAAATGGTATCGCCATCCGCGACCTCCTCGGCGGCCAGACGGCCGATGAGAGACTTGTCGATCTGGTTGAGGCCCGAACGGATGGGCGTCGGCACGGCACCGGAGGGAACCGTAGCGGTCACGCCGCCGTATACCTTGGTGATGTGGCCGCGCTGCTCAAGCTCATTCAGGTCGCGGCGGATGGTATTCTTGGACACGCCAAAAACCTCGCACAGCTCGTCAATGCTGACGGTCTCGCGCGAGATGACATATTGCTCTATCGAATTGAGACGGCTGACTTTCATATTCACAGCTCCCACATAATAATATCCGCCCAGTAGTATCCGAATGTATCCACAATGTTTTCTTTAGTTTATCAAATTTGTAACCAAATGTCCACTGCTCCGAAGAATGGGAATATGACATGGATTTGGCGAAAAAGGTCGGAAATACATGATAATTCGCGGTGAAGAACGGCAGAAAGTAAGCAAAATCCGTAAAACCGCCTTTCAAAAATAATTTCTGGCAGTGAGCGGGGAGAGGAGCGGTAACCCGTCTGCGGGGAGAGGGATACGCAGACAAACAGCGAAAATAGGGCGGGATACCCCTTTTGAAAATATATTTTTACCGTTTTGCAAGAGGTTTACCAACAAAATAAATACATATAACCAGCAGATAACCAACAAATTACCTAATTTTACTCGAAATAAATTAGATATTTTCCATAAGGCGTTTGAATGAAATTGGAATTTTGCGAACAAATGCAGGAATTTCGGTTGAAATTTGGGCGGTTTGGTGATACACTTGTATTCGTAAAACAGTGGCATTGTGCCGCTGTACGCTGGAACCTGTTCCGCGGAGAGAAAATTATATTTTGAATTAGGCAGGTGTATGCAATGCAGAAAGCAGAAAAGATGCAGGAGCTTCGTGTATTTGCTCAGGAAATCCGTGTGGAGACCCTGAAGACCGTCGGTTCGCTTGGCTTCGGCCACGTTCCGGGTGCAATGTCCGTTATTGATGCGCTGGCAGTTCTGTACGGCGAAGTAATGAAGGTTGATCCGAAGAACCCGCATTGGGAAGATCGTGACTGGTGCGTGCTGTCCAAGGGCCACGCTGGTCCGGCTATGTACGCTACCCTCGGTCTGAAGGGTTTCTACCCGATCGAGGACGCTTATACCCTCAATCAGCCGCACACCAATTTCCCGTCCCATACCGACCGCACCAAGACCCCCGGTGTTGACCTGACGACCGGTTCTCTCGGTCAGGGCATGTCCACCGCTACCGGTGCTGCTCTGGGCAACAAGCTCGACGGCCGCGACAGCCATGTATTCGTATTCGTTGGCGACGGCGAGTGCGATGAGGGCCAGGTTTGGGAGGCTGCTCAGTTCGCAGCTCACTACAAGCTGGACAACCTCGTTTGCTTCGTAGACGACAACAAGTACCAGCTCGACGGTGCGGTTGACAAGGTTATGAGCCACGGCAAGGGCATCGGTGCTAAGTTCGCAGCATTTGGCTGGAACGTGATCGAGCTGCAGGACGGCAATGACGTAGAGCAGATCTACGACGCTGTTCAGCTCGCTTACGACACCAAGGGCGTACCGACTTGCATCGTCCTGAACACCGTTAAGGGCCTGGGCGCCACCTTTGCTGAAGGCACTGGCGCGCACTCCTCTCAGCCGACTAAGGAGCAGTGGGATGAAGCCATTGCTGCTGCTGAGAAGAAGCTCGCTGAGATCAAGGCACAGTAAGGGAGGGTATTGAACATGAGCTTTACTTTGATTGGCAAGCACGAGAAGGATTCTCGTAACAACCGTGACGGTTTTGTTACCGCTATGCTGGACCTGATGGAGAAGGACAGCAAGGTTATGCACGTTGACTGCGACCTCGAGAACTGCATCAATACCGGCAAGCTGGCTAAGGCTTTCCCGGAGCAGACCGTAAACGCAGGTATCGCAGAGGCTAACGCTATGGGCGTTGCTGCAGGTCTGGTTGCTACCGGCCGCACCGTATTCATGCACTCCTTCGGCTGCTTCGCTTCCCGCCGTGCATTTGACCAGGCATTCATGTCCGCAGCTTACGCTAAGCTGCCGGTACACGTTATCGGTTCCGACCCCGGCGTATGCGCTGCATACAACGGCGGTACCCACATGCCGTTCGAGGACTGCGCTCTGTACATGTCCGTACCGGAAGCAGTTGTCATCGACCCGGTTGACTACGCTCAGATCAACTGCCTGACCAAGAAGCTGGCAGCATCCGGCAAGTTCTCCTACATGCGCATGATCCGCAAGGGCTTCACCACCGTTTACGGCGATGGCTCTGACTTCGAGATCGGCAAGGGCGTTACCCTGAAGGAAGGCAAGGACGTAGCTATCATCGCTTCCGGCATCATGGTAGACGAGGCACTGAAGGCTCAGGAGCAGCTGGCTGCTGAGGGTATCTCTGCCAAGGTTATCGATATGTTCACCTGGAAGCCGCTCGACGAGCAGCTCATCCTCGATTCCGCTGCTGAGTGCGGCGCTATCGTAACCGCTGAGAACCATCAGGTAAAGGTTGGTCTGGGTTCTGCTGTTGCTAACGTTGTTATCAAGAACAACCCGGTTCCGATGGAGATGGTAGGCGTTGAGGATCGCTTCGGCCAGGTAGGCGCTGAGTCCTTCCTGCGCGAGGAGTACGGTCTGACCGCTGCTCACATCGTAGAGGCTGCTAAGAAGGCTATCGCTCGCAAGAACGGCTAAGTTTTCCCGCAGATACGCGAAGTAAAATTGCATCGAAAAGCGTTCCGACGTATGTCGGAACGCTTTTTTGTCGTTACATTGCACAGAAGCAAACGCAGATTTTGCATGGTCTGGAAATAGACAATATCACCCAAATCTGCTACACTGTAAGCACAACAGTAAAAGGAGGAGGTGTACCGCATGAAAAAACGGTACGCGGCAGGACTGGCACTGGCTCTTGTGGGGATTTTGAGCGTGTGCGGACAGCCGGCGGCAGACAACACAATCAGCCTTACACCGGTGGAGGAAACGACCGCAGACCAGAGTGGCAGACTGATTGAGTATAATTTTTCCGGCCACAGGAGCGAAGCCGAGGGCGTATTGTTTGGCTGTTATATATGGGATGGCAGCACATGGCAGAAAGATGAGGATGCCACGTTTGGGTTGCGTTGTTCGGCGACACTGGGCAGCGGCAAGGGCACGATCAAATTCGAGCGTGACGGCGATGCGGCGAATGCGAACTATAAGATTGGAATGGATTCGCCACAGCTTGGCGGATATGCACAGGTTATGGATTCGCCCGAGAGAAACAGTCTGCCGATGGAGGGATTGACGGCAACTGTTGCTGCATGGGAGGAACCTGTCAATGGCTTGGCAGTCGACACGGAAATTCCGTTGCTCGTGCGTGTGTTCCGCACGGACGGTACGATCATTCCGGTATCTATTGATGCGTTTTCGGAACCGGAAAACAGCAAAGCCGTACAGAAAAGCGTGTATGCGGAAGCGTACACTGTAATTTTCTGTTATGAAATGTAAATGCTGAAACGGAGGTGTACCACATGAAAAAACGATACGCAGCAGGACTGGCGCTAGCTCTTGTGGGGATTTTGAGCGGGTGCGGACAGGCGAAGACACAGCCGGCGGATAATACGATTTCCATCACGCCGGTGGAGCAGAAAACCGATGGACCGCAGATGGATATGGCGGTGAAGTACGATTTTGCCGGCAATCATGCGGATGTAAACGGAATGGAGTTCCGGCGTTACATCTGGGACGGCAGCGCATGGGAGAACGAGGGCGGGACGTTTACCGTTAATTTGGATAAAGTCGAAGAAAACGAGGGAACGATTCGATTTCAGCCGGAGAGTGATGTACTCAATGCGGAATATATCGTTATCATTGATGCGCAGACACCGGAATCGGGAAATTCTATACAGTTTGCGGAATCTCCTGCGCTGAGCGGTCTGCCGACGGAGTGGCTGACCTCGGCGGTGGCCATGCAGGAGGAAAAGATTGACGATCTGGCGGTCGATGTGGAGATTCCACTGCTTGTACGCACATTCCGTACAGACGGAACACAGATTCTGGTGGCGATTGACGCGTTCGCTGACCCGGAAAACAGTTCGGCGGTCAAATACAGCAGCTATGCGGAGGCATATACCGTAAAATTTGTAAAGAACGATAATCTGTAAACGCGAATGCCCTGACCTCCCGTCAGGGCATTTTCCTCTTTACGCCAACCGCGAATCTCACTATAATAGAGGGAGCGGAAAGGGGAGAGAACCATGACCCAAACAGACAGCCCACTGGGCACAGCACCGGTCGGCAAGCTGGTTCTGCAGCTTGCAATACCGGCCATGCTGGCACAGTTTGTCAATATTCTATACAGCGTGGTCGATCGCATGTACGTCGGTCACATTGCAGGCGCAGGCGATGCGGCACTGGCCGGTGTCGGCGTGTGCGCGCCTGTGGTGACTATGATAACCGCCATCGGTGCGCTCATCGGCTTCGGCGGCGGACCGCTGATGAGCATCCGCATGGGGCGGCGCGACATGGACGGTGCCCGTCAGATTATCACGAACAGCTTCTACCTTTTGCTGGCGCTGAGCGTGCTGGCAACTGTGCCGCTGCTCATTTTCAAGCGGCAGATTCTGTTCGCTTTCGGGTGCAGCGAGGTCCTGTGGGATTACGCGCAGGCGTACTTCACGACCTATGTTTCCGGTACGGTGTTCGCATTACTGAGCTACGGACTCAATCAAATTACAATGAGTCAGGGATTTTCGGGTACCGCAATGCGGTCGGTTATGCTCGGAGCGGCCGTAAATATCGCACTTGACCCGGTGTTCATTTTTGCGCTGCACATGGGCGTGCGCGGAGCCGCTCTTGCGACCGTGCTGTCGCAGGCGTGCTCGACGGTGTACATTCTGCGGTTCCTGTTCAGCGGCAGAGCCGCTGTCCGCATTACCCGTCAGTCGGTCAATTTTGGCTGGATGCGCCGTATCGTGCAGGTCGGTCTGTCGCCTGCGCTCATCATCGCGCTTGATAACGTGCTGCTCATCTCCATCAACGTCATGCTGCGCAAATACGGCGGCGCAGACAGCGATATGCTCATCGCGTGTGCCGCCATCATGCAGAGCTTCATGCTCGTCATCACCATGCCACTCGGCGGAATTACGGCGGGCACACAGTCCATTCTCGGCTATAACTACGGCGCGTGCGACGAAAAACGCGTCATGAAGGCGTTTCGGTGCATTGTGCTGCTGTGCCTCGTGTTCTGCGGTATCATGTTCCTGCTCGCGCAGACGGTCTCGGGCGCTTTTGTCAAAATTTTCACCAAAGACCCGGCGTATATTGATATGGCGGCGTATATGATCCGCACCTACTCGCTCGGCGTGCTTGGACTGACCATCCAGTACCCGTTCGTGGACGGCATGACCGGCATGGGCCTTGTCAAATGGGGGCTGACGTTTTCCATGATCCGCAAGGGCATTTTCCTTGTCAGCGTGTTCGTCCTGCCGCCGATCTTCGGGGCAACGGCCGTTATGTTTTCCGAGCCGCTGTCGGACGTTGTTGGTGCCGTGTGCTCGGGGTGCGCTGCAATCTTTATTTTACCGAAGCTGGTCAGAAAACAGTGCTGCAAGCAGAGTGAAGAGTGTGTGTTGCCTTAACCATCTTCACGTTCATTCTCCATCCTCCATTTTTCATGCTCGATTACTCTCCGCTCTTTGTACAAACTACCCCTTTACGAACGCATTTCTACTCTGTATAATAAGGTAAGATAGAAAACTCTTTCCGTCGAACGGAACAAGAACGATAACGGAGGAACAGAACATGGACGTTAAGGAACGCGCACTGCAGGCACACGAAAAATGGGGCGGCAAGATTGAGGTCGTAGCTCGCTGTGAGGTAAACAGCAAGGACGATCTGTCGATCGCGTACACGCCGGGTGTTGCCGAGCCGTGCCTTAAGATCAAGGACGATCCGTCTCTCAGCTACAAGTACACGCGCCGCCACAATCTGGTTGCGGTCATCACGGACGGCACTGCGGTGCTCGGTCTGGGCGATATCGGTCCGATTGCCGGCATGCCGGTTATGGAGGGCAAGTGCGCGTTGTTCAAGGCGTTCGCTGACGTGGATGCGTTCCCGCTCTGTGTGGCTTCCAAGGATGTGGACGAGATCGTCCGCACCATTCAGTTGATCTCCGGCTCGTTCGGCGGCATCAACCTCGAGGACATCGCGGCTCCGCGCTGCTTTGAGATCGAGCGCCGTCTGAAAGAGGTCTGCGACATTCCGGTATTCCACGATGACCAGCACGGCACGGCTGTCTGCTGCGGTGCGGCTCTGCTCAACGCCTGCCGCCTGACCGGCCGCAAGGTGGATGAGATCAAGATGGTTGTCAACGGCTGCGGCGCGGCTGCTATCGCCGTTACCAAGTTCCTGATGTTCCTCGGTGTCAAGCACATCACGATGGTTGAGCGCTTCGGCATCGTCTGCGAGGGCGATGAGCGCCTGAATCCGGCACAGCAGGAGATGGCCAAGGTCACCAACCGCGAGCACATGACCGGCACGCTGGCCGATGCTGTCAAGGGTGCGGATGTATTCTTCGGCATGTCCGCTCCGCAGGTGCTTACTGCAGAGATGGTCTCCACCATGGCCAAGGACCCGATGGTATTCGCTATGGCAAATCCGGTGCCCGAAATCTGGCCGGAGGACGCAAAGAAGGGCGGCGCTGCCGTTGTCGGCACCGGCCGTTCGGACTACCCGAACCAGATCAACAACGTGCTTGCGTTCCCGGGCATTTTCCGCGGCGCACTCGATGTTCGCGCAAGCGACATCAATGAGGAGATGAAGCTGGCAGCGGCTAAGGCGATCGCGGCCTGCGTTTCCGATGAGGAGCTGAACGCGGAGTATATCATGCCGATGGCGTTCGACAAAAAGGTCATCCGTTCGGTAGCCGATGCCGTTGCACAGGCTGCCCGCGATTCCGGTGTGGCCCGTATCTGAGCGCAGCAGACGAAAAGTTACAGATAAGACAAAATCAACCGCGCGGGAACAATCTCGCGCGGTTTTTGCGCAAAAGTGCGTGCACGCACACGCACAAGTTCGCGGAATGACAAAAACAGCGGATTGCACAACTCGGCTTTGTGAAAAAATGCGTTTGACATTTACAGTGCATAAGGGTACAATAAGAATAACAAAAATGCGTTTGTTCTGCGCAGACGCAGAGAGAAGATTATGGAGGGAATAACTATGTTAGATCCGAAGAAAGTAAGACTGGGTATCTGCCCGATCGGCTGGTCCAATGATGATATGTGGGATCTCGGCGACGAGAACACCTTCCAGCAGTGCATCTCTGAGATGAAGCTCGCTGGTTTTGACGGCTGCGAAGTAGGTCACAAGTATCCGGAGGACAAGACTGTCCTCAAGCACATGCTGGACGCACGCAACCTGACCATCGCTTCCAAGTGGTTCTCCTCTTTCCTGGTTGACAAGCCGTACGAAGAGGTAGAGGCTGAGTTCATCAAGGAGCTGGATTACCTGTCCTACGTTGGCGCTACCGCAATCAACGTATCCGAGCAGTCCGGTTCTATCCAGGGCCAGCTGGACACCCCGGTTCTGGACGACAAGAAGCGCGTTCTGACCGACGAGGAGTGGGATCGCTTCACCACCGGCCTGAACAAGCTGGGCAAGCTGTCCATGGAGAAGTACGGCATCCGCACCTGCTTCCATCATCACATGGGCACCGTATGCCAGACCGTTGAGGAGACTACCCGCCTGATGGAGAACACCGATCCGAAGTATGTATTCCTGTGCTTCGATACCGGCCACTTCACTTTCGCTGGCGAGGATCCGGTAAAGATGCTCGAGAAGTTCGCTGACCGTGTTGGCCATGTTCATCTGAAGAACATGCGCATGCCGCTGGTTGAGAAGGCTCGCGCTGAGCACTGGTCCTTCCTGGATGCAGTTCGCGCAGGCGCTTTCACCGTACCGGGCGATCCGGACGGTTGCGTAGAGTTCGACGCTGTATTCGATCTGCTTGACAAGGCTGGCTACACCGGCTGGATCATGGTAGAGGCAGAGCAGGATCCGGCTAAGGCTAATCCGTTCGAGTACGCTAAGATGGGCCGTGAGTACATCACTGCACACACCGGTCTGGGCGGCGAGGTTGTTCTGAAGAAGTAATTCTTCGCATATCGCGCAATAAAACACGAAACCGAGGGCATTTGCCCTCGGTTTTTTGCGTTCCCCAAAGGATATATGTCGTTAAGAACCGTTTGCACCGACCGGAAGCCTCCCCTGAAAGGAGAGGGGAACCGCCGAACGGCGGTGGAGGGGGTTGCCGTACCCACGGCAGAGGATTTCGCACGCTGCGGCGTGCGGGAATGTTGCCGCTGCGCGCGGCGGGCGCACAAGAGGGTAGACAACCTGCGGTTTTCCACCCTCTTGTGAATCACCCCTTTTCCCGCAAGGGCTTGGGTGCAGATGGTAGACTGCGTAAGCATGAAAAAGGGGAACGGCAGTCGGGTTACCGTTCCGTAGGGCAGACCAATGTGTCTGCCCATTTCTTTACCTATACGCAATGTCAGATACCTTTCTGCTACACATACGGTTTAGTCTACGCAGGCGCGGCATACCCGTGCCGCGCAACATTTTTACCTGTGCAGATTATCCAAATCCTGCGATTGCAGCCGGTTTGTGTCGGAAAACGAGTTGCGCGGCACTGTTATGCCACGCGTAGCGGCAATCCCCGCCGCAGTCTACGGCAAAACGCTTCGCCCGGAAGCGGTGAACCGCCTGCACGGTTCGGATGCCCTGAAAAACCGGTGCCGAAACCCCTCAGTCGCAGCAAGCTGCGCCAGCTCCCCTTTCAGGGGAGCCTGCAACCGTCCGGAGGGCGCAAACCGCTTCGCCTTTTATTCATTTGCCGCTATATAAATCGTTGCAAATTCTCCGAAAATAGGGTAGAATAGTAAACAGGAATAGAATAAGGAGTGTGGAGCATGGAAGCACAGAAATATAAGCGCGTACTGATCAAGATCAGCGGCGAAGCCCTTGCGGGCGATAAGCATTTCGGCCTGAACTTTGATGTCATCGGTCCGGTATGCGATGTGATCAAAAAATGCAACGAAGAGGGCTGCGAGATCGGCATTGTTGTCGGCGGCGGCAACTTCTGGCGCGGCGTAAAGGACGGCGGCGGCAAGATGGAGCGCACCCGCGCGGACCACATGGGCATGCTGGCAACCACCATCAACGCACTGGCTCTGCAGGATGCTTTGGAGCAGCGCGGCGTGGACGTTCGCGTGCAGACCGCTATCGAGATGAACAAGATCGCTGAGCCGTACATCCGTTCCCGCGCGACCCGTCACCTTGAAAAGGGCCGTGTCGTTATCTTCGGTTGCGGCACTGGCTGTCCGTTCTTCTCGACCGACACCGCAGCGGTTCTGCGTGCGGCAGAGATCGGTGCGGACGTTATCCTGCTGGCAAAGAACGTAGACGGCGTGTACGATTCCGACCCGGCTGTCAACCCGGATGCCAAGAAGTACGACCACCTGAGTTACATGGATGTGCTCAATCAGGGTCTCGGCGTTATGGACTCCACCGCGACCTCGCTGTCCATGGATAACCATATCCCGATTCTGGTATTCGCGCTTTCCGACCCCGAAAATATTCACCGCGCTGTTAACGGCGAAAAGATCGGCACGATCGTTGAGGAGGTAAAATAATGAAGGAACAGATCAAGTCCCACGAGGCAAAAATGCAGAAAACGCTGGACGTGCTCTCCAAGGAGCTGGCAGCAGTCCGCGCAGGCCGCGCAAACCCGGCGGTTCTCGATAAGATCACCGTTGAGTATTACGGTGCACCGACCCCGCTGAATCAGGTTGCGGCAATCTCTACTCCCGACCCGCGCACGCTGGCCGTCCAGCCGTGGGACGGCTCGGTGCTCAAGGCCATCGAGAAGGCGATCCAGGTCTCCGACCTCGGCATCAACCCGCAGAACGACGGCAAGCAGATCCGTCTGAACTTCCCGCCGCTGACCGAGGAGCGCCGCAAGGAGCTTATCAAGGGCGTTTCCAAGACCGGTGAGGAGGCAAAGGTTGCGCTCCGCAACATCCGCCGCGATGCACTGGATAAGTTCAAGGCAGCGCAGAAGAAGAGCGAGATCACCGAGGACGAGCTGCACGACGGCGAGGACAAGATGCAGAAGCTGACTGACAAGTATGTCAAGGAAGTTGATGCAATGGTCGCTAAGAAGTCCAAGGAACTCGCAGAGGTTTAATCCAGGGGGAAGTCCGCTGCCTGCAGCGGCATAAAATCGGATTTTCGCAGAAAATCCGTAAAAAGCGGGAGCATGTATCTCGCTTTTTACACAAGGGAGCATAGCTGTGTGCCGCAAAGCGGCGCGCAGATGTGCTCGCAGGACGTATCCGAGCGTTTGCTCGGTACGTTCCGATCGACCGAAAACGTGTTTTCGGTCGAGGAGCGAAGTGACATTGGGGGCGGCGGATTCGTCGCCCTTTTGCATGAAATTGGCAGGAAAACCTGCTGCAAGAGGGACAAACAGGGAGGAAACAGGTTGGGTCTGTTCACACGAAAAAAGAAGGATAACGCGCCCGAAAACCGTCCGGTGCCGCGTCATATTGCGGTCATCATGGACGGCAACGGCCGCTGGGCCAAGAAACGCGGTCTGCCGCGCAAGGCCGGTCACAAGGTCGGCGCGGAGACGTTCCGCACCATTGCCGCCTACTGCAAGGACATTGGCGTGCAGTATTTCACGGTCTATGCATTCTCTACCGAAAACTGGAAGCGTCCGCAGGATGAAGTCGATGCGCTGATGAATCTCTTCCGCTCCTATCTGAAGGAAGCGGCGGAAACCATGTTCGAGCGCGGCGTAGCCGTGCGCGTGCTGGGCGACCTGACTGTTCTGCCGGAGGATATCCGCGCGCAGATCGCGGAGGTGGACGAGATTGCCGATCGGCTTGGTCCGGACGCGGCAACAGCCTCGCTGTGTATCAATTACGGCGGCCGTGACGAGATCAAAAACGCCGTCCGTGCCATCGCGGAGCAGGTGAAGAACGGCGAGCTGGCACCTGAGGATATCACCGAGGATACCATCACCGCCAACCTGTATACCGCGCACATGCCCGATCCCGATCTCATCATCCGTCCTTCAGGCGAGATCCGCACGTCCAACTTCCTGCTGTGGCAGTCCGCCTACTCGGAGTATTACTTCACCGATGTGCTGTGGCCGGACTTCAAAACCACCGATCTGGATGCGGCAATCGACAATTTTAACAACAGAAACCGTCGTTTTGGCGGCGTTTAATATCCAATTAGGGTGATAAAACTATGAAAGCAAGAGTATTGTTTGGCGTATTCGGCTTTATTTTTGTGCTGCTGGCGCTGTATGTGTTCCCGCCGATCGTGCTGGAGCTTGTCGTGGCGGCGCTGTGCGTGTTCGCCACCTATGAGGTGCTCGGCTCGACAAAACTGGTGCGCAACCACTTGGAACTGCTGCTCGCAATGGCCGTTTCGCTGGGACTGGCTGTCGGTCATTTCAGCATCCTGCCGCTGCGGCTCGAGAGCGTGATGCAGGGACTGGTGCTGGTGCTGCTGTTCGGCTCGTTCGCCATCGAACTGAAATATCACGACGTTATGAAGGCTTCGCAGGTATCGTGGGCGTTTTTCGGCGGACTTGTCGTGCCGTACCTGCTGCTCAGCCTGCTGCGCATTTTCCAG
The DNA here is from genome assembly GCF_003480365.1 of Butyricicoccus sp. AM32-19. Taxonomy (NCBI): domain Bacteria; kingdom Bacillati; phylum Bacillota; class Clostridia; order Eubacteriales; family Butyricicoccaceae; genus Butyricicoccus; species Butyricicoccus sp. AM32-19. Next base: position 145,976 of record NZ_QUIX01000004.1, on the reverse strand, counting down.
ATGCACTACCACCACGGCGCGTTCATCGTGCTGCTGCCGCTGCTTGCTGCCTGGGGTGCGGACACCTGCGCTTTGTTCTCGGGCATGCTGTTCGGCAAGCATAAGCTGGCGCCGGTCGTCAGCCCGAAAAAGACGGTAGAGGGCGCCGTCGGCGGTGTGGTCGGCGGTGCTGTCCTCGTGCTCATCGCGGCTGTGATTATGAACCGGACGCTTGACCTTGAAATGCCGCTCTGGTCGGCGGTCGTGCTCGGTGCAGTCGGCGCGGTGCTCGGCGAGATCGGCGACCTGTCGTTCTCGGTCATCAAGCGACAGACCGGCATTAAGGATTACGGACATATTTTTCCGGGACATGGCGGTGTGCTGGACCGCTTCGACAGTGTGCTGTTCGTAGCGCCGTTCGCGGAATTGCTCTTTAGAGTCATTTGTAATTGAAAATTGAGAATGGAGAATGGGGAATTGTGGTATCGTGCTTTGCGCGATGATTAAATTCCGCCCTTTGGGCGGCACCATAATTTTCAATTTTCCATTTTCAATTATCCATTATCCCAAATCGTTTAACAGGAGAAAAATAATGAAGAAGATTGCGATTTTAGGTTCAACGGGTTCGATCGGCACGCAAACGGTCGATATTCTGCCTTCGATCGACGCCGAAGTCGTCGCATTGACGACCAACCGGCGCATAAACTTATTGGAGGAGCAGGCGCGTGCCCTGCATCCGAAAATGGTCTGCGCGATGGACGAAAACGCAGCCAAGGAGCTGAAAATCAAGCTGGCGGACACGGATATTGAGGTTCTGACCGGTATGGACGGTCTGATCGCCTGTGCCGCCGAGAGCGGCGCGGACATCGTGGTGACGGCGGTTGTCGGCATGGTCGGCCTGCTGCCGACGATGGCGGCCATCAAGGCGGGCAAGGATATCGCGCTGGCGAACAAGGAGACGCTCGTGTGTGCGGGCGGTCTGGTGATGAGCGCCGCAAAGCAGTACGGCGTGCGCATCCTGCCGGTGGATTCCGAGCATTCGGCTATCTTCCAGTGCGTGCAGGCGGCAAACGGCAACCCGATTGATAAAATCCTGCTGACCGCGTCCGGCGGTCCGTTCTTCGGCAAAAAAATCGAGGAAATGCGCGGCATGACGCGCGAGCAGGCGCTTGCACACCCGAACTGGAGCATGGGTGCAAAGATCACGATCGACTCTGCGACCATGATGAACAAGGGTCTGGAGCTGATCGAAGCCATGTGGTTGTATGATCTGCCGCCGGAGGACATTGAAATTGTTGTCCACCGCGAGAGCATCGTGCACTCGGCGGTGGAGTTTGCGGACGGAGCGGTAATCGCGCAGCTTGGTCTGCCGGATATGCGTCTGCCGATCCAGTTGGCGCTGACATGGCCGCAGCGTGTGCCGTGCAAGGTGCCGCGCATGTCGCTCGCGGAGGTCGCAAAGCTGACGTTCTACGCACCCGACTATGAGGCGTTTCCGGCGCTGAACCTCGCCAAGCACGCCGCCTCCCTCAAGGGCGACCGCGGCGCTGTGCTCAACGGTGCAAATGAGGCCGCAGTCGGTCTGTTTTTGAATGGTAAGATCGGTTTTACCGACATCGCAGAGCGCGTTGCATACGCACTCGATACCATTCCGTACAAGAAGGACATCACGCTGGACGACGTTCTGGCGGCGGACAAAGCCGCGCGCGAGATCGTGCTCGGCTGACCGAAAGGAGCTACGCTTTGCTGCAAATCATTCTGGCAATCCTCGCCTTCGGTGTGCTGGTCATCGTGCATGAGTTCGGACATTTCATCACCGCCAAGCGCGGCGGTGTGCAGGTCAACGAATTCTGGATCGGCATGGGTCCGACCCTCCTCAAGCACGAGTACCACGGCACGCTGTACTGTCTCAAGCTGCTGCCGTTCGGCGGCGCGTGCGTTATGGAGGGCGAGGACGGTGAAAGTGAAAACGAGCACGCCTTCGGCAAGGCGAAGCTGCCGCGCCGCATGCTCATCGTGTGCGCGGGTGCGCTGATGAATTTCCTCGTGGGATTCCTCATCGTGCTGGCGGTCATGCGTCCGAACGGACCGAACGGCGGCTATATCGTCTCCACCATCAGCGAGGTCAATCCGGCGAGCACCGCCGCCGCAGACGGCGGTCTGGAGGCAGGCGACGAGATTCTGAAAATCGACGGCTACCACATCCTCGTGCGGACGGATTTCGATACCGCGCTTGCGCGAACCGGTTCGACCACGCATGAAATTACCGTGCGCCGCAACGGCGAAAAGGTGACGCTGCCATCCGTCAAGCTGGAGGCGACAGTCACCGATGCGAACGGCAACAAGCGCATCGGCATCACCTTTGCGGAGCTGCCCGACAGCCTTGGCATGCACCTCAGCATGAGCGTGCGCACCGCCGTCAACTACGCGCGGCTCGTCTGGTCGAGCGTGGGCATGCTCGTCAGCGGACAGGTCGGCGTGGATCAGCTTTCCGGTCCGGTCGGCGTGGCCGAGGTCATGGCGGATACCGCCAAGTACAGCATGATTTCGTTCTTCCAGCTTGTGGCATTTATCTCGATCAACCTCGGCGTGATGAACTTACTGCCGCTGCCTGCACTGGACGGCGGTCGGCTCGTGTTCCTCATCATCGAGGGCATCCGCCGCAAGCCCGTGCCGCCCAAGTACGAGGGCTATGTGCACGCGGCAGGACTCATGCTGCTGCTTATGCTGATGGTGTATGTGACCGGGCAGGACGTACTGCGCATTTTTATGCGCAGTAATTGAGAATTGAGAATGGAAAATGGAAAATGAATGTGCGGCGTAAAGTGCGATACCACAATTCTCCATTTTCCATTTGTGAGAGGTTAGAGCTATGAAAATAACAAAGCAAATCAAGATAAGGGACGTATTGGTTGGCGGCGGCGCCCCCATCGCGGTGCAGTCCATGACCAACACGGATACGCGCGACGCGCAGGCTACTCTGGCACAGATTCGCGCACTGGCGGACGCGGGCTGCGACATTGTTCGCTGTGCCGTGCCGGATATGCAGGCGGCGGAGGCGCTGCGCGAAATCTGCGCGAACTCGCCGCTGCCGGTGGTGGCGGACATTCATTTTGACTACCGTCTCGCGCTGGCGGCGATCGAGTCCGGCGTGGACAAGATTCGCCTGAATCCGGGCAACATCGGCGGCGCAGACCGCGTACAGGCGGTTGTGAAGGCGGCAAAGGCACGCCATCTGCCAATCCGCATCGGCGTAAACTCCGGCTCGGTGGAGAAGCACATTCTCGAGAAATTCGGCGGGCCGACACCTGAGGCAATGGTGGAAAGTGCGCTGTACCATGTTGGTCTGCTCAACGACTGCGATTTTGACGACATCTGCATTTCCATCAAGTCATCCTCGGTGCCGAACACCATGCAGGCCTACCTGCTGGCGAGCGAAAAGACCGATTATCCGCTGCACCTCGGCGTGACCGAGGCGGGCACCGAGTACATGGGCACGATCAAGTCGGCGGCGGGCATCGGCGGTCTGCTGGCGCTCGGTGTGGGCGACACCATTCGTGTGAGCCTGACCGATGATCCGGTCAAGGAGGTCTACGCGGCAAAGGCGATTCTCAAGGCTGTCGGCAGAGCGGAAGAGGGCATCAACGTGGTTTCCTGCCCGACCTGCGGCCGCACGCGCATCAACCTCATCGACATTGCCAAAGAGGTCGAGCAGCGCTGCCAGAGCATTCGCGGCAAGAAGATGAAGGTAGCTGTTATGGGCTGCGTGGTAAACGGTCCGGGCGAAGCGCGTGAAGCCGATCTCGGCATTGCGGGCGGCGACGGCGTCGGCCTGATCTTCCGCCGCGGCGAGATCATCAAAAAGGTGCCGCAGGAGCAGCTTGTGGATGCACTGATGGACGAAATCGCACATTATGAAGGAGAATAATCGTGGCTGGAAAGCTGATTGATATTTTTCAAAACTGCAAATGTGTAAATGAGGAGAAGCACCTTGCCGCAGGCGAGGTGCGTTCTCTGGCATTTGGGGATAATAACACGGTGATGGTCGTGGAACTCAATCTGCACGAGGTTGTCAGCCGCAAGGTGATTGCCAAGGCGGAAAAGCAGATCGCGGACACCTACGGTCTTGACCGCGTGATGATCGAGCCGCGCTACAACATGCCGGGTGAGCTGTCGAACGCGTACATCAAGTCGCTGTATGACGACATGGCGTACCGCATGCCGTCAGCCAAGGGTCTGCTCGATCACACCAAGTGGGAATTTGCGGACGGTGCGCTCCAAATCCCGATGGACGAGGTGAGCGAAAAGCATTTCGCAAACGCACTGCGGCATCTGGAGGCGCGTATTCAGCGGGAGCTGGGCCGCAGCTGTCCGGTGCATGCAGTACGCGCGGACGCACAGGATTTTGCACCCGCACCCGAGCAGGAGGAGAGCCGCGAGGAAATTCTGCACAAGGCTGTGGAGCAGGCAGCGGCAGCCGCAGCGGAAACGCCCAAGCCGAAAAAGCCGCGTCCGGCGCCGCAGCAGCACACCGGCTATCAGCGCCCGCGTGCCGAAAAGGTGCGCGAGGACGACCTCATCTTCGGCAAGCTGATTCAGGACCCCATTGTTTCGGTCAACGAGGCGATTGCCGCCTATGATATGGTGACGATTCAGGGCGAGGTGTTCTTCACCGACAACAAGGACATTCACAGCAAGAAAACCGGCAAGGATTACGTCAAGATTGCGTTTGACATGACCGACCGCACCAATTCCGTGCGCGTTTCCAAGTTCCTTGCGGCGGATAAGGCGGGCGATACGGCATCTAAAATCAAGAAGGGACTCTACTGCACCGTGCAGGGCAAGATGGTGTACGACACCTTTGCCAAGGAGATGGTGCTCGAGCCAACCGGCATCGTCAAGGCGAAAAAGCCCGAGCGCAAGGACACCTACGAGGGCATGAAGCGCGTGGAGCTGCATCTGCACACCAACATGAGCGCGATGGACGGCATGAGCAGCACCGCGTCTCTGCTGTGCCGCGCCGCCAAGTGGGGACACCGCGCGATGGCGATTACCGACCACGGTGTGGCGCAGGCGTTCCCCGAAGCACTGCACGCGCAGGAGGGCAAGCAGAAGGACATCATCGGTGACATGAAGATCATCTACGGCATCGAGGCGTACTACATCAACGACGAGAACAGTATTTCGGTCGTGCGCGGCAGGAGCGCAGAGCCGCTCGACGGAACATTCATCGTGTTCGACCTTGAGACCACCGGACTCAATCCGGCGAGCGAGGAAATTACCGAGATTGCTGCTGTGCGCGTTGTGGAGGGCGAGATTCGTGATTCCTTCCAGACCTATGTCAACCCGCACAAGCCGATTCCGGCGGAAATCACCGAGCTGACCGGCATTTCGGACGAGACGGTAGCAGACGCGCCCGACCTCGACAAAGCCGTGCCGGAATTCCTCGCATGGGCAGGCGAGGGACAGTACCCGCTTGTGGCGCACAACGCAGGCTTCGATATGGGCTTCCTGCGGACGGCCTGCCAGAGACTGGGTATCGAGCGGGAGTTTACAAGCATTGATACCCTCGAGATGAGCCGACTGATGCTGCCGCACATGCACAAGTTCAAGCTGAACATTCTGGCGAAGGAGCTGCAGGTCGGCCCGTTCGAGCACCACCGCGCGAGCGAGGATGCCGCCGTGCTCGGCCGCATTTACGTCAAGCTGCTGAAAAGGCTCAGGGAGGAGATGCACGCGGTTACGACTGCGGATATCAATCCGGTGCTGGCGGCGACGACCGACCGCAAGAACAAGCTGAAAAACCTGCCGCGCTATCATTTTATCATTCTGGTGAAGAACCAGGCGGGACTGCGAAACTTGTATCAGCTGATTTCCAAGAGCTTTCTGGAATATTACAACAAGCGCCCCATTATGCCGCGCAGCGAACTCATCCGTCACCGTGAGGGACTGATTTTCGGCTCGGCGTGTGAGGCGGGCGAGGTATTCCGCGCATTGACCAAGGGCGAGCCGTGGGAGGAGATCAAGCGGCTGGCGTCGTTCTACGACTATCTGGAGATTCAGCCGATCGGCAACAACAACTTTATGATCGCAAAGGGCATGGCGAAGGACGAGGAGCAGCTGCGCGACTGGAACCGCGATATTCTCCGCCTGGCGGATGAATTGGGAAAACCGTGCTGTGCCACCGGTGACGTACACTTCCTCGAACCCGAGGATGAGGCGTTCCGCCGTATCCTGATGGCGGGTCAGGGCTTCTCCGATGCGGACAATCAGGCGCCGCTGTACTTTAAGAGCACGGATGAAATGCTGAAGGAATTTTCCTATCTCGGGGAGGACCGGGCGTATGAGGTAGTCGTGAAGAACACCAATGAGATCGCCGACATGTGTGACGTGATTCGTCCGGTGCCGAGGGAAAACTACCCGCCGCACATCGACGGCTGTGAGGACGACCTGCGCAACATGTGCTATGAAAAGGCCAAGCGTATCTACGGCGATCCGCTGCCCGAGCCGGTGCAGGCGCGGCTTGACCGTGAGCTTGGCTCCATCATCGGCAACGGCTACGCGGTTATGTACATTATCGCGCAGAAGCTGGTTACCAAGTCCCTCGCGGACGGCTATCTGGTCGGCTCGCGTGGTTCGGTCGGCTCGTCGCTCGCGGCGTTCATGTCGGATATCACCGAGGTTAATTCGCTCGCCCCGCACTATCTGTGTCCGGACGACAAATATCTCGAGTGGCACGAGGAATACTCGTGCGGTGTCGATCTGCCCGATAAGATCTGCCCGAAATGCGGCAAGCCGCTCACCAAACAGGGCTTCAACATTCCGTTCGAGACCTTCCTCGGCTTTGAGGGCGACAAGGTGCCGGATATTGACCTGAACTTTGCGGGCGAGTATCAGTCGCGCATTCACTGGTACACCGGCGAGATCTTCGGACACGACCATGTGTTCCGAGCGGGCACCATCGGCACGGTTGCCGAAAAAACCGCGTTCGGTTATGTCAAAAAGTACATGGAGGAGCGCGGCGTTGAGTGCTCCCGCGCGGAGGAAAACCGCCTTGCCGCAGGCTGCACGGGCGTGCGCCGCACCTCGGGTCAGCATCCGGGCGGCGTTGTCGTTGTGCCCAAGGAGATTGAGATTTACGACGTCTGTCCGATTCAGCATCCGGCGGACGACCCGGATTCCGAGATCATTACCACCCACTTCGAGTATCACTCCATTGACGCGAACCTCTTGAAGCTCGACGAGCTGGGACACGATGACCCGACCATTATCAAGCATCTGGAGAACCTCACCGGCGTGAACGCGCAGGAGATTCCGCTTGACGACCCGGAGACCATGAGCCTGTTCCATTCGTGCAAGGCGCTTAAGTACACGGGCGAAAACCCGGATACCGACCCGATCCTCGGTGACCTCGGCTGTGTGGCGGTGCCCGAGTTCGGCACCAAGTTCGTGCGCGGCATGGTAAAGGAGACGCACCCATCTACGTTCGCGGAGCTGGTTTCGATTTCCGGCTTGTCGCACGGCACGGACGTTTGGCTCGGCAATGCCGCAGAGCTGGTCCGCAAGGGCATTCCGCTGTCCGGCTGTATCTGCTGCCGAGACGATATTATGAACTACCTGATCCTGCAGGGCGTCAAGCCCAAGCTGTCGTTCAAGACGATGGAGTCCGTCCGAAAGGGCAAGGGACTGACCGAGGAAATGGAAGCCGCCATGAACGAGCAGCATGTGCCCGAATGGTACATCGACTCATGCAAGAAGATCAAGTATATGTTCCCGAAGGCGCACGCGGTCGCATATGTTATGATGGCGTTCCGTATCGCGTGGTTCAAGGTGCATCGTCCGCTTGCGTTCTATTCGGCGTACTTTTCCATCCGGGCAAAAGGTTTTGATGCGTCCTGCATGATCAAGGGCGACAAGGTCTGTCTGGACAAGATGACCGAGCTGCGCGGCAAGGAGCGCGATAAGACGATTTCAGCGGCGGAAAAGGACATGATGACGACCCTTGAGGTCTGCCACGAGTTTTACCGGCGCGGATTTACGTTCGAGCCGATGGATGTGTACAAATCGGACGCAACGCGCTTTCTCGTAACGGAAACCGGCCTGATTCCGCCGTTTACGTCCATGCCGGGCATCGGTGAGCAGGCCGCGCTCAGCATCGTGGAGGAGCGCAAGAACGGTAAGTTCCTCTCGGCGGAAGAACTGATCGTCCGGTGCCCGAAGGCGTCCAAGGCGGTCGTCGAACTGCTCGAGCAGATCGGCGCACTTGGCTCCATGCCGAAAACAACGCAGATGACCCTCTTTTAGAAAGGTGTGACGATTGTGGCAAAGTACGAAAAGCATCTGACGGGAAATTTTGACGAGCTGCTGGAGCTTGTAACGGACGGCGTGCTGAACGGCAGCATGTCTGCGTCCTACGAGGACGGCTCGGATTGGACAAACGGCACGGTCCGCTGCGCGGTGCGCGTGTTCGAGCGTTACAGCTACATGGGCGGCAACCGCGTCAGCATGAATGTCACTCTGGTCGGCAACGACCGCGACCTGTTTTTCTCCGCCATCACTTCAGGTGGCAGTTCGGCCGTGTTCTTCAAGCTCAATACCCTCGGCGAGGAGAGCTTTCTGGAAAAGCTAGTGCCGATCGTGGAAAACTATAAAAAGAGAGTAGAGTGAGGAGTTGAGAGTGAAGAGATGGGAGGAAGCGGGAGGGCGGAGAGAAAAAAGCCGCCTCTGCTTCATCTCCGCTCTTCACTCTTTCTTTTTCACTCGAAAACGGGAGTTTGAAGCGGAAAAGGCTGCCCACTGTGTAGGCTCCGCTCTCTAAAAAGGGTCTTGACAGTATATAGGGAACTATGGTATGATTTCATCATGATAAAGCGATAAAGGAGCAGCGGAGCCATGAACCGTTTTCGTATTTCCACCCCGGAGGGTACCCGAGACCTGTTATTTTCCTCGTGCCGTGCGCTGCGGCAGACGGAAAACGCTGTGCGCGACGCGCTGGAGGAGCGCGGCTACAGTGAGATCATCACCCCGGCGGTTGAGTATTTTGATGTATTTGCACAGGCAAACCCCGAGCTGGATCAGGATCAGATGCTGAAGATCATCGACAAGTCCGGCCGGATCTGCGTGGCACGTCCGGATAACACCACGCCGATCGCGCGTATCGCGGCCACCCGACTGGATGACGCGGCGCTGCCGGTCCGCCTGTATTACAGCCAGAAGGTGTTCCGTTCGGTGTCCGGCGACCACGGCCACAAGGGCGAGTTCCTGCAGGTCGGCGCGGAATTTATCGGCGCGGACGGTCTGGAGGCCGACAAGGACATTCTCTCGGCTGCGTTTGCCGCACTCAGCAAGACCGGTGCGGACAACTTCCGCGTAGAGCTTGGTCACGCTGAGATCTACAAGGCGCTGATGGATGAGCTTGGCGCGGATGCACAGTCCGCCGAGGGCATCCGCCGCCTGATTGAAAACAAGTCGTTTGCCGCGCTCGGTGACGCGCTCGAGCCATTTAAGGGCAAGCCCGCCGCAAAGGCGCTCAGCGCTATGCCGAACCTGTTCGGCGGCATCGAGGTGCTTGACGAGGTCGAGTCGCTCACCGGCAACGTGCGCGTGCTTGGCGCGACCGCTTATCTGCGCCGGCTGTATAAGGCACTGGATGAGGCAGGCTACGGCGACCGCATCATGATCGACCTCGGTCTTGTCCACGAGATGGATTACTACACCGGCATCATGTTCCGCGGCTATATCGGCGGTGCGGGCGCGGCGATTCTCGCAGGCGGCCGTTACAACGCGCTGTGCGCCAAGTTCGGCAAGGATATGCCCGCGGGCGGCTTCGGCATTGACGTGGAGAGCGTTGCCGACAGCCTTGCAGGACAGAGCCGTCCCGAGGTCGCAACCCGCCGGGATACCGTGCGTATCGCACTGACCAAGGGCCGTCTGGAGAAGAAAACGCTCGCGCTGCTCAAGGCCGCAGGCTACGATATCTCCGAGCTGGAGGCCGGAACGCGCAAGCTCATCTTCACCCTGCCGGACAGCGGCGTGGAGATCGTGCTGAGCAAGGCCGCGGACGTAATCACCTACGTTGAGCACGGCGTGTGCGACATGGGCGTGGTCGGCAAGGATACCATCATGGAAAAGGGCGGCAGCTTCTACGAAATGGTAGATCTCGGCTTCGGCAAATGCCGCTTCGCCCTCGCTACCAAGAAGGGCAAGGACGTGTACGGCGGCTATAAGACCCCGGTTATCGCTACCAAGTATCCGGCGGTTACCAAGGCCTTTTTCAATAAGAAGAATATGGACGTTGAGACCATCAAGATCGAAGGCTCGGTCGAGCTGGCGCCGCTGCTCGAGCTGGCGGACGGTATTGTGGATATCGTGGAGACCGGCACGACGCTCAAGGAGAACGGCCTCGAGGTCGTTGAGAATGTAGCGCCCATCTCGGCAAGAGTTATCGTCAATCTCGCAAGCGCGAAGATGAAGAAGGCGGCGATTCAGAAGGTTATTGCAGAACTGGAAAGTGGCTTGGAGAAGTAAGCCAATACCTATATAACATAAATCATATCCATAGGGCGGGGTGCCCTGCGGAATATTGATACCAATGCCGGTGGACGAAAACGGTTGACACAAAAGGGGAATACCACAATGTTTATGAAAACAGTCCTCGCGGACGGACAGGCAGAGCAGCAGGTCATCCGCGAAATGAAAGCCCGTGCGGCAGGTGCGCGCGGCGATATTGAGCAGATTGTCCGCGGTGTGATGGCGGACGTACAGCAGCGCGGCTGGGATGCGGTCGTGGAGTACGCCGAGCGGTTTGACGGCAAGGCGCCGTACATTGTCGAGCCGGAGGTGCTTGACGACGCGTACAACGCCTGCGACCCCAAGCTGATCGCAGCGCTGGAAAAGGCGGCGGCGAACATCCGCGACTACCACGAGCAGATGCTCGTCAAAACGTGGGAGTGGAACCGCTCGGGGGGTGAAACGCTCGGTCAGACCGTGCGCGGGCTTTCGCGTGTCGGCATTTATGTGCCGGGCGGCACGGCAGCGTATCCGTCGAGCGTGCTGATGAACGCCATTCCGGCCAAGGTTGCCGGTGTCGGTGAGCTGATCATGGTCACGCCGCCGACCGAAAACATGTCCAACGAAGTGCTTGCGGCGGCAAAGATCGCGGGCGTGGACACGGTCATTGCCATCGGCGGCACGCAGGCGATTGCCGCGCTGACCTACGGCGCGGGCTTTATCCCGCAGGTGGACAAGATCGTCGGCCCGGGCAACGCCTTTGTTGCGGCAGCCAAGAAGCTGGCGTTCGGCACGGTCGATATCGACATGATCGCCGGTCCGTCCGAGGTGCTGGTCATTGCGGACCACACCGCCAACCCGACCTACGTTGCCGCCGACCTGCTCAGTCAGGCCGAGCACGACAAGCTGGCTTCCGCCGTCCTGCTGACCGATTCCATGGCACAGGCGCAGGCGATTTCGTGCGAGATGGAGCGGCAGGCAAAGCTCCTTCCGCGGTGGGACATCATCAAGGAGAGCGTGGCGAACTACGGCTGCGCCATCGTGTTTGACGACCTGAAGGACGCCTGCAGGATGGCTGATGTGGTCGCACCCGAGCATCTGGAGATCGTAACCGCCGCTCCGCGTGAGCTGCTGCCGTACCTGCACAACGCAGGCGCGATCTTCCTCGGTCAGTACGCGCCGGAGCCGCTCGGTGACTACATGGCAGGCCCGTGTCACGTTCTGCCGACCTCGGGCACGGCAAGATTCTTCTCGCCGCTGTCTACCGACACGTTTTTGAAGAAAACCAGCGTTATCGAGTACACGCGGGACGCGCTCGAAAGCTATGCACAGGATATTATCGCGCTCGCGCAGAGCGAGCACTTGGACGCGCACGCAAACTCCATCGCGGTGCGCTTTGCGGAGGAAAACGACAATGAGAACCGCTGAAATCAAACGAAAGACCAAGGAAACCGACATTTCGCTTAAGCTGACGCTCGAGGGCGGCGACCGCAAGATCGACACCGGCATCGGCTTTTTCGACCATATGCTGAACAGCTTTGCTGTGCATTCCGGCTTCGGTCTGGAACTGACCTGCAAGGGCGACCTCGAGGTGGACGGTCACCATTCGGTCGAGGACTGCGGCATCGCGCTCGGTCAGGCACTGGCACAGTGCGTCGGTGACAAGGCGGGTATCGCGCGTTTCGGACAGGCGTTCGTGCCGATGGATGAGGCGCTCGGCTTCTGCGCGCTGGATATTTCCGGCCGCCCGTACCTCGTGTTCGACGCATCCATGCCGCAGCCGATGTGCGGTCAGTACGACACCTGCCTGACGGTCGAGTTCATGCGTGCGCTGGCGGTACACGCCGGACTGACGCTGCACCTCAAGTGCGAGTACGGCGAGAACGCGCACCATATCACAGAGGCGCTGTTCAAGGCGCTTGCACGCGCGCTCAAGCAGGCCGTTGCGGTTACCGGCGGCGGCGTTTTGAGTGCGAAGGGTGTTCTCTGAATTTCATAAACATGGTGCCAACCGTTACGGCAGGATGAGGTCATCCCGCCCTGCGGAACAGATTCCGAGAGGTACAACATGAGTTATATTGCAATCGTAGATTATGGCGCAGGCAATCTGATGAGCGTACACAACACGCTCGATTACCTGGGTTATGAAAATAAAATCGCGGCTTCGGCGGACGTGATCGAGAATGCGGCGGGCGTTATCCTGCCCGGTGTCGGCGCGTTTCCGGATGCGATGGCGGCTTTGGAGCACTCCGGTTTGACGGAGACGGTGCTGAAGGCTGCAAAGGAAAAACCGTTCCTCGGCATCTGCCTTGGTATGCAGATGCTGTTCGAGGAATCGGACGAGGTGCGTCCGTGCAAGGGTCTGGGGTTGCTGCCGGGACGCATTGAGCGCATTGAAACGGCGCTCAAGCTGCCGCAGATCGGCTGGAATGCGCTGGACATTCTGCGTCCGAATGCCATGACCGAGGGTCTGGAAAACGGCAGCTATGTGTATTTCGTGCACAGCTTCATGGCGCATCCGGCGGACGAAAACGACCTTGCCGCCGTGACGGATTACGGCACGCGCGTGCCTGCTATGGTGGCACGAGGGAACCTGTTCGGCTGCCAGTTTCACCCGGAAAAGAGCGGTGAAGTGGGACTTGTGATGCTTCGCAACTTTGCAAAACTGACGGAGGTGGGAAAATGAGAGTTATCCCCGCGATTGATTTGAAAGACGGTCAGTGCGTGCGCCTGCAGAAAGGCGACTACGGCACTGCACATAAAGTAGCAGAAAACCCGGTCGAGACCGCACAGCGGTTCCTCGATGCCGGTGCAGACCTTGTACACATGGTTGACCTTGACGCCGCTAAGGACGGCTCGCACGCGAACTACGGCGTGGTGGAGCAGGTCATCCGCGAGACCGGCGCGACCGTGGAGCTTGGCGGCGGCATCCGCTCCATGCAGGATGTGGAGACCGTGCTTGCACTGGGCGTTTCGCGCGTTATCATCGGCTCGGCGGCTGTCCGCGACCCGGAATTCGTAGCCGAGGCTGTAAAAAAGTACGGCGACAAGATCGTTGTCGGCATCGATGCCAAGAGCGAGACCGTCCGCACGGACGGCTGGCTGGGCGACAGCGGTGAGAACTACATCGCGTTTGCCGAGCGCATGGAGTCCATCGGTGTACGCCACATCATCTTCACCGATATTGACAAGGACGGCATGCTCGCCGGCCCGAACTTTGACCAGCTGGCGGCGCTGCGCGCCTCGGTCTCCTGCGAGATTATCGCGTCCGGCGGCGTGTCCACCCTTGAGGATATCGCAGGCCTGAAAAAGCTCGGCATTGACGGTGCTATCGCAGGCAAGGCGGTGTATACCGGCACCCTCGATTTGGCAAAGGCCATCGAACAGGCCAAGTAACCGCCCTACGGTTACGATTGAACCTTCGATTGGAACGGAGTGAAAAACTTGTTAGCAAAACGCATCATCCCCTGTCTGGACGTAAAGGACGGGCGCGTAGTAAAGGGCGTGAACTTTGTCGGGCTGCGCGACGCGGGCGACCCGGTCGAGCTGGCGAAGTTCTACTCGCAGGAGGGCGCGGACGAGATCGTGTTTCTCGACATCACCGCTACGAGCGACAACCGCGACACCATTGCCGACGTTGTGCGCCGCACCTGCCGTGAGGTATTCGTGCCGGTCACGGTCGGCGGCGGCATCCGCACCGTGGACGATTTCCGCGAGATTTTACGCGCCGGTGCAGATAAAATTTCCATCAATTCCTCGGCGTTCAAGAATCCCAATCTGGTGAACGCCGCCGCGGAGAAATACGGCAGCCAGTGCGTTGTGGTCGCGATCGACGCGCGTGCGAACGCCGAAATGCCGTCCGGCTTTGAGGTCTACGTTGCAGGCGGCCGCACCCCGACCGGCAAGGACGCGGTCGCGTGGGCGAAAGAGGTTTACGAGCGCGGCGCAGGCGAGATCCTGCTGACCTCGATGGACAAGGACGGCACCAAGTCCGGCTTTGACCTAAAGCTGACCAAGGCGGTCGTGGAGATGGTCGGCATTCCGGTCATCGCGTCCGGCGGCTGCGGCTCGCTCGAGCATTTCTCCGAGGTGTTCGAGAAAACCGGCTGCGATGCCGCACTGGCGGCCAGCCTGTTCCATTATCGGGAGCTCACGGTCGGTGAGGTCAAAGAGCACCTGAAAGAGAAGGGTATTCCGGTTAGAAAATAAAGCACAGGCTATACCGTAGGGTGCACCGACCTCGGCGTACCCTACGGTAAACATGAATCATTATCCTGATAGGGAAGTGAATATTTTGGATTTAAGCAAATTTTTTAAGAAGGCTCCTCTGGTGCCGATTATTTGTCAGGATGAGCGCAGCGGCGAAGTCCTGATGCTCGGCTACGCGAACGAGGAGGCCCTGCAGCTAACGATGGACACCGGCACGGCGTGGTTTTTCTCGCGCTCGCGCCAGAAGCTGTGGAACAAGGGTGAGACCTCGGGCAATTTTATCTTTGTCAGCAGGATTCTGTCCGACTGCGACGATGACACGCTCATCTATGTCGGCACGCCCAAGGGTCCGGTCTGCCACACCGGACACCGCACCTGCTTTTTCACCACGCTGTGGGAGAAGCCGGAAGAAAAGTAAAAGGAGAGCAGTATTATGAATTCGTTTGAGCAAATGGAAGCCGTTATCGCGCAGCGCCGCGCCGAGCCGCAGGAAGGCTCGTACACCTGCTATCTGTTTGAGAAGGGCATTGACAAGATTCTCAAGAAGGTCGGTGAGGAGTGCGCCGAGACCATCATTGCAGCCAAGAACGGCGACAAGACCGAGCTGGTCGGTGAGATCAACGACGTATTCTACCACATGATGGTAATGATGAACGAGTGCGGCGTGACCATGGAGGATGTCTGCAAGGAAATGGACATCCGCGCCCAGAAGATTGGCAACCTGAAGAAATTCCACGTTTCCGACCACAATACCTGATTTTTATTCCACAAATTATATACAGGCGCTATTTTGTGCTTATCGCGCGTTAGCGCGCATGAAATAGCATTTGTTCTGCAAATGCTCAAAAAGGGGGAGCATGTATCACCATTTTTGAACTTCTGGAGGGAGAAAGTTTCGACCACCGGGAGGAACTTTCGTACGACTTTGGAACGGCCCACGGTCCGTTCCTCTTGTCGGCGAAACTGTAGTTTCGCGACAGCTAAAGCCCTGTGCATATTTTGCACAGGGTTTGTTGTATTGTTGGCGGGAATATGATATGATGATACAAATACTTGAACAGAGGTGAAATTCATGCGCAGAAAAGACAGAGAAATCACCGGCCGAGAGAACATCGAGCCGATCCTGCAGGCCTGCAAGGTCTGCCGCGTCGCCATGACCGGCACGGACGGCTGGCCGTACGTCATTCCGATGAACTTTGGCTACACATGGGATGAGGACGGACTGACGCTCTACTTTCACGGCGGCGTGAAGGGCAAGAAGATTGATTCGCTGAGGGCCGACCCGCGTATCTGCTTTGAGCTGGACTGCGAGGAGGGTCTGACCGGCGAGGGCGACTTGGCCTGCCGGTACAGCTATGCGTTCTCGTCCATCGTGGGGTACGGCAAGGTGGAATTTGCAAAGGACAATGACGAGAAACGCCGCGGATTGGACATCATCATGCAGCACCAGACCGGCAGGGGCGGCTGGACGTACACGGACGCGGCTCTGTCCGTCACCGAGGTGATGCGCGTGCGCGCGGAGTCGTTTGAGGCCTCGCGCAAGGCGCCGAAGGGATGAGCATGAAGCACATCGGGACCAAAATTCTGGCAGGCGTGCTGGTGGTGCTGCTGGCGGGAGCGGGCGTGCTGATCTGGCGGAATCTGCCGGAGGATGCACCGCGCCTGCAGGAGCCGGAGGAGACCGTTCGGCAGGAGCCGGAGGTGCAGCCGGACACCACAGCGACCCTGTGCGTGGCGGGCGATATTGTGGCGCACATGCCGCTTGTCGCGGATGCGTGGAACGGCGAAGCGTATGATTTTACGCACCTGTTCGCGGATGCAAGGCGGTATTACGAGGCTGCGGATTACACAACGGCCTGTCTGGAGACCACGTTCAACGGTCCGCCGTATTCGGGCTACCCGCAGTTCTGCGCACCGGATGCGCTGGCCTCCGGCCTGAAAACGGTCGGGTTTCACCTGCTCTCCACGGCGAGCAACCACAGCATGGATACCTGGTACAGCGGTCTGGTCCGCACACTGGATGTGCTGGACGCCGCCGGTCTGGAGCACGTCGGCACTTACCGCACACAGCAGGAGCGCGACACGGTGAAGATCATCGACGTGGGCGGCATCAAACTGGCCATGCTGGCGTACACCTTCAGCACAAACGGCCTGCCGGTGGACAGCGAGCACCCGTACAGCGTCAGCGTCTACACGACCGACTACATGACCGATTGCAGTGCGGTGGATTACGACCTCATCCAGTCGGATTTGGACAAGGCGGGGCAGTCCGGTGCGGATGCGATCGCCGTGTATGTACACTGGGGCAACGAGTACCACACTGAGCCGTCCGAGCAGCAGGAGCAGTTGGCGGACTACCTGTTTGCGCACGGCGCGACATTGGTGCTCGGCGGGCACGCGCATGTGCCGCAGCCGATGGAGCTGCGGACGCTGCCGGACGGACGCACCGGCTATCTGTGCTACTGTCTCGGCAACCTGATCTCCAATCAGTTTGACCCGTACACCAACCTGACGGCAGCTGTCACGCTGACACTCACCAGAAGCGGCGAGACCGGACAGGTGACGGTTTCCGGCGCGGAGTACGCGCCGATGTTCATGCTGCACGCAAGCGACTCCAACGAGGGACGCTACCGCCTGTTGGATATTCGGAAATCCATGCAGGATTTTGAGCAGGGGGATACGTCGGTTGTAAACCGGTCGGTATATGACCGAATGAAGCAGGGACGTTCCGACCTGCACCGTATCTTCGGCACGGATGAGGTGCTTTCGCTTGCAGCCTAAGAAAACCAGCAGGTTTCCCTGCTGGTTTTTTAACACTTTGGTAACATTTGATTTTCGACACGGTGTTGACTTGCGGACACGACGCTGATAAAATAAGAACCATCCACAGAAAACCGTCCTGTTGTGCACAAGGAGGAAAAGCACATGCCCGAAGCTCGAAGTAACCGCAGAGTGCGCTTTACGCGGTCTGCGCTGCGTGAAGCCCTGATTGACCTGATTCTGGAGAAGCCGCTGGTCTCTATCACGGTCAAGGATATCTGCGCGAGAGCGGACATCAACCGCTCGACCTTCTACCTGCATTTCAAGGACGTGACCGACATCCTTCGCACGACCGAGGACGAGATCTTCGAGCACATGCACGAGCATGCGCCGATGCACGAACGAGAGTGCCGCGATCTGCAGGAGATCAAGGGATTCTTTATCGACTTTCTGGAGCAGATCCGGAGCAATCCGCGCATAATGAAGGTGATTCAGGTGCTGTGCAGCGAGCAGGGAGACCCGTATTTTGTACGCAAGCTGCAGACCATGACGTATGAAGCCTTCCTCGACGGCTGGGATATGCACATGATGCCGGAAATGAGCGAGCAGCGGAAGCTGCTTGTGTTTTCGTATATCATTTCGGGCATGGTATCCATGCTGTCCACCTGGGCGACCAGAGCGCAGGACACGCCGACCGAGCAGGTCGTATCGCTTTTGATGGGGTTGATGTGGCACGGACTGGACTGTTTTGCAGCATCCGACCCCAAAAGTGCTTTTCCGACCGAATAAGCCACTTGACATTTCTATGGGAAGATGGTATATTATAACTGCTTCGTAAATAAGCAATGTTTTCCGTCGATAGCATTGCGGATCGGCCCTTTTCGGTGTATTCCGGGAAGGGTCGATCACTTTTTATATAAAAATTTGAGGGGGAGAAGGAATTGCACAAACAGGGAGCTTTGCGCGAATTCGGGCACTATGCCGCGATGAACATCCTGGGGATGATCGGCATTTCGTGCTACATTCTCGCGGATACATTTTTTGTCGCACAGGGCACGGGCTCGCTCGGATTGGCGGCGCTCAACATCGCCATACCGGCGTACAACCTGATGAACGGCATCGGCCTGATGCTCGGCGTGGGCGCGGCAACGCAGTACATGATCGCGCGGGCGCAGAACGATCAGAGACAGGCGGACAGCGTATTCACGCACGCGGCGGCACTCGGGCTGCTGCTCGGCGTGCTGTTCCTGCTCGGCGGACTGTGCTTTGCGCAGCCGATCGCGCGGCTGCTCGGCGCGGACGCGCATACACTCGGCATGACGACAACCTACCTGCGCATGCTGTGGTGCTTCGGGCCGTTCTTTGTGATGAACAACGTGCTGCTGGCGTTCACGCGCAATGACGGTGCGCCGACCGTTGCCATGTGCGGCATGGTCGCGGGCAGCCTGTTCAACATCGTGTTCGATTACATTTTCATTTTCCCGTGCGGACTGGGCATGTTCGGTGCGGCGCTTGCGACCGGCTTCTCGCCGTTTGTCAGCATTCTGGTGCTGCTGACGCACCTGCGGAGACCGTCCCGCGGCTTCCATCTCGTCAAAACGCCGCTGCGCGTCAGCCGTGTGCCGAGCCTGTGCGCGCCCGGTCTGTCCTCGCTCATCGGTGAAATCGCCTCCGGTGTGGTGCTGCTGCTGTTCAATCTGGTGCTGCTGCGCCTCAGCGGCAATACCGGCGTGGCGGCTTACGGCGTGGTGGCAAATCTTGCTCTGGTGGGAATCGCTGTCTTTACCGGACTGTGCACCGGCATACAGCCGCTGGTCAGCCGCAGCTCGGGTCTCGGTGACAGGGAACAGCTGCGGCGGCTGTTCCGCTGGGGCATCTGCACCGCGCTCGGGATTGCAGCCGTGCTGTGCGTGTCGGTTTTCCTCGGCGCGGAGCCGCTGACGGCGGTGTTCAACAGTGAGCATGACCCGGAGCTTGCCGCTTACGCGGAGAGCGGCCTGCGGATCTACTTCACAGGCTTTTTGTTCGCGGGCGTGAACATGGTCACGGCCGCGTTTTTCAGCGCGTCGGATAAGACCGTGCAGGGCTTTGCCATTTCGCTGCTGCGCGGCGTGATTGCTGTGCCGCCGATCCTGTTCCCACTTGCGTGGGTGCTCGGCGTCGATGGCGTCTGGCTGACGTTCCCGATGGTGGAGCTGGTCACGGCGGTCGCCGCACTCGTCTGGGCGCGGAAGTACATCATTAAGAATTAGTAATTGTGCGAGGCAGGAGTTTTCCTCGAAGGTGCAGATTACCGTAGGGGCGGACCAATGTGTCCGCCCTTTTTTAACAATAATCAATCTGTAAAACTGTATAATGTGCCATAAAACAGCGAAAAAGACGTGCATTGCACGTCTTTCGCTTAACAGGATTTCATCTGTATGGTATAATACTGGTGTTGCCCTACTTATTCCCGGCAACGGGAAGGAGGTGCGCCAAGTGAACTTCACCGTATCGTTAATCTGCTCCATTATGGCAAATGTAATTGCACACTACATTTGCAAGTGGCTGGATGAGCAGAAGTAAGGCAACATCAGCCCCGGCTTAAGCCACCGAAAAACGGAATAGAAAACCCCCGGAGACTGGTACTCTCCGGGGGTTTTCGCCAAGTGAACTAATTCATATCGTTGCTTATAGTATAGCACTGATTGCGAAATAATGCAAGCGTTTATCCTGTTAACCTTACAGCTCTTCCACAAGCGCCTTAAACAGCTTGCCGCGTTCCATGAAATTCTTAAAGCGGTCGAACGACGCGCTGGCTGGACTCATGATAACAACATCGCCGCTTTCTGCGTGGGCAGCGGCCTCCTGCACGGCTGTTTCGAGGTTTTCCACCTCGATAATCGGGGGATGCTCGCCCTCGATATTCTCCACGCACTCGCGAATCTTGGGTGCAGTAGCGCCGGTGAGCAGCAGCAGCTTTACATGGTCGCAGATAGGCTGACCGAGCACGTCATACGGGATATGCTTGTCGTAGCCGCCTGCGATCAGGATGACCTTCTGCTGGAAGGAATTCAGTCCTGCGATGGTTCTCGTCGGACTGGAGGCGATGGAGTCGTTATAGTACTTCACGCCGTCCTTCTCGCGCACGAACTCGATGCGATGCTCAACGCCGCCGAACGTGGTCGCCACGGCGCGGATATCGTCGTCAGAGGCGTAACCCTGCACGACAGCAGCCGCCATCATCATGTTGTACACGTTGTGCGCGCCCGGAATGCGGATGTCGGATGCGGGCATCAGCTCACGGCGCACGCCGCCGTCCGCGATGTAGATAACGTCGTCCTTGAGGAACACGCCGTTGGCCAGCTCCTGCGTTTTGCTGGTGCAGAACAGGTTGCCGGATGCCTTGAGCGAACGGGTGACCTCGTCGTCGAGATTGAGGATCAGCTTGTCGTTCTCGCCCTGATTGCGGTAAATGGCAGTCTTGGCCTGCACATACTCGTCAAAATCCTTGTGGTAGTCCAGATGATTGGGCGTCAGATTGGTGATCGCCGCAATGTGCGGAGAGTGCTTCATGCCCATCAGCTGGAACGAGGACAGCTCGACAACTGCAAGGTCGTTTTCGGTCATCGTGTCCACGCGGGGGAGCAGGGGCGTGCCGATATTGCCGCCGAGATGCACGGTATAGCCCGCGTGCTTCAAAATCTCGCTGACGAGCGTGGTGGTCGTGGTCTTGCCGTCCGAGCCGGTGATGCCGATGATCGGACACGGGCAGACCGCGAAGAAAAGCTCCATCTCGCTGGTGATCTCCGAGCCGTTTGCGCGCGCCTTCTCAAGAAAACGCGGGTGAACACCCGGAGTACGGAAGATAACGTCCTCATCGAGCGCATCAAGGTAATGCGGGCCGAGAACGAAGTCTACGCCGAGGGTAGCGAGGGTAGCATAGCCGTCGCCAAGCTCGGTGGGTTCTTTTTTGTCATGCACGGTAACGCGCACGCCTGCAGCGCGCAGCATACGGATGAGCGGCATATTGCTCACGCCCGCGCCGATTACGCCGACCCGCTTATCCGACAGGCCGCCGAGGTATTGTTCTAATGCTGTCATAAATGCGTAACACCGCCTTTGTACGAGGAACAGTATACATGATTTTTCACGATTTTGCAAGTCCGGTTTGACGGCAGGCGATTTTTACGGTATAATGCTATTTATGACTGGTGCAGACGGTCGCGTGCCTTCGGGCATGAGGAAAGTCCGGGCTGCACAGGGCAAGGATAACGGATAACGTCCGCCGAGGGTGACCTTAGGAATAGTGCAACAGAGATATACCGCCGTTTTTTGAACGGTAAGGGTGGAAAGGCGAGGTAAGAGCTCACCACGTCCCATGGCAACATGGGAGGTCTGTAAACTCTATCCGCAGCAACGCCGACTGGGACTATGATTTGCCCGATCGTCCCGACTGGCGGCTTGAGATGCACGGCAACGTGCATTCGAGATAGATGACCGTCCACGACAGAACCCGGCTTACGCACCAGTCATGCCATAGCACCGCAGATTTTTCTGCGGTGCTTTTCTTTTACCTTCTGCAGATGTGTAACCGTAGGGGCGAACATTGTTCGCCCGCAGCACAACCGGAGCCTGTGCAAGGAACGGCCAAGCATACGTTTAACCATAGTGCGGGCGCACACTGTGCCCCCTACGGGATAGATAGTACACTTCTATAAAAACTGCCGTTGCATTTTGTCGCTTTTTCCATATTCTGCGCCGAAAAAATTTGTTATACTTGAGGCAGGATAGGGAGGTGTATTTTATGAAAGGACTGGGAAAACGAATCCTTGTGATGGCGGCTGTGACAGCAGTCTGTGTGTGGGCGGCGGGCAAATCGAGTTACGCGGTAAAACCGTACCGACTGGATGAGGACACGCTTGCACAGCAGGTGCAGATGCTCAAGGAGAACAATCTGACGATGTTTTCCGGTGTAACGATATACGATGGTATCGTGATCGGTGACACGGCGTATTATGTAATGACGCAGGAGGGCATCGAGCAGGAATGCTTTCTGGGCGAAATGACTGCGAAACGCAGCTGGCTCGGTACATGGAAATTTTACAGTATGGGCTCCGGCGATTCCGGCATTAACTACGATATCACCTGCTGCGGCGGACACAATTTTTTGCTGCTGAGCGGCAAGGAACCGGAACAGCAGGTTGCAAAGGTGACGCTCAACTGGTATGGACAGACCTATGAGATGACGAATGAGAGTGCAAAGCCGTATTTTCTGCTCTGCACCGATCTGACCGGATACATGCCGGATGAGTTGCTCCCGTCGGAGGATATGTTCCGTTTTTATGATAAAAACGGCAAGGAGATTCCGCGCTGGTACGATTCATACAGCGGCACGATGAATGGTTCGAGTATTGCGGTCGCACAAGGCAGCATTTACAAGGCGGAATAGACAAGGAGCACCTGCGGTCGGCAGGTGCTTTCTTTTGATACCGAGATTGAATGGTTTGCGGGCGAACACTGTTCGCCCCTGCGGTAAAGCCGGCGATTACTCGACGCAGCGCAGACGGAACTCGCGCAAGGATAGCGACAATTCCTAACTGCTAATTCCGAATTACTGATGATCCGAACTTGCTTACAGCTATATAAATGTGTTATAATAAAGTTTAATTGGACAAACACAAGGGAGGAATCACTGTTATGATGATCGAATGTCCGCACTGTCATATGGAAACCGAACACAAGGTGATCGACCATATCAATATCGACCGAAATCCCGAGCTGCGGGCAAAGGTACAGGATCTGTCTGTCTTTCGTGTAAAATGTCCAAACTGCGGCGAGACACTGCTCGCCGTACACCCGTGCCTGTACCATGACATGGCAAACCAGTTTATGGTATGGCTGTGGACCGAGGACGGTCAGGTTCCCAAGGCGGAGTTCGATCCGCTGGCAGGCTACACCCTGCGCGTGACCGACAGCCTCAACACCTTCCGTGAGAAGATCAACATCCTCGAGCGTGGTCTGGACGACCGTACCATCGAGATCATGAAGCTGCTGCTGTTCGCACAGCTGAACCGCGACCTCGATGTTGTCGAATTGCTCTTCCATGAATTAGACGAGCGCACGGGCGATTTCCGCTTCGTGGCCGTGCTTTCCGACGGCGCGGAGCAGTATGCCGCTATGCCGGGCGCGGCGTATCAGCGCCTGCACGCGGATGTGGAGACCTATCTGTACACGCCGGGCGGCGAGTTCTCGCGCATTGATATGACGTGGGCGCATCAGGCACTCGAGCTGCTGCACGAGATGGGCTGACGGCTTGCCTTCTCCGCAGGGCATAAAAAAGGATGTGCCGTTTTGACACATCCTTAGGGCAACACCGCACAATTTGTTCACAAATTGATCTTGTTCAATTATGCGGCATTGCCTTAGATTTTTTCATTCTCAGCCGATAAGCAGCTGCACCAGCGTACCGCCGATCACGGCGGTGGCAAACGTTGCCGCGATGACCGGCAGGGCGCGATGACGGCCTTCCTTCTCCTCGAGCAGAACGATGTAGCCGAAGCCTGCGCCGGTGGAAAGGCCGGCAACCAGAGCGCCGAAGCTGATCGTGCCGCCGACAAACAGCTCGCTGAGCAGCACGCTCATCGCACAGCTCGGGATCAGACCGAGCACTGCGCACAGCAGCGGCTGGAAGATGCTGTTGGTCAGCATGAGGGAAGCGACACGCTCCTCACCGATGCCGTGTACGACCATGTTGAGCGCGAACAGCACGACAAACAGGAAGATGGTGGTCTTGATGGTGTGGGACAGGATGTTCGCCACCGGCGAGGTCTCACAGCCGCAGTCGCCCATCTCGATCTCGAGCGGGCCGTCGGTTCCGGACTTGTGCTTACGGAACACGGTGCAGCGCAGAATATAGCCGCCGATGACCGCGATCGCAAACTTGACCACGAGCAGCAGCACGACCTGCTGTACGCTTGCGCCGCCTGCCAGCATGATGGGCACCGCCTCATCCGAGGTGGCAAGGAACACGGCAACCAGCGTTGCCGGTGCAAGAAAGCCTGCCGAGAACAGCGCGGACGCTGCTGCGGAAAATCCGCACTGGGGAATAGAGCCGGCGAGCGCGCCGACCACCGGACCGAACTGCGCCGCACGTGAGAGCAGCTCCGGCGTGTTGGTCAGCCGGTTTTCAATGTAGTACAGCAGTGCGTACACGATAAGCAGCAGCGGTACGGTCTTGAGTACATCGAAAAATGCTTCCGGCAGAACGTGATGGATAATTTCTAACAAATAGGTCACCTCATAGTTGATCTGTGGGTTGATAACATTCGTATTGTCTCAGAGACAATTATAATAAGTATAGCACAGAACCCAGTCCACAGGCAAGCGGGATTTGTCGGACTGCATACCAAAGATAGCAAAAGGAATCGAATATTTACCATGAAATTTAACGAACTCAAGTTGGAGAAAAACATCCTCAAAGCACTGAAGGAGGCGGGCTATTCCGAGCCGACGCCCATTCAGCAGCAGGCGATCCCGCCGGTGCTCGAGGGCCGCGACCTGATGGGCTGCGCCCAGACCGGCACGGGCAAGACCTGTGCGTTCGCAGTGCCGATCATCCAGCGCCTGGCAAAGAACGAGGGCGGAAAGGGCACCATCCGTGCGCTCATCCTCACGCCGACGCGCGAGCTTGCGCTGCAGATTTACGAAAACGTGTGCCAGTACGCGCGCTACATGCCGTGCAGTGCGGCGGTCATCTTCGGCGGCGTATCGCAGGTGCCGCAGGTCGAGGCGATCGAACGCGGTGTGGATATTCTCATTGCCACGCCGGGCCGTCTGTGGGATCTGATGGGTCAGAAGATCGTAAAGCTGGACAAGGCAGAGTTTTTCGTGCTCGACGAGGCCGACCGCATGCTCGATATGGGCTTTTTCCCGGATGTCAAGCGCATCGTCAAGTTCCTGCCGAAAAAGCGCCAGACCCTGCTGTTCTCGGCTACCATTCCGGCAGAGATTGCCGATCTGGCAGAGAAAATGCTGCATGAGCCGGAGCATATCTCGGTAACGCCGAGTGCAAAACCGGCGGACAAGATCGAGCAGCAGCTTTATTTTGTAGAAAAGCAGGAAAAGCGGGAACTTCTGCCGGATATCATCCGTCAAAGCAATGTACACCAGGTTCTGGTGTTCACCCGCACCAAGCACGGCGCAGACAGGGTCGCACGCGACCTCAACCGTGCGGGCATCAAGACCAAGTCCATCCACGGCGACAAGTCGCAGAATCAGCGTCAGCGTGCGCTCGCGGACTTTAAGGAGTGCAAGATCGCGGTTCTGGTTGCGACCGACATTGCCGCACGCGGCATCGACATCAACGACCTGCCGCTCGTTATCAACTTTGACTTGCCGAACATTCCGGAAACCTATGTGCACCGTATCGGCCGCACCGGCCGTGCCGGTCAGGAGGGCACCGCGATTTCCTTCTGCGACCGCTCCGAGCGTCCGTACCTCAAGGATATCGAAAAGCTGATCGGCAAGCGCATTCCGGTTGCCGGTGAGATTCCGCACGAGGAAAAGGAGGAGGAGAAGCGCGAGTCCGGTCAGCGCAGGATGACCAACAAGCGCTCCCGCCGCAAGCCGGTCTCCGAGAACGCCACCGCCGAGGAGGTCGCCGCAGACGTTGCTCGTGAGAAGGAAGCCAAGAAGAAGGCGCGTCAGGCGAGAGCGAATGCCAAGCGTCCGTCCCGCCGCGAGAAGGCCGCCGAGAAGCAGACCGAGCAGCAGGCGAAGGCAGCCGCGCCGCGCTCTCGCAAGGGCAGAAACGACCGAAATGATTCGAGCCGCAGAGGCCGCCGCAGCGACCCGTACGCCCGCTTCGAGAAGAACGAGCCGCGCGTAGACGCTCACACGCCGAGCCGCGCGTATGCGCTCAGCGATGAGGCTGCCGCGCGCATCCGCAGGAAGGTCGAGGCCGCACTGGCCGCTCGTGCCGCAAAGGCGGACGGCAAGGCCGCTCCGCAGCAGGAGAAGAAGGGCAGAGGACACGGCAGCAAGTCTGCGCAGAAGCCCGCACAGCAGCAGAACAAGACGGCACAGAGCAAGACGGCACAGAGCAAGACGACCAATCACCGCCGTCATCATTCCCGCAGAGCACCCAATAATAACCGTAAAGGTTAAGAGATAGTGATAGAGACAAACCCGAACCGTATCCCGCGGTTCCCGGATTGAGAGAGAAGGAGCAACACGAATGAACGGCGCAAAACACCGCTTCGCACTGGGACTGACCTGCTTTTTTCTGATCGGCATCACGGTTGTGTATCCGTTTCTGCTGTACACACCGAACGCGTTCGTCACTCGCTGGCGTGAGTGGTACATCGAAACCGCAATGGGCACCATGACGCACCAGTGGCTGGCCACCTGGTTCATCCCGGAGAACATCATCAACGAGGTGATGACCAAGCGCTACCTGATGAACCAGAAGCAGGAGGGTATCGTCAGCAACTGGGACGGCGCATGGGAGGAGAAGGACACCGCCGAAACGCCGAAGGACAAATTCTATGCCATGTTCAGTGAGCTGAACGAGAGCGAATTTGAGAGCTTTCTGGCGGATAATCCGGAGTATCTGGAAAACGGCTACGACGAGATCAACATCGATCTGATCGGTGAGCCGAGCCAGACACACTACGACACCGGCCTCAAGACGAAGCAGGGCGACACGGTGTTGGCGGTCAACGCCGAGCACGGCATTCTGATCGTCGAGCAGACCGGCGAGGACACGCTCGGCATGGAGTACGCGGGCAAGATCGCGCTCTGCAAAAAGCCTGAGAATATCTTTGTCGGCACGAGCGAGGGCCTTGGCGATTACGGCTCGTTCGTATCCGATATGGTGAGAGATTATGACGCCGTTCTGGGCATCAACGCCTCCGGCTTTGCCGATTTTGACGGCAACGGCACGGGCGGCACCGTGTACGGCTTTCTGAAAAGCCAGGGAGAGAAGTATCAGGACGCAGTGGGCAACGGCTGGAAGATCATCGGCTTTGACAATGAGGATCATCTGCAGGTCGGTGCGTTCAACGATACCTCCAGTCTGCGCGACGCGGTGGAGTTCCACCCGGCGCTCATCATCAACGGCGAGAATCTGGTCGCAGGCACCGGCCTGAACGAGCAGCAGCCGCGCACGGCCATCGGTCAGGCGAAGGACGGCACGGTTATCATGATGGTCGTTGACGGCCGTCAGATGCACTCGTTCGGCATTTCGATCGAGCGCTGCGGCGAGATCATGGAGCAGTACGGCGCATATCAGGCATCCATGCTGGACGGCGGTTCGTCCTCCGTTATGGTCTACCGCGGCCGCGAGATCACCAGTCCGACTACGCTTTCCCAGAATGAGGAAGGCCGTTATCTGCCGGATGCCTTTCTGGTGAAATAAAAATTATCACGATTTCGGAAAAAGCACTTGTATTTTCCGTCATTGCATGATAGAATTAATAAGCGCCTGTAAGACAGGCGCGATACGGAGAAGTATCGAAGTGGTCATAACGAGCTCGACTCGAAATCGAGTTGGCGGTAACACGCCACGTGGGTTCGAATCCCACCTTCTCCGCCAAAATAAAGACCATCCATCCGGATGGTCCTTATTTTTTACTCCGAAGGTGGGATTCGAAAGGCGGCTCTTAGCAGAGTGCCGGCGGCACTCTGCTACCGCCGTGGGAGCCCGCAGGCCGACAACCTCTGAAATATTTAATGGTTGCTTGCCGCAGCAAATGGAATCCCACCGCCCAGATCTCAGCGCCCGCTCCATACGGAGGGATGGGCGGGGCAGAGTGCATGAGGTGCTTGCGTAACATCTCTGCAAAAAAATAAAAAATTTCTGCCGGCTGACGGAATTTCCCGAAGGGCGGCAGTTTTTCATGCCGCCAAAAGCCGAAGACAAAGCGCGGAAAAGTGTCGATTTTCGCCTGTTTTGAAAATAATTTTCAGCGTTTGAAAATTTCTCAAATTTTTTCGAAAATTTTGTTGACAAAGGGGGATACCCCTGCTATAATATATCTTGTCGCTGAGAGACAAGCGGTTCACCGCGAGAGATCAATGCGAGTGTGCTGGAACTGGTAGACAGGCACGTTTGAGGGGCGTGTGTCGATCGACGTACGGGTTCAAGTCCCGTCACTCGCACCACCTTCTTTCAACAACCAAATATGCGGATGTGGCGGAATGGCAGACGCGCTAGCTTCAGGTGCTAGTGTTCGCAAGGACGTGGGGGTTCAAGTCCCCCCATCCGCACCAAGTTAAAGAGCTTCAAACTTATGTTTGGAGCTCTTTTTCTGTACTTTCCGGAAAACCCGCCGGAGCAGGGAGGAGGCTGTCCAATCCCCTTGTCTAACAGATTGTCTGCCATTTCACCCAATTCCACAGAATGCACCAAAACCAAGCCGACAGAACACAGATTTTCTGTATTGACACCTGCTCAAACCGTGGTACAATTATAACAGAAAAAGCAGAGTAGAGCACAATGCGTTAAGTGCCGCTGAAACGGGGAGTTGTTCGGCGGACGAAAGGGAGCCTTTTCCTTGCGGTATTGTGGTCGCATCCCGCTGCTGCAACTGTTTAGGCACTTTCCTAAATCGCTGTGGCAACAGATGAATTTGATTAGGAGGTGTCTTTTTCTATGTCTAAAACTCCGAATATCTTTGTCCGCTCGCTGCGTGAGCTGAAGTCCACCCGCTGTCTGGCGGTCACGGCGCTGCTCATTGCGATCAACGTCACGCTGGATCTGCTCGGTCTGTCGATCAAGCTGCCGCCCAACCTGCGTATCGGCTTCGGCTTCCTGTGCAATGCGTCGATCGGCATGCTGTTCGGCCCGGTCGTCGGCATGATGGCCGGCGTGTGCACCGACGTGCTCGGCTACTTTGCGGGCAACCTGTCCATGGGCGCGTATTTCCCGGGCTATACGCTGACAGCCGTTGTCGGCGGTCTGATCTGGGGTCTGTGGCTGTATCCGCGCAAGATCACCGTATGGCGTGCCATCGGCGCAAAGACCTGCATCAACCTGTTCTGCAATATCTGCCTGAACACCCTGTGGCTGACCGTCACCGGCGGCAAGGCGATGAGCGTGCTGCTCGTTACGCGCGTGCCGAAGAACCTTATTCTGCTGCCGATCGAGATCGTGCTGGTCTACTTCGGCATGAAGCTGGTCAACCGTATCTATGGCGCGCTGCCGAATGGAAAAGCGGCGACGGAAATCGAGAATTGAAAATGGAGAATGATCCGTAAGATAAAAACAGTCCCTCGGCCTGTCGCTTGACAAAACCGGGGGATATGCTATAATAAAGCCAAAGGGACACTGTTACAGCAGTCAGGCCCTTGTACTTTCATCAGTTAAATTTTGATGACCGTTTCGGGTACCAGCCGGACGGTCATCGCGCTTTTATACAGAAAATGTACAGTACAATGACCGCACATACAAAAAGCTGAAATGCTTTCTTCTGCACTTGCGCCACCTCCTTCCTGCCGCGGACTGCGGGAAAGGAAAAGAGGGTCTGACCGCCTTATGTAACAGTGTCCGCAATGATTATAGCATATAACACCGAATAAAG
This sequence comes from Butyricicoccus sp. AM32-19, assembly GCF_003480365.1. Lineage (NCBI taxonomy): Bacteria > Bacillati > Bacillota > Clostridia > Eubacteriales > Butyricicoccaceae > Butyricicoccus > Butyricicoccus sp. AM32-19. Next base: position 115,956 of record NZ_QUIX01000004.1, on the reverse strand, counting down.
TCAATCAGCCGCCTTTTCGGGCGGTTTTTGTTTTATTTGAAAACATTGGCAGCATGCTTTCAGCTTTTTGTGAATAATTCTGTTTTTCCCTATGCAAACGGCTGATTTTTTGTTATACTATATATGATTGGAGAAGAACGGTACAGTCCGTTCGCTGAAAGGGAGTGACCTCTTTATGAAACTTACAAAAGAGAGTATTAAACATAACGTGGCATGGAAGGGTTATCGTCTGCCGCAGTACGACATTGACGCTGTGCGCGAAAACACCCACAAGGCACCGACTTGGCTGCATTTCGGCGCCGGCAACCTGTTCCGCGCCTTCCCGGCTGTACTGGCGCAGCGCCTGCTGACCGCCGGTCTGTCCGACACCGGCATTATCTGCTGCGACGGCTACGATGAGGAGCTGATCGACCGCTGCTACCGCGCCTGCGATCATCTGTCGCTGGTTGTCACCCTGTATTCCAACGGCACGATCAACAAGGAAGTGGTTGCGTCCGTTACCGAAAGCCTCAAGCTGAGCGAGGACATGCTGCGCCTGAAGGACATTTTCCTGGCGCCGAGCCTGCAGATGATCAGCTTTACGCTGACCGAGAAGGGCTATATCATCCAGGACGACACCCGTGAGTTCCTGCCGGACTACAAGCATGACCGCGAGAACGGTCCGGAAGGCTGCCAGTCCTTTTTCGGCAAGCTGACCGCACTGTGCCTCGATCGCTGCCGCGCCGGTCTGCCTCCGCTGGCACTTGTTTCGCTGGATAACTGCTCGGATAACGGCACCCGTCTGGAGCGTGCTGTCCGTCACATGGCACGCGCATGGCAGAGAAACGGCTTCATCACCGAGGATGAGTATTACTTCCTGCTCAAAAAGAATACCTTCCCGCTGTCCATGATTGATAAGATTACCCCGCATCCGGATAACCGCATCGCAGACAAGCTGGCGGCTGACGGTCTGGAGAACGCAAAGCCGTTCGTAACCGAAAAGGGCACGCACGCGGCTGTTTACGTCAACTCCGAAAGCCCGCACTACCTGCTCATCGAGAACGCATTCCCGAACGGTCATCCGGCTCTCGAGCAGTGCGGCGTTATCATCACCCGCCGCGACATCGTTGAGAAGTCTGCGATGATGAAGGTAAGCACCTGCATGAACCCGATGGATACCGCCCTCGGCGTATTCGGCTGCATGCTCGGCTACACCCGCATCAGCGACGAGATGAAGGACACCGAGCTGGTCAACCTCATCACGCGCCTGAGCGAGCAGGAGGCAATGCCGATGGTAGCCGACCCGGGCGTTATCGACCCGGAGGCATTCCTGCACGAGGTTCTCGGCGAACGTTATCCGAACCCGTTCCTGCAGGATTCCCCGCAGCGTACCGCAACCGATACCTCGCGTAAGATTGCGCCGCGCTTCGGCACCACGCTGTACGCTTACTATAACTCCATGCTGCCCGCACACCGTGCCACCAGGCTGATTTACATTCCGCTGGTACTGGCCGGCTGGCTGCGCTATCTGGAAGGTGTGGACGATAACGGCAGCGAGTTCACCCTCAGCCCCGACGCGAATATCGAGCATGTCCGCGCGCTGATGGGCAACCCGAAGCTGGGCGATGACGTAAGCGAGGCTCAGCTGTATCCGCTGCTGGCAAACCGCTACTACTTCGGTGTCAACCTGTTTGAGATCGGCGTAGGCGAGACCGTTGTCCGCATGTTTGGTGAGATGAACCGCGGCCCGCACGCTGTCCGCGAGACGCTGCAGAAGTACTGCGGCGAGGAGCAGGAGCAGGAGTGGATTTTCTCCTGATTACCGAAAAAACGTAAGACAAAAAGGCGAACCTTTATGGGTTCGCCTTTTTGTATGCAGATAAAACAAAAACCGCCACAAAAGGCGGTTGATTGACAAGGTATTGCAATATATGCTATACTCAGAATGTCAACAACGATGTGAAACAGGTTGTTCCTCCCAACATAAGGGAGGTGATGACATGGTCACTTATTCCGATCTGTTCCAGTTCGGTCTTCTGATCGTTGCTATCATCAGTCTATGTCTGAAACATAGAAGATAACCGCCCCTGAAAAGGAGCGGCGTTTCCTCAATTAACCAAGTTTTTTAGGAACGACCGCTCTTTCGCAGAGAGCCATCGTTGTTGATACAATTATAACGCAGTGCCCCGGTTTTGTCAAGCGACAGAGCCGGGGCACTGTTATTCCGTTATCCGCTGACAAAGTTTACAATACCTTTCCAAAGAGCGTAAAGCAAGTCCTCGAATGACGCCTGCGGGTTGTGAATGGCAATCCATACAAAGCCCGCCGTTAAAAGGACAGACACCGCGATTATCACCCAGAAGCAATACCATCTCTGTTTAGGTGTCATAGTATTTTCCTCCTCAGTCATAACGGTAATTTTCACCTCGGGGAGTTTTACATCTGATATCTATATAGTAACAGATATTTACGGCTTGTAAAGGGATTTTGCACAGAAGCCGGTGCATTATTTTTGTCCGGCGGCTACCCGTAATCCCGGCGCATACCTGAGCCATTTCCCGCTCTTGAGCCGCAGGAAGAAGCAGATCGACCGGCACAGCCAGTCACCGATCATGGCAATCCAGATGCCGATCGCGCCCATGCCGAAGTGCACCGCGAGAATATATCCCGCGACAAGCCGCAGTCCCAGCATGGAGATAATCGAGCACACCATCGGATACCTTACGTCATTCGCCGCACGCAGGATATTCGGCATGGCAAACGAGGTCGGCCACAGGAAGATCGCGCAGCCGTTGTGAATCATAATCAGCGTCATGCCAAGCGCAAGCGCCGCTGCGGACACGCTGTAAATCTTGAGAATGAGCGGCGTGCACGCAATCGTGACAAGGCAGGTGCTCGCGGTAACGGCGTAGGTGATCATCATCAGCTTTTTCGCCATGCGGCGCGTCTGCGGCTCATCGCCCGAGCCGATGCACTGCCCGATAACCGTGATCATCGCCAGACTCATCGCCTGACCCGGAATGACGGCCACAGCATCCAGATTGTTCGCCAGCGCATTCGCGGTAATCTGCGTCGTGCCGAACAGCGAGATCATGCTCACGACGAGCACGCGGCCAAGCTGAAACAGGCTGTTTTCCAGTCCGTTCGGCACACCAATCTGCAGAATGCGGCGGATAAGCTCCTTATCCGGTCGAAACCGCTGTCCGCGCCGCAGAGAGACCATGTGCTCGGGGTTCAGCAGCAGAATCGTGATAGCGACAGCCGCCGTGCCGCGCGACAGCACGGACGAAAGCGCCGCGCCTCCGACGCCCCACTTGAACACGAAAATGAACAGCGAGTTGCCGATGAGGTTGACGATGTTGATCAGTCCCGCAATCAGCATGGAGATACGCGAGTTGCCCTGTGCGCGGAACAGCGCCGCACCGGCGTTGTAGATCGCCAGAACAGGGTAGGAGAACACGCTGACCGTCAGGTAGGTGAGCGCGCTCTGCATCACATCGTCCTCGATCGTGCCGAACAGCAGGCGCAGCAGCGGTGCGCGGAACAGCATGACGAGCGTCGAGATGATCAGCGCAATGACAGTAACAACTAAGTACAGCTGCTTGGAGGCATCGCACGCACGGTCGTTCTTTCTCGCACCGAGCAGCTGCGCAACCACGACCGCGCCGCCGGTTGCCAGTGCGGAAAAGATGTTGATGATGAGCACGTTGAGCATATCGACCAGCGATACGCCGGAAACCGCCGCTTCACCGACCGAGGAGACCATCATCGTGTCCGCCAGACCGACCGTGATAGCGAGCACCTGCTCGATAACGAGCGGCAAAATCAGCTTTTTGAGTGCGGCATTGGGAAATAACTCTTTACTCGTAAAAAATACACCTCGAATCAAAGAATAACGCGGTACGCCTCGATCAGCCGTTCGAGCGACCATGCGGCGTTCGCGGGACTGGTGGAGGGCAGCTGCGTGATGGGCACGCCGGTTTTCGGCTCGATCAGCTTGCGGTAAAGCTGCGCCGACTTGCCGCCAGTGGCAAAAATGCGCGTAATTTTGCTCTCGCGGAGCAGACGGCCTATATCGTTCGGCTCGGCGTTGCGGATAGACGTGTCGGACGCGCCCGCAATATCGCATTTGGCGATGGTGTCCCACAGCGCCACATGATGCCGCAGGCACATCGCGCGCTTGTCCTCGATGGAGACCGGAACCTCCTCGCCAAGCACAGCCGCTAGCACGCGCCAGAACCGGTTCTGCGGGTGGCCGTAAAAGAACCCGACCTCGCGGGACTTCGGGCTTGGAATCGAGCCGAGCAGCAGCACGCGCGACTCGCTGTCGTACAGCGGCGGAATGGTGTGAACGATGGTTTGCAGTTGCATGGATCAGTCCTCCAGTACGGAAACAAAGCTGCGGAACGCGCTCGGCAGCGCATAAGCGTCGCGCAGTTCGGCAGGTGTGACAAAGGTGAGAGTGGGTGCAGGTGCGTCCAGTTCGACATACACGCCGTTCATGTGCCACTCCACATGGGTGAAAATATGTCTGGCAGGCCGCAGAGAGAGCAGCTTTCGCACGCTCCATCCCATTTCGGTGAGCACCGCGCGCAGCTCGTCCGGCGAGAGATGGCCAGCGACCGACGGCAGCTCCCACAGACCGGCGAGCAGACCCTTTTTGGGTCTCTGCCGCAGACCGACAAGCTGACCGCAGCGCACAACAAGCACGGTGCGGTTTTCCACTCTCCGCGCCTTTTTTGCGGCTCGGAGCGGCAGCACAGCCGCGTTTCCGCGGTGAAAGCCCTCACAGAGATGTTGAATCGGGCAGTCGTCACAGCGCGGTGCGCCGTTCGGCAGACAGACGGTTGCACCGAGCTCCATCAGCGACTGGTTGAGGTCGCCGGGACGGTCGGACGGCATGAGTGCGGCGAACCGTTCGCGCGTCTGCTTTTTGAATTTTGCGTCCGTGATCGGCGTAAAATCGTTATCCAGCCGCGCCGCCACACGCAGAACATTGCCGTCCACCGCCGGAACGGGCAGTCCGAACGCGATAGACGCCACCGCGCCTGCCGTGTACTCGCCGACGCCGGGCAGAGCAAGCAGCCTGTCGTAATCAGCAGGCAGTTCGCCGCCGTATTCTTCGCACAGCAGGACCGCTGCACGGTGCAGGTTGCGCACGCGGCTGTAGTAGCCGAGCCCCTCCCAGAGCTTGGTGTAAACGGCCTCGTCCGCCGCCGCGAGAGCGGGAATATCGGGCAGCGCGTTCATCCAGCGGGAAAAATAGCCGCGCACGGCCTCCACGCGCGTCTGCTGCAGCATGATCTCGCTCACCCAGACGCGGTAGGGAGCAGGCTCAGACCGCCACGGCAGGTCGCGGTGCCCGGCGTCATACCAGCTCAGCAGCGGCTGCACGATGGCCTTGCTTACCCCGCTCAATATTTCATGTCATCCAGCGTAGCGCCGGTGTAGAACATGGTGAAGGTCGCGTCGGCAATATGCTTGCCCTCGTCGTCGTGCACCTCGACCATGTAGACCGACACCTTGCGGCCGCGCTTGCGCTCGTATGCCACAGCGGTCAGCTTTTTGCCGCAGCGGCCCGGACGGTAGTAGTGGATGGTGCTGTCGAGCGTGACGGCCACCGTGCCCTGAGACGCTGCCGCAGAGCCTGCCGCAATGTCGCACAGGGTGAAGATCGTGCCGCCGTGCGCCATGCCGAGCGGATTGAGCAGCTCGGGGGTCAGGTCAAGCTCTACGGTTGCGCCGCCGTCCTTGTCGAGCGTCACAACGTGCATGTGCATCAGTTTGTTTAAGCCGCCGGCTTCCTGCCGCAGCTTGAGGATTTCTTCGATGGTCAAGGTTAGGACTCCTTTATATATTCTATAATCTTTTGATAAACGATGGTTTTTCGCCTTCGAGGCGAACGGTTCTTGCCTACGCGGCAGGCGCACAAGAGGGTAGACACCAAGGTTTCTACCCTCTTGAGAATCACCCATTTCCTTAGAGGGCACGGCGCAGATTGCTGACATGTGACCGCTGCGAAGCAGGGGAACGGCAGAGGAGTTTTTCTTCCGCAGAGACGCACTGCGTGCGCTCATGTATCCGCATATTCGCAGTGTCGGATACCGTTCTGCTACACAGACCAGCTACTCTACGCAGGCGCGACATACCCGTGTCGCGCAATTCGTGAGCGCGTTATGATAGACAGGGCCTGCGCAGGATAACTTGCACCAAACGCTTAATTCGTAGGTGCTGTCTGTAATCTCCAGACTTACGAATTGTGCGGCACTGTTATGCCGCGCCTGCGTTGACTAAACCGCCTGTGTAGCAGTACGCTGTCTGTGAACTGCGAATATTTTGCGAAACAAACGCAAGAGTAACCCGACTGCCGTTCCTTTATTTCGCAGCGGTCACATATAGGAAATCTGCGCCAGATTGGGAAGCAAGGGAAAGGTAGGAGTTCAAAGAGGAAGGGAAACCGCAGGTGTCCCTTCCTTTTTGCCCCCGCGGCGGGCGCCGCAGTCTCCCGCGCTCCGCAGAGCGCAACTCCCCGCTGAGGTTCAGCAAAAAAACTGCCGCCTGTCAGGGGCGAACACGCTAACGCAGTTCGAGTACCCCGCTCAGTCGGTGCTGAAAAACTGCCGCCCGTCAGGGGCGAACACGCTGACGCAGTTCGCGTGCCCCGCTCAGCTGGTGCTGAAAAAACTCCCCGCCCGTTAGGGGCGAACCGCCTGCGCAGTTCGCGCACCCCGCTCAGCCGGTGCTGAAAAACTCCCGCCCGTTAGGGGCGAACCGGTCAATCGGTGCAGGATAACAGGTGAAATCTGCAATATTACTCTATTTTATTATAAAATGCACCCGCTCCGGCGTCAAGTGCAACCACCCGGCGAAGCCTGACGAATTTTTCTAACAACCGTCGGATTACACAATCCCCAATATGTAGTTACCAATCGAAAACAGGACAACAAAATGCAGGGAAAAGTGCCGAAAATGCAAAGTGAGCCTGTCGAAATGCGTCGAAAATGACTGTTTTCTGTACTTTACAAACGGTAATACAGCGAGTATAATGTAAATATATATTTTATAGTTGTGCCTTCTGCGGCACAACGCAGACGGAGAATGTTGGAATGAGTGATTTTTCGCGCACGCTTGCGCTTCTGCGACGGGAAAAGAAAATAAGTCAAAGAGCGGCAGCGGGCGACCTCGGCGTTTCGCAGGCGCTTCTCAGCCACTATGAGAACGGACTGCGCGAACCCGGTCTGTCTTTTGTTGTGCGTGCGGCGGATTATTACGGCGTGTCCTGTGACTACCTGCTCGGCCGTTCGATGGCGCGTGACGGCTCTGCTGTGCCTGCCGAGCGCATGGAGGGCACGGACACCGAGACGGAGCACAGCCAGATCGTGCAGGCGGCAGCCCTGCTGCTGCAGGTTGCCGAATCGCTCGAGAGCAAGCAGCTTTCGCACGAGATCGAGTCGTATTTCGCGGTTGCAATCTACAAGGTGTACCGCTATCTCTACATGGCCGACCCGGCCGGGGTGGATGCGGTGTTCCGCGCGCCGCAGGATCGCTTCGAGTACCTGTGCGATGCCCGCATGAAGGAGCATGAGCTGAAAATCCGTCTGGCGGCCAACGGCGAGGAAGGCTGCGGTCTGACGCAGGAGAATATCCGGCGGATGCCGCTCGCCCCGAGCGAGATTGCACGGCGTTATCCGGATTTGTCGAGCGCGCTGCTGACCGTTCTGCAGCAGGTGTCGGATTCGATCGATCGGAAAATAAAATGCAATAATTTCGGACAAACCTATTGACAAATACACCGGTGTGAGGTATACTAAATAAGTCGCTGAGACAAGACGACTTGATGAAACGCTGGTGTAGCTCAGTTGGTAGAGCAGCTGATTTGTAATCAGCAGGTCGGGGGTTCAAGTCCGTCCACCAGCTCCAATCAAGCTGGTAACTGAATATGGAAGGTTTCCCGAGTGGCCAAAGGGAACAGACTGTAAATCTGTCGTCTATGACTTCGGTGGTTCGAATCCACCACCTTCCACCAAAGCAGAGCCAGACGAACCGAGAGGTCGCCTGGCTCTGCTCCTATCTCTGCAATCTATATGGTCGGCGGAGTCTTCGTTTTGGTCTGTCCGCTCGACGCGGAAGAATAAAAAAGAGGCTACTGCACAGGATTGTTCCTGCGCGGTAGCCTCTTTGTGTTTTTTCATAGCCATAACGGATTTCGTTATAATCTACCAAAATCCAGCGAGATTCTAAAATCGTTGTTAGAATCTACCGTAAAGGAGCATGGCTATGATTAGGATTTTACTGTCCACCCGGCTTGGCGAGCGGAGGTGGTCACAAGCTGACCTTGCAAGGGCAACAGGCATTCGACCTTCGACGATCAATGACCTGTACCATGAGATCGCAGAAAGGATAAACCTGGAGCATCTGGATCTTATTTGTGAGGCGCTGGGGTGCGAGCTGTCAGACCTGATGATCCGAGAGGAAAATAAGGAGACCAGAGTCAAGACGCGCACCGGCGCGGATATACATAGCAAGCGTTAAGCCTGCTCCGAGGCCTCGGGCGTTCATTCGCCCGGGGCCTTTTCTTATATCTCCTCGCCGTCCTGTGTGACAAAACGGATTTCGACTGTGCAGCCGAGCGCAGCCGCCAACTCCGTGATGTCTTTTTCCGTAAAGTTCCCGCGCGTCATTTTGTTGGACAGGTTTTGCCGCGTCTGCCCTGACGCCTCAGCCAGATCGCCCATCGTTATTTTCTGCCTTTTCATGATCAGGCGAATCTTTTCGGCAACAGAGAGTCCCATACTCTCACCTCCTCACTCGTACTATACACTAAAATGTGTCGCTTGTCAAAAACTTTTTTACGATTTCCACGAAAAAATGTAAAATAACCGTTGACAAGTGACACGAATTAGTGTAATATAGTTCTTGTAAGGGAGAGGAACAAACCTCTCCGGAAAGGAGGACAGGCCGATGGACAAAGCAAAAAAAGAAGCCCTGCAAGAGCTTCTGAGGTTGCTGGCTGATAACCCCGATTTAGCCGACCGGATTACAATCACCATCAAACCTAACAGCAAGCCCCAGCAGGGCGAACGCCAAGAGACCTAACCCCGGCGCGAGGGGGAGCGGGAAAGCTCCCCTCCCCCTCAGTATAAAGCGTCGAGTGTGAAAATACAAGGAGGAACGCAAGATGAAGATCAATATCACCGATGAAATCCGGCAGGAGATTTTGGATACGCTCAACAGAGATACCGCAAAGGAATACTTTGAAAAACTCCGCGACACGGAGAAGAACCCCACTCGCGGACAGGTTTACGCATACCGGAGCTGGGAGCAGAGCACGGAAGACCGAGCCGATATGTTTGAGGTCAGAGCGCTTCCATGGGGCAGTCAGATTAAGGACGGCGTGATGAAAGAATTCGTTGCTGCATTAACCGCAGCTGATATTGACGAGATTATCGTCACAGATCAGTCAACCGCGCTCATGGAAAGTGTCCACGCCTTGGTAGCCGAGGGCGCATATCTGGAGGGCGTCGGAACTGTTACCCGCGATCCACTGCACGATCCATCAGGCCGCCGCGAGGTCAAAGGGCTGGTATTCAGATTTTGAGAAAGGAGCGCCGACAATGAAAAAGCTGATTTGTTCTACTTTCCGCGAAGGTTACGGCATCGACCAGATCCGCAGAACGATGACGGCCGGCGAGCTGATTAACTTCCTCGCCCAGTACGATGAAGATACGCCGGTCTATCTGAGTTTTGACAACGGCTACACCTACGGCGGCATTACCGAGGGCCGCTTTGAAGAAGACTATGGGGAGGAGGACTAACCATGAACAAGATCCGCCGCAAAAATTTGCAAAGCATCATCGACCAGCTGGAGGAGCTGAAAGGCAGTCTCGAAGACCTCCAGGCCGAGGAGGAAGAGTACCGCGACAATATCCCTGAGAATATGCAGGAGAGCGAACGCTATGAAAAGGCAGACGAAGCCTGCGGCAACCTCTCCGAAGCCGTAGATAACATGGAGGAAGTCATCAGCAGCATCGAAGCTGCCATTGAGTGAGAGGGCGGGCATGAGAAAAATTACTGTCTTCGACTTTTGCAGTCAGATCGGCGCGGCCAGCGATGAAATCCCCGTTGTGGTGAAAGCCGGTATGCAGGAGATCGGCCACTTCCGCAGCTTATACAAAATCCCAGCGCAAGCGATGCCGGGAGTTCTGGAAGCCAAAATCACCTATGTTACCATGGGCCGCGAAGAAATCATCATCCAAGTCAAGTTGAAAGACTACAACGCCAAGTTGTAATGACATGACCGGCTGACCTATCGGCACGACGGGGAGAAAGGACACGATATGGATTACAACACTATGAACGCTACCGTCAAGGGGACAACCTGTGAGGGCGAGCCTTTTACCGAAAGTCTCACATTTACCCTCGTTCCCCCCACCGACAACAAGCACTACGGCACAGGCTACTACATGACGGTTAAGACATCAACGCAAACGCTGTTGATTGACGTGCGCTACGAGCGCACCACTGACATTGAAATCCTTGCCGATAGATGGATTAAGGGTTACTACGGCGAAAACGCGCAGGACATCATCAAACAGTTCTGAGAAAGGAGAGATTTCTATGAACGAGAACGAAGCCAAGACACTGATCGAGCGTTTTGCAGAGAAGCAGCAGGGCGGGCATTTTGCCTGCCCCCGCTGCGGGAAGATGGCGATGGATGCGGAGAGCGTCACCCGCAACGCACTGAGCCGCAGGGCAACGGTCCATATCTGCGATGCCTGCGGCACGGTGGAGGCGCTGGAAGACATGACGGGGGATCGGCGGCCGCTGACCGCATGGGCTATCGTCTCCGCGCCGGAGAACTGGCGCATGAGGCGGCACTACTCCGCCGCAGCGTGGGCGCGTGAGCAGTACACCGACCGCTGGAATGATTGCCCGTACTTTCGGGATATGGTCGAGCGCGGTGAAATTCCAGCGGATTACATCGGTCGCCGTACCGTCATGATCCACGCGCCAATCAAAGGGACTGTGCTTTTGACCGAGGGCTATCATTTCACCGTGGACGATGAAGAAGGGAGACAATACCTGTGAGTAAATCTTGGACGCCCGAGGAGCTGGCCGCTGCCAGTGCCGCGATGAAAGCGGAGGGCCACATGAGCTACGAGGATTTCTGCGCCGCGCCAGTGTTGCGGCTGGAACACAGAGGCCGCGACAGCTGGGGTCGCCCTGTCTACGAGTGCGACGGTCGGCTCTATGTCGATGTCGACCCGCGCCGGAGCAGACCGGCCGACATCTGCACGAAGCAGGGCAACGCCTTTGACGGTGAGCCCTGCGACCCTGTGCCGGAGGGAACGATCATTGAGTTCGTTCCGGAGCGGGACACATGGCCGTTTTGAGGAGGTGCGACAATGGCCAAATATATTGACTGCGACGCATTTAAGGCAAAATATCTATGCTGCGGCTATTTGCCTGAAATGTCGGAGGAAGATTTCGACCGATTCCCTACCGCTGATGTCGATGTCGCGCCTGTGGTACGATGCGAAAGTTGCTGCTATGCAACATGGGCGGCATGGGCGAACAAATACTCTTGCGGTCAAGTTCACGGATTGTTGGTCTTTGGAGATCATTTCTGTGCATTCGGCAAACGAGAGAGGACGGAGGGCGAATAAAAAGCCCCTCTCGCCGCCGTAGGCGAGTTGCAACACGACCTTTGCATCGTGGGAGGGTAGACGCACGCCCAAGCCGTGAAAAGCGCCACAGCGCCCAGTAAACGCGAAAGTGCCGGAAGACAGAAAAAGCCCCCTCGACAGGACGGTAAAATCCTGCGAGGGGGCTTTCGTTGTGTGGGCGGTATTCAGATGGCGGGGCTGTCGATGCTGCCGTCGTCCTCCGTGTCGGTCCGGAAGTTGTTTGCCTTGGCCGCCTCAAAGGTGATCCCGCCACGCTTGTGGTCGGACTTCGCAAGCGAGAGGTAGCCGTTTGCTCCGGCGATGATGATCGCCTCACCAACGCCGGTGGCGGCGGTAAGCCATGCAGCGGCGGCGGTGTAGCCGCTTTTGATGCACAGATACATGAGGAACAGGCATTCTTGAACGATCAGCAGACCGGCCAGCATCGCCAGCAGGCACACCACCTTGCTCCATTCGACCTTGCGCTTCTTCGCGGCTCTGCGCTTGCGCCTTGCCATCAGCTCAGCCCAAACTTCTGGGCGAAGCGGTAGAGGACGGTTGCGAACTGCTCGCGGGTCAGGAAGTCCTGCCACATGAAATTCGCCTCGCCGTTGGGGAGCTTGCTGCCGCCGACCAGCAGGCCGGTTTCCTCAACGAACTTTCGGCCGTCCGCGCTGAAATTGCCGCAGTCATTGTCCTGCAATTCCGCACGGTAGGCGTTCATGGCGACCTTGAACATTTCGTTGAATTTATCCTGAGTGATCTCTGCCATTTCTTCTTCCTCCTTTACGAGCGACCAGTCCGGCGTACCGTAGCCGCCGATCTGCGCGCAGTTGATCGAATAGCTTTTGTCGCGCACCATGCCGCCGTTCGGGACGACGCCGGGGGCGCTGGAGGTATTCCCTTCGATGGTATATACCCTGCCGCCGGACACCTTCTCGACGAGGCCGGTGTGGTACATGGATTTCCCTCCGTCATTGGTGAAGAAAATCTGATCCCCCGGCTGGGGGTTGCTCTTGTGGAAACGGCCGACCGCACGATAATAGCCTGCCGACTGAGTGCAGCCGGCGCCGTACCCGCCCATCGGCTGATTCGTCATCTTCATGGCGACGCTGAGGCCGAAGGTCGAGATATAGCACCAATCAACGAACATATCGCACCAGGCGTAGCCGTTTTTCGGGAAGTTGTAGACGCCGAGGCCGTCGAGAAATGCGGCATACTTCGTCCAGTTCCCACTGCCAGCGTTGGCAGTCTTGTCTTCCAGCTGGGAGTTGGTGGCCTTTTCGATGTAGCCAATCTCGGCTCTGGCCGTGGCGATCACTCGCTCAATAGTGGTCATGGGTCATTCCTCCTTCGGGGCGTCGGGGGCTTCATCTTCATCAGTCTTTTCCTCCGGCAGCGCGGCCGGCGTCTGATCTGTGCCGGGCGTTGCGGTCAGCAGCATATCTTTCAGCTTGCCGATCACGTCAACGGCATAGGCTGTGAACGCCGCCAGCATGACCAGCGACACCGCTGTCATCAGATTCACGGTCTGGCCGCTCACCTCCACCACCATCAGATCAGGGTTGAGGTACCCGGCGAAGTAAACCGCAATCAGCGCCAGAGCGATCACGCCGCCCTTGATGCAGCCGTTGCGGAACTTTACCAGATCCCATTCACAGGCGATAATGGCGTTGATGGAGCCGAGGGCGATATTGGCGGCGATCAGAAGTACCAGTCCGACGGCCAGCCGGATACTTGCCATATCCAGAAAATTCACGGTGACTCCTCCTTACTGCAAAAAGTCGTTGCTGTCCAAGCACCGGCGATATATCGTCTTGATTCGGTCACTGGTCAGCTCTGTTACATTGTTTTCAAACTCCGGGTGATCATCGCAGTATCGTTCATAGGCAGCGATGTCCCGGAGCGTTTGGTCGAAATGATCTTTGGTGTGGCGCTCGCCGTGGAGACATTCATCGCCAAAGCGTAGAATGCGCGCCCGGCAGTTGACAGCCTTTTCCTCGGCCATGCCAGACCGAACGCACTGCAGCTCGCTTTCGAGCCTTCCGACCTTCTCCAAGACCTCGCTGTTGATAGCGCGCCCGAAAGCCTTTGCTATTGCAGACCACGGATTGATTTTGATGGGGGCGAGCTGGAGCAGCGTCAGCAGCACAAACAGCGCACTTCCCCCACCAAACAAAATCTCCTTGAGCGTCATCTCTCAATCCTCCTCTGCGCGTGATAAGAAGGGCAGCCCCCGCAAAGGAGCTGCCCTCCGTATCAATGCCGTGGTCAGACGGTGACTTCGAGATCTGCCAGGATCTCCTCGACCTGCTTCCGAATCAGGCTCGGAACCTGGTCGATGGTCTTCTTGCCCTTGACGATCAGGGTCGCGTAGACAACTGCCATAACTGCTACCTCCTTTCCCATCAGAATGTATAAAAGAAGGAGCCGAAGGCTTTTCATAAGCCCTCAGCTCCATTCTTGCTATTTTCGAGGATTTCCCGGACGGCTGCTCGCAGCTGGTCGGGAACTTCCTCAATCGTCTTTTTTCCTTTGCGGATCAGGTCTGCGTAGACCTTCACCATGTAATTGCTCGCCATCAGTTACGCGCCTCCTGTTGTAGATGTCACGGCGACGATCTGTTCGTAGACATCGCATAGCGCCATCTGCGTATCGGTGACCTGCCCCTCAAGGCTCGTCACCTTTTCCGTCAATGCCGCCTTGTCGGTCTCCAGGTCGGCTACCTGCTGCTGCAGGGAGGGGATCGTCTTGCCCTCCGCCTCGTGCAGCTTGGCTTGCGCCAGATAACCGGCATAGTTGCCGAGGATGTCTTCACTCAGGCCGTCGTACATATTCAGCTCCAGGTGATATTCATCATACACCCACCCGCTGATGGTCAGCTCGTCACGCTTTTCCTCAAACGGCTCGGCGTTCTCATAGAAGCGTACCAGGGCTACCCCCGGCTTATTAGGCTGCTCCTCCAGCGAGAATGCGTTGCTGGGCGCGTTGTCGCCTCTTACTCTCATTTCGCACGACCTCCTTCAGATGTTTTACTCCAATCGGGTCAATGTACTTCACCCGAATTGTATGACTATTGCAGTGTTTCAGTTGCCCGGCGCGGCTCAGCAGCCCGGAGGCCTGGGCGAACATGATAGGCTTTCCGGCGTCAAGCCGTTTCTTGACGCGGCGGCATTGCCGAGTGAAGCGCAGGAAATTCCGCTTGCGCAGAATGACATGAGTGCGGGAAAAACGGTAGCCGACCGCGCTCACCATGCGCTTTGCCGTGGGGTAGATCTGCCAGTTGGCTTTCATCGCCAGCCCGAGCCGCTGCTGCATGAAGGCTGCAATCAGCTTCCGTGCCTTATGCAGCTGTTTCTTGTTCGGCCCGAGCAGGGTGATGTTGTCCATGTAGCGGGTCATATACTTTACGCCCGGCAGCGTCATGATGTACTGGTCCAGAGACTCCAGGTAGAAGTTTGCCAGCCATTGGCAGATGTAGTACCCGATGGCCAGCCCGCCGCCGCAGGATTCGATGATGGAATAGACCGTCCGCAGAAAGCGCTTGTCCTTGATTTTCCGCGCCAGCGCCCAGATCAGCCGCTTGCCGGAGATGCTGGGGTAATACTGCGCGACATCCAGCTCGGCGGCGTACTTCGTTCCTTTCGGATCATTGCGGAGCACGCTGCGGATTTTCCTGTGGATGCGCTTCCCGCCGCGCCCGGGGATGGACGCGCAGGACCACGGGTGCATCCCGCGCATAAGCACCGGTTTCATGGCCGTCACCAGCATCCATTGGATCACGCCGTCCGGCCAGAACGGGACCATCTTGATCTTTCGGAACTTCTCGCTGCTCTCGTCATAGATCTCACGCACTTTCGGCGCGGATGGCACAAAGCTCTCCGTTGCAACAAGCTCGTAGGTCTTTTCGACGTATCCGTCAAGGTCCGCCAGTACGTGGGCGATGTCTCGCCTGTTCCGACGTCCCTTAGCCGCCTCCTGTATGACGCTGCGGATAAAGTCCCGGTCAACCATCTTGTCGTAGAGATAGCCGACTCTCTTAGGCATAGGATTTCCCTCCGTCCTTGTTTGCCTGCGAGGTTATTCGAGCCGAAGCCTACTAAACCCCGTCCTATGCGGCAATATTTTCACCAAGCGGTGAGGGAAAGCCTGCGCCAGTCAAAAGAAAAACAAGTAGTCGCGCGCCGACGTTCGAGTTCGTGTTCGACGAGGTGTTGTTCGCGTTGAAGTAGAAAAGGCCGGCATTGCCGCCGTTGTTCCAGTTGCCACCGACGTGGAGGACACGCCAGCCAGAGTTGTAGTTGGCGTAGAAATCAAGCCCTCGGCGCATGGCGCAGACAGTCCCGGAGTTAATTATACCTCCGGCCTGCCACGCATACGGAAAAACGGGAGAAAATAACAGAATACGTTATTTTCAAAAATCGTGTCGACGGGGCTTCGCCCCGTACCCCATTCAACTTTTGGGCTTGCGCTCATGCCGCCAGATAGTGCAGGCGGGAAAGCTCCGGGGGCTGCGGCCCCCGGTCCCCCATTAGGGGTGGAAAAGGAGTCGCGCGCCGACGTTCGAGTACGTGCTCGACGAGGTGTTGTTCGCGTTGAAGCAGAAAAGGCCGGCATAGCCGCCGTAGTTCCAGTGGCCACCGACGTGGAGGACACGCCAGCCAGAGCCGAAGTAGGCGTAGTCCGGAATATAGGTCGTCTCGCTGCCTCCGACCGCCGTGGGATAGAACGCCCAGGGCATGGCAGCCGCTACGCCGATGGCCGTGATGTACCCATCGCTCTGTATCTTGGAGCCGATGTTCGTATAGTTGGTCGCGGTGTCATCTGCATAGCTCGCAGGGTTCAGGCAGACATATACCGTTCCGTCGGAGAAGTTAATCCCGTCGATAAACTCGAAGACATTGCCGTAGGGATTCTCGATGTGCCGGTACTGGACGGCGGTCTTTCCGTTCGTCCCAGCTGCGCGTCCGGTGTGGTAGATCATGCTGTCTGTGCCGCCGGAAGAAATGGCAGAGTTGTTGCTGTCCACATAGCCGCGCCCGATTTTGCTCTGGCTGTCCCAGTCCGAGAACTCCACCAAGTATAGCAGCCAAACGGCGCACCAGGACGCGAAGTCATACTCGCTCCACTTGCTACCCTTTCCTCTGGCACCGGAACGAGCCGATGCGCGGGTCAGGTTGACCAGCGGCGCAGCGCCGGTCTTGGAATAATGGCCGGAGATCGTGTTGTAGCGGCCTACATACTTGCCGGAGCCGGGGTGCTTGGTGAATCCGCTCTTGGCCTTATCCGCGATGTAGAAGTACCGTTTCTTGTTGGCGGCATCGTCGATAATACGGAAGTAATACTCGGGGATGAAGACAACGGTATCGTAGCTGCTTCGAGAGAAGCCGCTCTGCCCCTTCTTGTAGCTGACGGCATTGTTGATGATGTTGTACTCGTCCATGCCGCTCCACGGGAGATAGTTGTCGAAGGGGGAGCTGCCGGCGCCAGTGCCGACTGCGGGGGAGGGATTGGTCGTGATGTTGACGTTGACAAGGCCGTTGGGGTCATTGGATTTCGTCAGGCGGGTAAGCACCGTCGACTGCGCATTGTAATTCCAGCAAACGCCGAAGACCTTGACATAGGACAGCTCCAGCGTATAGCCGGTGTAGGAGCTGCAAGCTACGCTGCCGGTGGCCGTCTCGCCGTTCTTGGTGGCGGTGACGCTCCACGTGCCGGTGTTCGGCAGGTAGAACTTTGCCGTTCCGTTGCTGGTGGCCGTGAGCGTGGTGGAACCGTTGACCGCCTTGACCGTAGAGCCGCTGTCGATGGTGACGGTGAGGGTGCAGAACTTCACCGTTGCGGTGTAACTGCCGCCGGAGGTCGACACCGCCGCAGACGCCGTGGACGAGGATACCCCGCTCTTGGTGGCCGTCACGGAATAGGTGCCGGCATAGTTGACGGTCAGCGCACACTTGCCGTTGCTGCCGCAGGTGCCGGTATACTGCTTCGTGCCAAGCGTGGCGGTCACGACCGCGCCGGATTCCGCCGTTACGGTCAGCGTAGCCGCGAAGTAACTCAGCGTCACCGCGTACTGCTTGACCTGATCCACGACCACAGTCTCGGTGGCGGTGGTCTGCCCGTTCAGCGTGGCATACAGCGACCATGTACCGTAGCCAGGGAGATCAAAAACGCATTTACCGCCGACGCTGGTGCCAGTCAGCGTAGTCTCGCCGTTCGTACAGGTGATAGCCGATCCGGTGGCAACAGAGACCTCCAGCTGTGGAGCCACGCCGCCGCCCTTGGGCTTTTCCCATGTGTATACGCCGGTCTGATCGTTGGCTGCCGTGCAGTAGAAGGTCTGCATGGTGTCTGTGTTCAGATACGACTGGCCGACCGAGCCCTTCGTGCTGGAGGTCGGATCGGTCTTGCCGGTGAGTGGCTTACTTCCGTCCAGCCCCTTGGAGAGCGTGTCGAGGTCGCCGGAAACGCCATCAAGGAAGGTGTCGAGCGATTCACCGTTATAGGTCAGATCGGCCGCGTCGCTGGCGCCGGACAGCTTCCACTGATACTTGCCGCTGCTGTCCTTGCCGCTGCAGACGTATTCCTTGCCCGTAGCGCTGTCATAGTAGTGCTGCCCTGCGGTACCCTCGGTCGTGGCTGTCGGCGCTCCTGAGCCTGTTGCAAGTGGATAACCGTAGTCCTTTCCGGCGACTGCCGCAGAGATATTCCCGTTCCCGTCGCCCAGCAGCAGACCCTTGACCATGATCTTGTCCTGCTTGGTCTTTACCGCCTCAGTGATGGCAGCGGACATATCGCTCTGTGTGACGCAGGCGCTGGTGTCGACCGTCACCGTCCATGTGCCGGTATTCGAGCAGGAGATCAGCGCGTAAAAGGTGTAGACGAAATCCGGCGATTCTGTCTTGCTGGGAATGGGAACGCCCTGCTCCAGCTGGAACAAGGCGATCATGGCGGACGCTCCTCCGTCCACGCTGGCAGATACGCGGAACTGATTCAGCGTATAGGCCGTATTCGGCGCAGCGATGCGGAGCTTCAGGCGAATGCCGGAAGATACCCTCTCGCCGCCCAGCAGGCTCGCGGTCTGCTTTTCATTGACGAGGGCGGTCTGTGCCATCATTGCCGCCGCCGCGACGGTGCCCTGCCCCGCAGCCGCGCTGTCGAAGTTCAGGGTCTTTTCATTCACCCACTCATTGAGCAGGCTGTTGCCGGCGTTGGTGATGACGCCGTTCCATGTTGCCATAGTAAAACACCTCCGTGTCAGTATCGAATGGCGGCCGCGCTGTCGACCAGCTCGCAGCCGATGCAGGCCGCGCCGAAATACCCTGTTGCCAGTCCTCCGGCGTCGTAGTATTCTACCTCGTCCAGCACCGAGCGCAGATTCTTGTAAAAGGCAACGCGGTCGATCACGCGCTGATGTCTGACGGGGTCGACATCCTCATAGGTGGCGTCGATCAGCAGCTTGAAGTGGTACGGTTTGCCGCCGTATTCCCACCATTCGCTGACCTGCGTATCGGGGTAGATGGCGGAGATCGCCAGCACGACCGCCGCCTTGGTGCCGAGCCTGCGGTGAACATTCCATGAGTCTTTCAGCGTCCGGCGCTTTTCCTCCAGGGTGTAGTTGGCGTCCCACCAGTCAACCTTGAAGTCGTTCGCCAGAATGTCCAGCAGCTCGTTCGGGAGCCGGTCGATCTGTGAGTAGATCGACACGCGCTCGATCTCGCCTACGCGGGCAGCCAGCACCTCGGCAACGGCAGAGGCAAGCGCCGCCATATTGTCGTCATTGGCAAGGACTGCCGGCAAGGAGGCCAGCAGGTTTTCCTTCGTGATGCCGTGCGCCTTATTCATCCTCGTAGCCCCCATTCGTGGCCGTGATGGTCCCGACCGACGCAACCTGCGGCGTCGTGTCGTCGGATCCATCCCGCAGCGTGGTAAAGACCGGGCTGGTCAGCGCCACGCGCTTGATGCCGGTCTGCATGAGCTTTCCGATCAGCACGGAGGGGTTGATGTCGCGCCCCAGCTTCCCGCACTGCCACGCGACGAACTCGGCCACGGCCTTGTCGACCGCAGCCTTGATCTCTGTGGAGCTGAGGGAGCTGTCCTTCGGCACATAGTAGGTGAAGGTGATATTGTAGCTCACCTTCTGCGGGTCCTTGACAGAAACCTTGTCCGTCAGCGGCCGCACCGTATCGTCGTTGCAGGCGGCGAGGACAGCATTCTTGATCTCCGTGGTAGCGATGGTACCGTCGTCCATGAGGACATAGAGATCCACCGTTCCGTCGCTGGGGCTGTTCGCCACCACGTCGGCGATCTTGGTGCTGACCTGCTTGGCAAAGTAGATATACCCGCCCTTGGCTCCGGCGCAGCTGTAAGCGTCCTGACTGGCGCGCATCAGCTCATAGAACTCGTCGTCGGTGGCCTTGTCTGCGCCGTCATCGCTGGCGGTGAGGTTTTCGCATCTTTCGCAGTAGTCGAACAGGTCAACGAAGGTGTTGATCTGTCCCGCTGCGTAGCCGTTGCCGACCGCACCAACAGTCTGGCAGCGGATCTGCACATCGGCATAGGTCTCGCCGATGGATACATAGGCATCCGCGACCGTCTCCCATGTCAGCGTACCGCTGGCGTCAGTGACGCGCGTACCGGCAGGAATGAGGATCGCTGTGGTCTGTGCCTCGGAGATATGGAAGCGCTCGGTGCAGACCGCAGCCTGCGCCGCCGGGCGCTGCGTGACATAGAACAGCTCGGCCAGCGCGTCCAGGTTTTCCCCTTCCGCGCGGCTTGGGATATTCTGATTGCCTGTGTAATTGTTCAGCCCGCGCTCTTGGATCACCACGGCGGCCACGAATTGGATAAACAGTTTTTCGGGGCTGGCGGGCTTCACGCTGACGCCGGTGATTTTTTCGTAAATGGAGATCAGCAGCGATTCCACCGCTTCGGTGTCGGTAGAAACAAACTGATATCCCGTATTTCTCTCACTCATTGATGATGTTCACCTCCACGGTAGGGATCAGCCTGCCCGGGGCGTTTCTGTCGGCCGCAAAGGTCACATTCACCACCTCGGCGCGGGGCTCATATTCTTCCACTGCCTCTTTGACCTCGGAATACATCATAGGCATAGCTACCGGCAGAGGCTTATCCACGAACTTCTGAGGAAGCCCGAAGCCGCGATACAACGGACAGGTCCCCTGCCGCGTGGAAAGGATAATGGCGATATTCTGCAAGACAGAGCGGACGGTGTCAGTCTCGTTGAGCTGCACCGCGCCGATATCAGATGCGGTCACCTTGTAGCTCATGGCAGCTTTACCCCCTCAGATACTCTTGCAGGCTGACGGACACGGTGGCGCTGGTGACGTTGCCGCGTCCGTCATAGGTTTTCATCTTCATCTTGTGATCAAGCACGGACCAGCGATATTTCCCGTAGCCCTTGTTGCCGATCACCAGCGGGACGGCGATGCCGCCGCGCTCATAGTTCCACAGCTTCACGACCTCGGCGATAGGATCAACACCAAGGTAAGCGGAGAGAACGATGTCGAAGGTCATCTTGTCGGGGTCAAGGCCGGTGAACTCCGTAAGGGCGTGTGTGCCGTGCCGCTGATGGGTCGCGTACCGGGCAGACCCAGACCAGGTGACATTATTGATCGTTTCGATCGTGCGGTCAGACACCGTAAAAACGATGTCGCCCAGACAGCCGACCATTCCCATGCTCAAAAACCTCCTAACACAAAACCGTCCCCGTTGAATACCGGAAGGTATAGGCAGAGGACGCGGTCATTCACCTTCGGCATCCAGTAGGTCAGATGCGAGCCGGGCAGGTGGTCGTGGTCGGGGAATTCGCTGGCTGTGCCGCCGCCGGTGAAGGTGTCCGTGATCTCATGCGTGTGCTTTGCGTCCGGCTTTATGTAGAAATTCGCTTCGTAGTGCTGGAGCACATAAAGCCAGTCCGAAATGATGCCTGTGTCCTTAAACTTGACACGAGCCCTGCGCTTTGCGCTGTCGACGGCCGTTACCGTGCCGGTCTGAACGAGCCTCGAAAGGATATTCTGCAGTTCGTCCATCAATATCCCTCCAATGTCTTGCGCAGCTTGACCTGCGTGGTATAGCCGGACGAGCCGACCGAGTGCGCGGCCTGCTCCACAATGTATTTCCCGTCCCACGCACCCCAGCCGGTGAGCTTGGCTGTGACGCCGGCCACGATATCTGGATTGCCGGGCAGCGTAAAGGTCGCGGTCTTTGCGTACTTGTTGTGCAGCCGGAGATATTTTTCAGCCTTGGTCTTGGCCTCGGCCACGCTTGCCACCTTCGCGGTGATCTCCAGCTGCTGGTTGTTCTTGGCCTTGTCGTTGTAGTCCTCTACCTTGACGGTGGCCTCGATGCACTTTCCTGTGCCGGGGTCCGTGTAGCTGACGCGGCAGGAAGCGTACTGCGTTCCGGCCGTTCCCGCGTTCAGCTTGTGCTTGGTGTAGCTGCCGCTGCCGCGGACGATGGTCAGCACGGGGGATTTCTTCTCGTAATCCTCCTGGTCGAAAAGTACGATCAGGTTATTGGTGGCTTTCAAAGAGATGCCCGCCTCGTGGCACAGCTTGGAGAGAAAGGCAATGTCGCTCTGCTTGTACTGCTCCACGCGGCCATAGGACGGGTCGCTGTTGGCGAGGAACATACAGGTCATTCCGTTGGCAGCGGCCATCTCGTTTGCGATGCCGGAAAGCGTGTAGGCCTCCCATGCCTTGGATTTCTCCGTCTGACGGATCTGTGCGCTGTACGGAAGAGCCGTCGCCTTGATGGTGATGGTGTTCGGCGGGCCGGAGGCGTCAACGCTGTCCAGCTCAAACTGTCCGCAGTCCAGCACCTTATCCCTGCCGCCGCCCGTCCAGTTCTCCCGGACGAACACGGCGCTGATCTTGAAGCCGGCGCCGGAAGCAGAGGCAGGAGCGGCGGCAGAAGCATCGCCGCCCCCGCCGCCGGATTCCTTGATGTACGATGCGCTGACGTAGGCGGTTTTGCCGTTATAGCTGACCTTCGCCCAGCCGTTTTCGATGCCCTCGACCTGCAGCTCCGCGCCGCAGACCAGAGCACCGTATTTACCGTAGCTGGTGCTGGGGCCAGAGCGGACATTCAAGCCGCTTTTGGCGGTGACCTTGTAGGACTTTGCCGCACCATCGGTCTTGGCCTTGGAGGACGCGGACAGGCTCCCTGCGGAGGCTGCTGCGTCGATGGCATCGGCCAGCCACTTTTTGAGCCATATATCATCGCGGTCCTGAAGCTTCAGCTGCAGATCGTCAGTGCCGTCCGCCTCCTTGTCGGTGTAGGTGGCCGACAGGAAATAGGGGCGCATACTGCCGGTGATGTCCGCGCCCTGGAAAAATATCTGCGCCGTGACGCGGCGCGCCTGATTCGGGCTGCTCATCCGACCACCTGCTTCCACGGGGGCAGGGCATCGCCGACATCCTCAGCAGGGTCGGGCAGCTTCAGCACGATCCCGGCCGGAAAGGTGTAGTACCCGAGATACTGCGGATTGAGATTCATCAGCCGGTCGGTGTACGCTTCGCTCCCCAGCTGGGAGAAGGCGATGCTGTCCCACATATCGCCCTGAATGGTGGTGTAGGTCTTACTCATTTGTAGGCCCTCCTTGCGGTGTCGATGCCGGCCTCCTCCATGACTTCAAGGACGCGCTCGGCGAACTCGTCTCCGTACTCACGCAGAGCTTCCACCGTCTCGGGCGATGCGCTGCCGTTGATCTGAAACACGATCTGCAGCTCCACCGATCCGGCGCCGGAGCCTGCGCCCGGCTCTGCCGAAAGCGCGCCGTCGCCATGGATGGCGTGCAGTGCCTCCAGCAGCTGCGGGGCGAAGGTGATGGCCTGGATCTCCATGCTCTCGCGCATGGCGGCGGTCTCCTCGGCGGTCATGACCTGCTCGCCGCCGTTGAAGTAGACCAGCTCCGGGCCGTTTTCGCCGACGAGGGCAAAGCCGGGTGCGGCGGACTGCGTACCAACTGCGTAGCCGGGAATGCTGCCGGCCGTTCCGGTACCGGACGCGGACAGTGCGGCTCTGGCTGCGGCGGCGACGCGGTTGTAGGCAGCGGTCACCTGGGGCAGCATACCGACAGCTCCGTCGATAAAGCCCTGAATGGTGGCCTGCGCGCTTGCCTTGGCCTCGTCGCCAAGGTCCATCGCTTCAATGTCCTCAGCAAGCGCCGTCTGCAGCTCGTCCATGGTGGCCGTGAAGTCGGTCTTGAGGTCGGCTACGCTCCCCGCTGCGTTCTGCTGCTCCTGCTGCAGAGTCTTCCAGTTGGCTACCATCGTGGCCAGCTGCTCGTCGGTGGCGCCTGCCATGCCGGCGATCGCGTTCACGCTGTCGGAGCTGCCGTCAGCAAAGGAGGCGATCATGTCGCTCAGTCCCTCGATGTCGGCGCTGCGGTCAGTCAGGGATTGCAGGTTGGCGTTGTAGTCCTGCCAGTAGGTGATCTGGCTCTCCAGTGCAGAATTGATGCTGCCTGCGCTGGTTGCAACGACCTTTGCGGCCTCGTCCCAAAGCTGATACTGTCCGGATATGCTTTCGTATGCCGCGCTGTACGCCTCGTTGTAGGACTCCACAAGGGCGTTGATCTTTTCCTGCACGCCGGAGATGGCAGCCTGGAACTCGCTGACCTGTGCAGCAGCCTCCTCGGACGCGCCAGTGCCTTCGTTCATGGAGGCGGTCAGATTCTTGACCGCCTCTTCCGCGAGGGCGATCTCCGCCTCAGCATCGGAAACGGCGTCTGCGTCCTCCTCCATCGCCTTGTTGTAATTCTTGATGGACTTCTCAGCCGCCCATATCTCGTTGTTGGTATCGTAGATGGAGTTTTGCAGGTCGTAGTATTCCTGCGAGAGAAAAGCGGTCGCATCGGTGTAATAGCCGTACTGGTCGTAATAGGCATCCGCCTGCTTCTGCGCGTCTGCCCATAGCGCATCCATCTGCGCGTAGGTATCAGACAGCTTCTGCTGGGCGGCCTCCAGACTGTACTGCGCCTTGGTGAGTCCGATGCTGTTTTCTTCTGCCTCGATCAGCACGGCGGAATACTGGGAGTACAGCTCGGTGAGCTGATCCTGATAGGCCTGCTGCATGGCATTCTGCTTCCACGCCTCGGTGTTGGCGCGGAGCGCTTCGGTGCCGCCATTGATGGTGTCGGTTTCGAGGTCGATATAATCGGCCAGCTCCGGTACCACCTGGCAGAGCAGAGCCAGGGTGTTGTGGTACTGCCTGTGCTGCTCGTCGGTATTGAGCCCCGCCGCCTCCATCTCCTCCAGCTTGCCGATGTAGGTGTCTGCGACGCCTGCAGCGGCCATGGTGGAGGTAACAGTATCGTCATAGGTGGCCTTGGCCTCGTCCATCGCCTCCCGCATTCCTCGGGCGGCTTCGGTCAGCTCCTTCACACTGGGTACGGCGTCATTCGCCGCAGCGGTGGCCAGAGCAACGATGCCCGCCGTGATTGCGGCCACGGCAGCGGTAACGCCCATGATGACATTGACGCCGGGGATCGCCGCAGTGAGAATTGCACTGGCGGCTGCGGCTATCTTTGCAGCGACCGCATAGGCAGCCAGCGCGGCGACGACCGCGCCGATCACGCCTGCAAAGGCGGTGATGGCATTGACCAACGCCGGGTTCTTCTGAATGAACGCCGTAATGCTGTTGAGGACCTTCGTGCCGACGCCGTAAGCCTCGCTGAGCGCGGGAGTATAGGCGTCGCCGATGGCTACCTTGAGGTTGTTGTAGGCGTTCTGCATCATGGTCAACCGGCTCTGCGCGGTGGCGTAGCGCTTGTTGGCCTCGTTGGTGAGGGCGGTATTCTGCTGCCAGGCGGTATTTGCAGTGTTCACCGCGCCGGTCATCTGGTCTGCGGCAAGCCCCAGGGCTTTGAGCATATTGCTCTGCCGGATGCCGGTCAGACCCAGGTCTTCCAGTACGAGGACGGTGCTCTCGCCCTGCTCGTCCAGCTTGCCGAGCCCGCCGATGAAGGAAGTCAGGGCGCTCATGGCGTCGTTCTTCCATGCAGAAGAGAATTCTTCGGAAGACATACCCGCGATACGGGCGAACTCCGCGAGGTCGTCTCCACCCTTTGCAACGGCCTTTTCAATGGCGTTGAGCGTCTGGGTCATGGCGGTACCGCCTGCCTCTGCTTCGATGCCGACAGAGGACATTGCCGCCGCCAGAGCCATGATCTCCGGCTCGGTCAGCCCGGCCAGCTTGCCCGCCGACGCAAGGCGCGTACCCATCGCCACGATCTCGGATTCCGTCGTGGCGAAGTTGTTGCCAAGGTCAACGATGACAGAGCCGAGCCGTCCGTAATTGTCCGTTGCCATGCCGGTAATGTTGGCGAAGCGCGCAAGGGAGGTTGCTGCCTCGTCAGCTGTCATGTTGGTGGCAGTGCCGAGCATGGTCATGATCTCGGTGAAGTCCAGCAGGGCGTCCTTTTGGATGCCGAGCTGTCCCGCGGCTTCGGTTACCGCCGCGATCTCCTCTGTGGTGGCGGGGATCTCCGTGGACAGCGCCTTGATGGAATCCGACATTGCCGCCAGTTCCTCGTCTGTGAGGTCTGTGGTCTTGGCGACGCCGGTAATGGCGCTCTCAAAGTCCATCGACGCCTGCGCGCAGCTGGCGAAGTATTCGTAGATCTCTTTCAGGGCGACGGCGATGCCTGCGGCCACGATGGCCTCGTGTACCTGATTAAAGGCCTGCCCCGCCTTGTCGCCGAAGGTCATAGCTTTATCGGCGGCCTCGCCCTGCTTCTTTTTCAGCGTGTCGATCTTGCCGGCAAGCTGCTCGGAGCTGCGGGAGAGGTCGTCGGTATTGACGCCCGCCTCTTCCAAAGCCCCGCTCAGCTCGTTCAGCTTTGCCGTCTGCTTCTCCAGCGAGGCGGAGGTCTTGTCGATCTGAAGCTGCTTTGCCAGCAGCTTGTTCTTCATGTCGGCGGACTCGTTGCCGGTCTCCTCCATCTCCCGCTGAATATTGTCATATTGCTGCCGCAGCATTTCCAGCCGCTTCCGCGTCGCTTCCACGGCTGCCTGCTGCTTTTGGAATGCGGAAATATCCGCCTGCGTCTTGGAGAGGGCCTGAATTTCCTTCTGCATGGACACAATTTCCTGCTGAGCGGCCTTGAAGGTCTTGCTGTAATTGCCTCCAAGCTGCGCGTTCAGCTGGAATAGCATCTCATACTCTTTGCGGCCTGCCATAGATGGCCCTCCTTTCAGATTTATTTATTCTTGCGTCGCTCCCGAGCCTCCTTCACAAGCTGGTTGCTGACTTTGATCCACTTGCACAGAGACGGCAGGGGCAGCGATAGCCAGTAGGAAACAGGGGTCTGATTGGTTTTCGCCATCGTAAGACATTGCCTGCGGAGCCAGACGCCGCCGTCGCCGGTTACAGCTCCGATGCCAGCAAAAAAGAGCGGGCCTTGCCTCTGACGCGGTTGAACTCGAAGATGGGCAGGGCGCGCAGGGCGTCGTCGCCGATACGGCGGGGATGGCCGCTGGCGTCAATGATGGTGTTGGTGCAGGCTCGCGCCGCCATGCGCACCAGGAACTGGCCGGAGAAGGTAGGCGAGATGGTGGGCTTGCCGATGGCCTGAAGCTCGTCCTCGATGGCAAGAGCGTCATCGCCGGTCAGCCCCTCAAAGTCGAAGTTCAGCTCGTCAAAGGTCTGCCCCTCGTAGGTGAAGGGCCTTTTCAGCTTGAGGGTGTAGTTGCCTACGCTCTCCTTGGCCTGCGCCTCGGCGGCGGCGTACTCGTCGTGATCGACGGTGGAGAAAGCGTCAGCGGGAACAACGGTCTTGTTGATATCAGCCATGGTGATAACTCCTTTCAAATCTCAAAAAGATGCCCGGAGCGGATGTCCCGCCCCGGGCTTTTGTCAGGTCTCTTACATGCCGAGCGCCTTGCGGACGTCGGCCAGGTAGTCGGTGCCGTTGACATAGCAGATGAAGTTGAGCTGGTCGACCTCACGCACCTTCTTGCCGTCAATGTAGGTCGCCCAGTAGCGGACGGCGTACTCGCCGGAGCCGTTGGAGGGCGCGGCGGGAGCAACGGAGCCGCCCTTGTCGCTCTTGGGAATGACCACAAGAATGTGCTTGACGGCGCGGACGACCACCTTGCCTGCCACGACATCTTCGTCCTGCTGCGCAACGCGCAGGTCGATGGTGTGACGGCGAGGCTCGGAGAGCTTCACGCTCTGATCGGTGACGGTGCGGAAGTTGAG
Source organism: Butyricicoccus sp. AM32-19 (assembly GCF_003480365.1). Taxonomy (NCBI): domain Bacteria; kingdom Bacillati; phylum Bacillota; class Clostridia; order Eubacteriales; family Butyricicoccaceae; genus Butyricicoccus; species Butyricicoccus sp. AM32-19. The sequence continues at coordinate 88,084 of NZ_QUIX01000004.1, read as the reverse complement.
GCCCAGCGTCATCGCGTCGAAGTGGCCGAGAATGACCGACTCCACATTGCCTGCGATGCCGGCGCCAGAGATGGACTGCGTCAGCGCGGTCAGGTCAGGCAGGGTCGCCTGTGCCATACCGACATATTCAACAGAGTCCTCGTAGACCTTGAAGTTGATAATGCTCTGATCCATGATTCAAACCTCCTTTTAGCCCTGCAGGGCGCTGGTGACATAGCTGGCGTCATACTCCAGCACGAAGTCGATCTCCTGAGCGGGAGAGGGCGGCGTCATGTAGACATGGAGCTTGATGATGCCGGCCATGAGGTTGGTCAGCGGGTTTTCGTTCTCCAGCATCTCCACGCGAGCGCCCAGAAGGTAGCCCATACCCACCAGACCGTTGAGCCAGATGTTGGCGGAATCGAGAACGGTGTCGATCAGGCGGCGGGTCATAGGCTTGTCCAGCTTGCTCCAGAAGGTCTTGACGAGGGAGTTGCCGACCCAGCCGAACATACGGCTGACCGGGATAAAGTAGTCCTTGACATCGGTGTTGGAGGGATAGCAGGCGGTGTAGTTGCCCCACGCCACCCAGCCGCTCATGAAGTTCAGCGCGGTATCCACGCCGACGCCGTTGAGGTAGTTGGCCTGCGCAAGCGTCAGGTTGACCTCGGTGCCGTCCTCAAGGCAGAGGCCGTCGCACTGCAGCCCCTTATTGGAGGGAGACTCGTAGGGGCAGCCGCCGTTGCCGGTGTCGATCTGCGCCATCAGCCCCGCCATCTGGGTAGACAGGTGGAACTTGTAATCGCCCAGCTTCGCCATCGGCCAGAAGGCGATCTCGTCCTCGTCGGCGATGTTGGCGGCGTTCTTCTTGGTGAGAACATCGGAATAGGCACGCGCGCCGGAAGCACCGCAGTCGATGTCGATCAGCGCCTTGGCGCGGAACAGGCCGTTGATGTTGCCTGCCTTGGCGGTCATTGCAGCGGCCACGGTAGACTGCTGAGAATAGCCGGGGGCGCACAGCAGATCGGGGACGATGCCCAGCAGGGTCAGGCACAGCTCCACATTCTCCATCGCGGAGGCGATGTCAGATGCGGTGACGGTGGATGCCTTGACCTTGTTGTAGGCGATGTTTACCTGCTCGGCATCATAGGCGCTGCCGGTAGACAGCAGCTCCACCACCAGATGCTCGCCGCTGTAATAGGCGTTATAGTCGGTGCCGGACACATAGACAGAGCCGGTACCGCCGGCAGGCTTGATAACCAGATTGGAATCGTTGATGGCCGCGATGGGAAGCTTTACCTTGTGCTCCGTCACCGCAACATCAGCCGCGGCAGACGCCTCCTTTGCGGTGGCGATATCCAGAACATTGCAGAAAATGACAGGCTGGCAGGCGAACAGCTTGAAGTGCGAATACATGAATTCGCAGAGCGTGTAGGTTGCCCAGTCGTCGGAGTAGCCCAGCTTCTCCACCGCCTCAGACCAGCTGGTGCAGAGAACGGGGGTGCCGGGGGCAGCAGGCTTATCCGCCGCCTGGACAGGAGCCAGACCGACCACGAAGGGGACGCCGGACTCCGCCACGACAGGGGTGCTGACGCTGGTAGCCTGCTGAGAGACATATACGCCGTGGTTCATTGAAATTTCCTCCTTACTTCATGCCCTTGGCCAGCTTGTGATAATTCACATACAGCAGGTTCCCAGGCGTTTTGACTTTGATGCGGTCGGCGGGGAGCGTTTCGTCACTCACCACCAGCGACGCAATCAGCGGGTGCTGCTCAATCACCGGGGCAAGGGAGTCAAGGACTTCCTTCCGGCCGCCGCGATAGATGGTGCCGCGCTGGATCACGCCCATCATGGTCGGACCGAGATAGACGCAGAAGCCGCCGGTGTCGGCGACCTTCTTCGGCGCGGCAGGCTTTTTCTTTGCCGTCTTTGGTGCGGCGGTCTGAGCCGCCGTGTCGATGATTTTTTCGCTCATAGGTTAACCTCTCTTTCCACAGGGGGAAGCATCCATGTGGAGATCATTTCCCCCACGAAATAGGGGGCGGTGTCATCGGGATAGACCAGCGTTTCAAGCCCCGCCTCCAGGTCAAGGGTAAACTGCCCCCCGATCACGACCTGCCTGAGCATCGCAATGCGCAGCCGTTCCATGAGATTCAGAAGCATCAGCCCGCCCTCCTGCTCGTCATCGTTATAGACACAGCAGATAGACCGGACCTTGGCGCTGGAGGTCACACGCTGTCCTTGCGGCTGTTGATCCATGCCGGTAATGACCTGGTGCAGCACATAGGGAGCCTTCTTGGTGGCAGAAGTGCCGTCCGGCAGGCGCGTCAGGTAGACCTTTGCAGGGCGGAAGCTCTGCTCCGTGTCGCCCTTCTGCAAACGGGTCGGCATGATCAGGTCGGCGGTGACCTCCTCGGTAAAGGCCCGCAGGCGTTCCAGCAGAATGATCCTTGTCATAAATCAGCCTCCCCATCCGTTCAGCACGCGCAGGATTTCATGTTCAACGCGCTTTTCGTAGGTGTCGCGGATCGTTTCGTCCATCTTCTCGATGACTTCTTCGTTCCGCATCATGTGTCCGGTAGACGGACCAAACTTCTGCTCCACAGGAAAGCGCGGAGAGCCGACGCGCTCGAAAACGGCAGTCGGGCCGAAAATGCGGGCCACGAATGCGTGTTGAAGCGTCGCAGCTCCGCCGTTGCGCTTTACCTGTGTCTGCACGGTGCCGTCCCGGCTGTATGTGGTGTTGAAGGTCAGCAGCGGGAGCACGGTGCCGGAGAAACTGATGCTCATACCCATCACGCCTCCCGCACCGCCTGTGATGTGGGTCTTGGAGTGAACTCTCCGCATGAATTCGCCCTTGTTGATGGTGTACTCGGCGGCGGCGAACTGTCCGGCGCGGGTCTTGGCTGTGTCTCCGGCGCGCCTCAACGCGGAGAACGCCGCTTTGTAAACGCCGCCGGGGATATTGTGCAGCAGCTTGTTCACGCGCTCCAGGCTGTCGCCGCCGACCTCGTTGACGCGGATAAAGCTCATTCGTCCACCGCCTCCAATTCCACGCGCAGCATGCCCATCTCACAGACCGAGGACGCGATATAGAACTCCCGGAAGAAGCCTCCGCCGCCCTCCTGGTCGTTGATCCTGATACGCTGCCCCCGCTCCGGCTGCACCCCGCCGAGATCGGACAGGGCGCAGTGGAGAACGGAGGAAACGATGTAAAGCCCCTGGGCATGGTCGCTCATCAGCTGGCGGCGGTCCTTCTCCTTCAGGCCGGAGAGGACGATGGGAATATCCTCGTAGGTCGCCCCGTCATACTTGACGGTGCGCTTTTCCGCGAACTCGTCGCAGTTGAGAAACACGCCAAAGTTGTCGCAGGCGACCATATCCTTGAAGCCGCTCATACCACAGGCGCCTCCGGCGTCAGCACAGGGGGCGCTTCGCCGTCGTCCACGCCGTCGTCGTCCTCGGCGATCGCGTCCTCCAGCGGAACATCCGTAATGGCGGCGATCAGCTGCGCCTTGGTCTTGAGCTTAGCGGTGTCGATGCCCATCTCCTTGGCCAGCTCCGTGAGCTTGGCGTTGGTCAGCGTTTTGAGCTGCTCGGGGTCAAGATGGGCGCTTTCCGTGCCCTCTGCGCCCTCGCCGCTGGTAGATGGGTCAGCGCCAGCCCCGCTGCCGTCCTCACCCGCAGGGGGCGTTGCAACAGCGGGAGAGGGCGTTTCCTCGGCGGGGCGGGCGACACACAGGGCAAAAAGGCGCTGCGCCTCCTCTTCGGAGACCTCGCAGATACCGCCGCGGTCGATGGGAATGGGGTGCTTCGAGCCATCCGGCCTGTAGCCGTATGTGCCGCAGATGATCTCAATTTTCGTCATAGCAGTCTCCTTTCCGCGCCGGGTCAGGACACAACTTCGGCCGCGTAGATGTACGGGCAGTAGTTGTGAGGAGCAGCCAGCGGACGCGCGCCCAGACGCAGCTTGCGGATGTCCGCCTCCTGGTTCAGAGAGAACTTCGGAACGCGGGTCGCCGCATGGGACGCGAACTCGGTGGAGCCGTAGTCGATCTGGGTGATCTGGCCATACATCAGATGGCCGCAGCCGGGGGCGGTGACCATGGCGGAGGTGGCGGGGAAATACTTCTGCTCCGCGCCGCTGTCGTCGATGTAGGTTTCGTCTACGGAGATCAGGTTCAGCTTGAAGCCGCCGAAGTTCAGCGTACCCATATAGACCACGCCATCGTAGCGGCTGAGTTCCTGGTCGATGGTACCGATGATGATGCCGCTGTTGCGGTCGAGCAGCTTCTGCACCTTCTCCATGTCGAGGATCGCGTCGGCTGCGTCAGAGCCGAGCACCAGGTCAACCGCGCGCAGGCCGCGCTTGGAGAGCTTGCGGCACATGGCCTTCACATCGCCGAAGAAGTCGCCGCCGGTGGCGTTCCACTTGGCGGCCACGGTATAGGTGTGGTCGCTGGCGTCATCGAAGAACTTGACATACAGCTTCTCGCCCTCGGTCTTGTCGTCGATGTAGGTCTGCATGGTGCAGGCGTTGTTGATCATGGTCTGCGCGCACATCCACTCCTCGCGGCGCACGATGCGGCGGTCCATGTCGGTCAGGTCACCCAGCTGCAGACGGGCCGCGCGCTGGGCGGGGGTGCTGTTGGCGTAGATGGCCTCGCCGAAGCCGCGCTTGCGCAGCTCGTCCAGCGTCAGCAGGCGGGACGGAGCGATGAAAGCGGGCTGATACTCGTGGATCTCGTAGCCGCGGCGATCCATGGGGATATCGCCGGCGCGGGCGGAGACGAACGCGGCCATCTTGCGGTCGCCCTTGCGGTACTCAGTCAGCACCTTGTCGCAGGCGAAGATGTCGCCCTCCCCGGTGGGGAAGTAGCGGTCCTTGAAAAAGGTCTGCTGAGGAACGATCTCCTCGGTGATCGCCATCAGCACATAGGTGTCAAAGAAATTCAGTTCAGAAGCCATTGTTGATTCCCTCCTTAGTTGGCAGCGGCAGCAGCCTTGAAGACGATGCCGCGCATACGCAGGTTATCCTTATCACCCTCGGTGATGGTGTAGCTGGCCGAGACCGTCACCTTGCCGATGTCGAAGCAGCCGGCGGTGTAGACTGCCACCTTCTCGTCGGCGGCGGTGCCGACGTCGATGTCGTCGCACAAGATGCAGTCGGGGGTCAGGGTCTCGTTTTCCTTGGCCGTGCTGCCGAGAACGACCAGCTTGCCGTCGCCGGCCGTGCCGGAGGACTTGGCAAGAATGGTGCCGCGCTTGAGCGTGGCCGCAGCGGACAGCTTGCGGATAACGCCGCCGCGCACTTCGGGCGCGGGCTTGATGTCGGTGATCAGACCGTCAAAGGTCATCTCGCCGAGCTTTTCACTCAGATTGATCATGTTCTTAGCCCTCCTTCTTCTTGCCCAGCAGGTCAGCGACCATGCTCCGGGCGTTGGTCATGCGCGCCTCGGGGGTGTCGTTCTTCTCGCCGTCTTCGCCCTCGGGCGTTTCGACTGCGGGGGCAGGAGCGGCAGGAACGCCCTCGGCACCGGATTCCTCGCTGTCGTCCTTCAGATCGGTCAGAAACTTCTTGCCCTGCTTGGCGGCGTTCTTGGCCGCTGCCATCAGCAGGTCGGCAGCAGAGCAGGGCTTGTCGCCGTACTTGGCCTGCTGCACGTCCGTCGCGTCGAGCAGACCGGAGATCTCGTCGATCTCCTGCATACGCGCACGCTCGGCCTGGATCGCGGTGTTGACCGCCTCAGCGTGATCGACGGAAGCACGGGCATCGGCCTCCACCTGGGCGATCTCGTCCGGGTACTTCGCCCGGAGCTCTTCCTTAGTCATGGAAATTCCTCCTTCATCGCCGGTGACTTCCGGCTTGTTTTTATCTGTCTCAACCGGGGCGGAGGCCTCGGGTGTGACCGTGGGAATGTTGTCCGGCGCAAACATGCCGGGGGCAAGGTGCATCTGCCTCCCGTTCACGAACAGGCTGCGCCCGTCCGCGCTGGCGGCGATGCTGGTCGGCTCCGCGTCCTCGATCAGTTCGTCCGCAAAGCCCTTGTCGATGGCCTCGCGGCCTGTCATATAGGTCGTGTCCGCCATCATGTGAGAGATCACCGTGGCCGACAGCCCGGTCTTGCGCGTGTAGACCTCCATCTGCATCTTGTCCCACGCCTCCTGCTGGGAGGCCTGTTCCCGCAGCTCGTCGGCGTTGTAGCCGCCCCACAGGAAGGTCCAGCATTTGTGGATCATGACGAGGCTGGAGGGATTGACCTTGACCGTATCGCAGGCGCACATGATAAGACTGCCGCCGCTCATGGCAACGCCGTCCACGATGCAGGTAAGCTTCGTGCCGTTCCGCGCCAGCTCCCGCAGGCGGTTGTGGATCATATTGGACGCGCCGGCGTCGCCGCCGTAGCTGTTCATGCGGATAGTGATGGACGTGCAGCCGGAAATCTGCTTGAGATCCTCCAAAAACTCGGAGAGCAGGATGTACTGCCCCTCGACGGGCTCGCCCCACCAGTTCGTGGGCTGCTCCTCGTAGATGTCTCCATACATGGTGATCTCAGCATAACTGCCGTCCACCGTGGCCATCGTATAGACCTTTTTCGAGATGCTGACGGCGGGAGACTTTCGCCCAGCTCTCTTTGCCGGAATACTCATGCGCATTACCTCTTTTCTTTCCAGATATCGCTTGACGGAATGTAGGGACTGTTCAGCCACTCGCGGATTCCCGCGCGGCAGTTCTCGTTGCAGCGGCGCTCCATGTTCTTCGGGCAATAGGCGCAGTAGTCGCTTGCATAGTTCCAGATGGCGAGCGCCATGCTCCGCACATTCAGGCTCTGCAGATGCTCGAAGTTAGTCTTCATCGCCGTCACCTTCTTTCGGCGATGCCGATACAACGGTGACCTTGTTGCCTCCTGCCTGTGTCAGCAGCTCGTTTTCACGCTGCAGCTGCTCCACGTTCTCCTCCCAGTCGCCGCCGCTCATTTCGCGGCTGACCTGCTCGTGGGTCTTGATGGCGTTGTCGATCAGCATGAGGGCTGCTTCCGCCTCCTTCTTGGGGTCAAGGCTGCCCTGCACAGGGCCGATCCAGCGCGCGCCGCACCATGCCTCCCGCACAAGGGGGTCCGTGAAGAAGCCGGGGGCGTTGATGCGCCCCAGAGCGACCGCTTCGGCCAGGAACATCTCATAGACCGGCTGGCAGAAGTCGTCCACAAACCATTTCCGGCGCATTTTGAATGCTTCCCACGCCTCCAGCAGCGCGCCGCGGCTTGCGGAATAGGAGCTGTTGAATTCCTTGATCAGCACATCGTAAGGCAGCTCCAAGGCAGCGCCGACCAGCTTGCACAGCGTTTTGACAAAGGTCTCAAAGCCAGCGGTAGGGATGTTCGGATTGCCGAAGTTGACCTTTTCCCCGGGGGCGAGGTGCGTCACCGTACCCGGCCCCATCTCGTACTCGTTGTCATCATCGGAGATGTTGTTCGCTATCGGTCCACCGTCCGCGTTGACCTCGGCGGGGACACCGGCAATATCTCCGGCGCCTACCTCGTTGAAGGGCGTATCGGAGGGGTCGGTCTCCGTTTCGATCCATGCAGTGAAGAAGCTCTGCACCAGCGCCGCCATCAGCTCGGACTCCGTATAGCGCCGAAGCTGGAGCAGCGGCTCGATGACCTGCGCCAGATAGGGAACGCCGCGGTACTGGTCCGGACGCTCACTGTCCATGATGTGGAGAATATTCGGCAGGCCGGTCTTGGCACCGTAAGCCTCAACACGCTGCCACTTCTGCGGCTCGCTGGTGATCTGGTGCGGGTAGGTGTTGCTGATGTGATAGGCGACCACGCGGCCGTTGCTGTCCACCTCCACGCCGTCGTAGACCTTGTGGCCTGCGCCGGGCTTTCCCTCGGGGATCTTGCCCTCCACGAAGCCGCCGATGGTGACACCGCCGCCATATTCGCTTGGCGTGCAGGCGCGGTCCGCCTCCACGATGTGCAGCCGCAGGGTATAGGGGTTTAGCGGTGTTGCCGGGTATCGCTTGACCAGCGCGAACACGTCGCCGCTGAGCAGCCACGACTTCAAGGCGAGCTGCTGCAAACTCTCAAAATTGTTCAGGCCCAGCGCGTCGCAGTTCTGCTTTTTCCCTGCCCACAGCCGGAATTCCATCTCCGCCGCGTGCTGCCACTTCTTCGCCGCCTCCGGGGAGATGCCCAGCACCTCGCGGTCCACGGACGCTTTGAGCGTCAGCCCCGTCCCGATGACCTTGGTGCGGTTGGTATTGATCGCCGCCGTAGCCACCGGCGCGGCCATGTAGAGCATTCGCGCCCTCTGCCGCAGGGTGGCGTTGTTGCGGTTGATGTCCTCATTGGGAGCGCCGCTGTCCGGAACAAATCCCTTGAGCGCCCGCCGCGTCAAGCTGGCCCCGGCTTCGCTGTACCCCTTCGCCTGCGGCGCGGCTGCGCGGCGGCGGTCTTTCTTGTTGCTCAATGCTTATCGCCTCCCGTTTTCGGAATAAAAAACAGGCCGCCCGGCGGCGAAAGGAGCAAACTCCGCCAGGCTGCCTGTGCAAAAAGCCCTTTCGGGCGCTTTGCCGGTATCATTTTCGTGACCTCACGAAAAAGGTCACCAGTCGCGGGGGACGATACCGAAAGCCTTTCTCGGCTTGCGGCCGTTCAGCTCCGCCGTCAGCTCATCGACCTTCTTCTCCGCGTCCTCGATCTCGTCCTTCAGATCAGGCAGGTCGAAGCGCGTCAGCTCGCGGTCGTCGATGACATAGCTTTTTACGCCGCCGTCCACAAGGGCCAGATATGCGGCGCGCAGCTTGGAAAGGGCGCTCTGCCAGAAGTCCAGCCGCGCCCGCAGTTCAACTTTATCCATATCGGACACCTCACCAATCGTCGTAGTATTTCTTCCTTCTTCTGCGCTTCGGCCTCTGCTTGGCGGCGGGAGGCGGCATGACAGGCGTTGCAACAGGGGCAGGAGCGCGTTCGCCGCCCGCCTCCTTTAGCCGCCTGTCTATCTCGTCCAGGTTCTTAGGAAGCGCCTTGAACGCCGCCAGCGCGTAGTTGCGGCAGTCCAGCGCCTCGTTGCGCTCGTGGCCGGGGATCTTCTTCCACTGCCACGGCTGCTTTTTGTTGGGGTCGTAGACCTTGACCTCGGAGAGCAGCCCTGTGAAGTAGCCGGAGCCGTAGTCATCCCGCTTGGGGAAGTGACAATATTTCGCGCCCGGCGTCTGTACGCGCAGGTTGTCCATGATGACCTCCTTGCCGGAGTCAACGCCGATCTGGTACTGCCAGCAGGTGCCGACCGCCGTCTGCTTGATGATGATCTTCTTCTTTTTCGGCGGCGCGGTGTAGGGCTTATCGCTGCCGGGCATACCCTTGATGCAGAACACCTTTTTGCCCAGCCGCGCCCGGCACTGCATACGGACCTCCTGCGTGAAGTGTCCGCCCTCGTCCACAAAGGACATTGACATTTTCAGCCCCACGCCGTTCTCAAAGCGCAGAACACGGTCAAATACCAGCTCGTCCAGCTGCGCCCATACGGCATCGTCGTCGGGCCGTCCCATGATGATGCCCTTCTCGATGCCCCACGTCTCACCAAAGTGGCCATGGCCGACGATCTCGTATTCCATGCGGTCGTCCTGGGTATCGACACCGGCCGTCAGAACAAGCACGCCCTCCGGCAGCTCAGCCGGGTATTCCTCCCGGCGCGCCATCAGACTGTCCTCGTCCTCCAGGTCTCCGCGATCCTCCCACAGCTCGCCGAAGCAGGTGTTGTAGACGACCTGCATCTTGCGGGTGCTGCCGATGGCGTTCAGGTATTTCAGAATGATGGATTCCCAGCTCGCCCACTGGCTGACAAAGGCGTTCAGCCAGAACGAGCGCGTGCCCTGCTCATAGGCGGCGGGGTTGTCCGCCTCCCATCTTGCCGGAGCGCGCTTCATTTCCGCCTCGGTGGAGATGCAGCCGCAGCCGGGGCAGGCATAGCAGACGCTGCGGACCTTGTAGGTCTTTTTCCCCGCGATGATGATCTCGTCGTGCTCAAAGCGGATGTCCGCCCATTGGATCTCGTGATACTCGCCGCAATGAGGGCAGCGGGATTTCCACCGCTCCATCGTGCCTGTCGCGTAGGCTGCCTCGATGGCGCTGGCGTTTTTGACGGTGGGCGTGGACACCTCGCCACTTTTCGCGTTGTAGAATGTCGTCTGCCGCGCCATCGCCAGATCCCACGGGTCGCCCTCGTTACCGGCAGACAGCGCCCAGCGGTCGCGCTCGTCGCCCAGCACATAGCGGATAGGCTTTGACGCCAGAGCGTGGGCCTCGGTGGAGCCGCACATCGTGAGGATGCCTCCGGGGTAGGTCTTTTGCAGAATGGTATTGCCGCTGTCACGGCTCTTGGGGTCGCTGACCTTCTTTCGCAGCGTGGGGCAGTCGCGGATCATCGGCGCGATGCGGAGCTTGGAATACTCCTTTGCGTCAATGGTGGTAGGGTGGACAAACAGGATTGAGCCGGGGTCCTGGTCGATCACATAGCCGATGCAGTTATTGAGAAATTCAGACTTGCCGACCTGGGACGCGGCCACCATGACGATGTGCCGTATCTTTGGGTCGGTCCATGCATTCATCGGCTCGCGGAGATAGGGGGTGCGTTCGGTGCGCCACGGTCCGGGCTCTGCGGAGCTCTCGGCCGACAGGCGGCGATTCTTCTCCGCCCATTCGGTCACGGTCAGGTCGCCCGGCGGCTTCATGCCGGCCAAGACTTTCCCGATGACGGCATTCAGCCTCTTTACCCGCTCGCGGGCCTCTTTCTCCTCTATGAGCCGGCGCGTTTCCTTATCCGTCATCGACATCACGCCCGCTGTCAGCTTCCCAGGCCCTCCGCTCCCGGACGCGCTCCTCGTATTTCTTTGGGTCATAGCGGTAATTGGAGAGCTCCCGCATGGCCTTGTTGACCTCGCGTCGGATAATCTCGGCGGCCTCCGCTGGGGAGTTCGCCGAGGCCACGTCCACGGCCAGGCGGCCGGGCAGGGCCATCATCGCCCCGCGAATGGCATAGATCAAGTCGGTAGTCATCGCGGCCACGTCCTCGCTCCGGTGCATTTTGCCTTTCAGCTCCTCAGCCTCCAGCTTGGCAATGGTGGCCTTGGACGCCTTCATCGTCGTCTCCGCCACGCGGCGGGTCTTCTCCAGCTTCTTATCCTCTTCGTCCATCGGGCCGTCAGACAGGAACTTAACATACCGCTGGACGGAATCGGCCAGCCGGAAGCAGCCCTTGCGGCAGGTTGGTATCGTGCCGTCCTGCGCCATCTGCTGCACCCGCCGGGCAGACACGCCCAGCACCGTCGCCAGCTCCGTCGTGCTGACCTCGCTCTCGTCTGTGATTTTTTGCATACGGTCAGACATTGCGCGTCTCCCCTTTCTGCATGCTTGCAATTGCTCACAAGATATGCTAAAGTAAAACGAGACGCATCAAGACACATCAAAACAAGTTAAAATGCGTTGCCCTTCCTATGGAGGATGCAAAACCCTGACCGCTGCAACGGTCGGGGTTTTCTTTTTTGCAGAGCGTATCAGCAATACAGGGCTCACCGGAATTGCACCGGAGCGCCCGCAGCTGGGACCAGCAGCTACAGGCGAGACCCTTACCCTGTTGTGGTCTTATATTTACAGGAGGCGTGAAATCTTTATCGAACTCCCGGGCGTTTCCGCACGGAAGTGATAAAGCAAAACAGAGATATTGCGGCAGATACCGCCGCAGGTGCCAAACTTTGCACCAAAACCAAGCGAGGAAGCGTAACGAAATGCCCGATTTTCCCATTGGTAACTATGCGTTTTTCGGGGTCGGCGAGCCCGCGGCGTGTGGGGCGGGGGTCGTCACAGTACCTTTTGCCGTCGTCGCCTGTTGCAACGCATTTCCCCGCCCTCAGCGCGACGATGCCGAGAGGGGGAGGGAGCAACACAGCCAGACGCAGATACGCCGCTCTCGTGCGATGTATGCGCCTGGCTGTGGTATTGTGTTATAACTTCGTCAGCAATTCCGCATGGCTATACCCCTTAACGCCCTTGGTCATCATGCCGAGGAAGTCGTCACGCGAGAAATCAGAGAGCCGGAATACTTCTTCGGGTTTCATTCCGAGCTGTTTGCCGATCTCCTGAACGGACTTGCCCTCGTCCAGCAGCCGCTTTACGATGGCTTTCATCGGCTCAAGCAGATGTGTACCACGAGCACGGTTGTGTGTGACGGTGCCGTAAATATCCTCGGTCGCGTCATCATGCCGCACGATTACCACCGGCACCTTGCCTTTGAGCATGGTGTGCAGCGGCTCCTCTCCGGCCACGGTCCAGCGGTGAAAGCCGTCGATGATGGTGTAGTCGGGACGCACGACGATGGGAAGCGTCCAGCCATTGGTCATGATCGATTGCACCAGCAGTTTCAGATTCTCACGGTTGACCTTGTTGGGGTTGTAGTCATTGGGCTTGAGCTGCTCCCGGTCTACCCATTGCAGGGAGGATAACGGGGCGAACAGATCCGCGTCAGCCATTTGCCTCACCTCCCTTCCGGAAGCGCTTGGCGTAATCGGCATAGGCGCAGGATATGTCCTGATAGATGGCGCGCAGGGTGCGGAGCTTGGGATCACCAGCAGTCAGACCGCCGTACATTTTCTTGTAGTCGCGCGGCCGCGCCATTCCGTCCATCTGAATGAACATCTTGCGGTACTGCTTGGCGATCTTGCGCTTATGCTCCGTGTTGAAGAAGTCTCCCGGGCGGACGAACAGCATCTCCTTCAGGAGCGCACGGTAGTCCTTGGTGTCCTCGCCCTCCAGCTCCCGGCGCTTCCTTGTGGTGCGGTGGAACATTTCGCTGTCCCAGTACAGCATGGCAAGGTAGGCATTCGGCTCGCGCCGAAGGACGCGCTCCATGAGAGATGGGTCATATTCGCCCAGGTGTACCAGCACGGGTACGGTATCAACGGAGAAGAACTGCGACACGCGCAGCTGATTCCGATTGACGCCGACCTGATACATCTGCAGGTAGACCTCGGGGACTTCGATGCGCTGGTCTCGCAGGTATAGCCAGACGTCCGCCGTCTTCCAGTCGTAGATGGGATAGATGGTGTTCGTGCCGGTGATGCCCTTTGCGCCCATATTTAGTGCCGCCATGTATTGGAGCCGCTGAATGGACTCTGCCGCGCGGACGCCGGTGATCATGATGCCGTCCATCGTCACGCGGGGCAGGAAGGATTGATAGTTGTCGATCCTTGGCCGGAGCTGCGGGTGATTGCGGATGGCAAAGGGCGGCGGCTGCCGCACCCAGACATCGCGCTTGCGTCGATCCCAGCAGACGAAGGTTTCATCGCTGGACAGCTCATTGAGACAGCTGAAATGCTTGACCTCGATGCACCACCATTGAAACTTGGCGCCGGCAAGCAGGAACTTCTTCCGCCACGCCTTGGTCGTTGCTTCAATGGAATCGAAGATTGCCTCCTCGTCCACGAAAAGGACGGTCAACTGCGAGGGATTGATCTCTCCAGCCTGGATCAGCTTATAGGTCAGGTCGGCGAGAACGATGCTGTCCTTGCCGCCGGAAAACGAGAGGTATACGGGGACGCCGTTGGAAAATACATTCTTGATCCGCTGGCGCGCCGCAGTCACAACGTCGATGTCTGAACTGATGCGCTTTACAGCCATATCCGCTCACCACATTTCGGGCAGAGGATAAACCTCTTAGCGGGCTCGGCGGAAGACGCCGTGCCGCTCTGTGCGGGTGCGACTTCCTCGGCCTGCGCCGCAGCAGCTTCTTCCCGGGCGGCGTATTTCTCGCGCGTCTCGGTGATGGCCGCAGCCTGCTCCGGCTCAATGGTGCCGTACTCAAGCAGGGCGTCGCTGGCTTCGTCAGCCTCCATCACCATCGCACGGAGAAGATCCTCTTCGTAGCCGGGAATGTCCAGGTCGTCTTTCAGCTCAAGGATAAAAGCGTCCAGCGCGGCCAGATCGTCAACGCCCAAGTCAAAGACGCGGTTATCGGCCAGCATGAGCTTTTTCTTCTCCGCCTCAGTCAGTCCGGACACGACATAGCAGTCCGCCTCTGTGCGGCCGAGGGAGAGCAGCGTTTCATACAAGCCGTTGCCGGCGAGAATAACGCCGTCCTCGTCGACCACGATGGGGCGGATCTGACCGAACATTTCGACAGAGCGGCGGAACTCCTTCAGCTGCTTGTCGGTGTGCATTCGGACATTCCGATCCGGTCGCCGCAGCTCGGTCAGAGGCTTCTTTATGACCTTCATGCCTGCACCCCCTTCAAGAAGGCGCGAGCGCTGTCGATCTTTTCAGCCGCCGCAAGGACGATGCCGGGGTCGATATCGTAGACCTCGTGCCAGCCGTTCTCGATGCTGCCCGTCCATTGGCGGGCGGGCCACGGGTGAGTGCCGCACAGATATCCGTTCTTCCAGCCGTAGATCGGCGGAAGCGGGAGCTGATGGTAGTGAATATAGGCAAGGATGTGCTCATGCTTCCACGCAGCGAGCGGGCTGAATCGCGTAACACCTTTGCCATCGGTATAGATATTGCTGTTGCGACCGACATAATTGCCGTCCGCACGGCGGCGGCCGAGAATGATGACGTCCAGCTCGTGCGCCTTGAAGTATTCACGCTGCGCTCGGTGCTGCACGATAGAAAACCATCGTCCGGCCGCGGCGGAGTCCTTGGGGAAAAGCATCTCTTGATGCTTCGCCAGCCAGTCGATATCTTGATGCGTGTTGATGACTTCGCAGCCTGCCGGCTTATGCTCCTCGATCCACGCGGCAAAGGCGGGGTATTCCAGGTCGCACACGCCGATCATGCAGTCAGTGACGCCAGCCGCTTCGCACAGTTTGCCAAGGACAATACTGTCCTTACCTGCGCTCCACGCATAGGCCGCAGCCTTACCCTCTGTATGGGCTTTGATGTCAGCAACAGCCGCGGCGGTCAAAGCGTCCAGCTCCTCACGGGAAACGGCGTCCTCGATTGTTGCAACGGCTTCCAGCCATGCGCTGTTGTCGATGCTCTGCTTCCTCCCGAGGCTCATGCCTTCACCGCCTTTCTCGAGGCGATAACGGCGACAAGGCCGCTGGACAGGACGGTCGTCAGACTGCCTGCCGCTTTCACAGCCGGAATGCCGGCGAGATTGCCGTAGGCGAAGATCGGAAGCCCGACGCACAGCGCGGTCAGCACACCGGCAAAAACGCCCTTGCCCGTCAGCTTCTTACCGAGCAGCGTCATGACCGTCGGCAGCAGCGTCGAAGCGCGGAGCGTTCCGTAGAACAGGAACAGGTATGTCACCGTCAGGCCGGGAATGTTGGCGATGGCGATAGCCACGATCAGCAGGCAAAGCATAGTGCGGCGCGACGTCTGCACCGTGTCCTTCCCGATGCCGAGCCAGTCTGTCGTGAGCGACGCTGCCGCACAAAGGTTGCTATCCACTGTGGAGAGCAGGCCGGAGATAATCATAAACAGAAACGGGACCAGCACCCATGTCGGAAGCAGCGAGGAAACGAATTCAAAGTTGACCATGCCGGTGTCGCGGGCCACAAAGCCGGAGCCTGCGGCAAGGAAGCCCACCGTTCCCATGCAGATCGGAACGAGCGCAAACAAAAACGCACCGGCAAAAAACGATCTGCCGATGCGGTCGCGCCTGATTGCGAAAGCTCGCTGCCAGAAGCACTGGTCCCCGAATGGGCCGGAGATCAGACCGACAGCCATCGGCAGACCGTAGCCCAGCAGGACCTCAATACCCGTGGAGGAGATGAGCGAAGTATATTCTCCGGAGACAGCACCGAGCCCTGCCCGTACCGTGTCAAAGCCGCCGGTCATGCGAAGGCTCAGAACGACCAGCAGAGCGCCACCCATGAGAATAATGCCCAGCTGGACGACATCGGTGATGATGGAGGCTTTCAGTCCGGAGAAGCGGGAGTAGGAATATGCGATAGCTGCCAGGGCGAGCGTCATGCTCCAGAATGGCAGCCCCGTAATGAGAGCCAGCGTCTTTCCCCCGGCGAGCAGCTGCACCGCCGTTGAAAGAACGGCCAGCGCGCCGAGCTGGAAGGAGTAGACGCCCTTGACCTTGCCGGAGTGATAGCGCTCCGCCATGTAGCCGGTCAAGGTGATGCCCTCCGGGTACTGCGCCCGGATCCTTTTTGCAAAGGGGATAAACAGGATCAGGCACAGCACATTCGGTACCGTAAACCAGAACATCCCCGGGATGCCGCGCGTATAGGCCATCTCCGAGGAAGTGAACAGTGAGGGAGCCCAAATCCAAGTGGCGGCGATGCTCATGGCGGCAATCACCGAGCCGATGCGCCGGTCCGCCACATGGAAGCCCTCTGCGTCGGTCGTCTTTCGGGTGAACATCAGCGTGACGCCGATCATCAGCACCGCATAGACGGCCAGAATGACAATTCCGAACATTTTGGAAATCTCCTTTTGTGATGTCACCGCTGCCCTCTGCTGGCGAACATCGGACCCGGCGCATGACCAGCGCGCAAGGAGTAACGCGCAGGCCTCAACCTCCTTCCCATACGAATGACGGCCACCCCCCGGAGGGATGGCCGCCTGGCTTATGTAGGATTTTACGAGTCTAACATTACTACCGTTTTTGAGGGAGTTCAAGGGTAACGAAGGGAATTAGCGTGTCCTTCCGGGACAACTTTACGAATCCAAAGAAGATAAGTACCTATAGCAGATCCGCTTTGCACTTTCCTCCGTATTGCCTCCTACAACCGTTGCAACTTCCTTCCACGCCAGTCCTCTCAAAAATCTCAATCTGAAAATGATTCGCGTCTGGTCATCGTCGATGCCTTGAATGAACGGCATGATCTGCCCCTCGCTGGCCTTGACCTCTTCCTCCAGAAAACCGACACGCGCATCCATGTCCACGATTTCGGCTGCGAGGTCGCCGACCTTATCCTTTATGCCGGGAGTATGCGGCATACCTGTGAGAACAGCCGCGCCGGGGCAAGCCGCGTCACGCAAGGACTGTAGCATCTCCCTTGCCCTTGCCAATTTCTCTATCAGCTCGAAGTGCTGATTCAACTCTGAAAGCGTCGTAATGGCTCACCCCTTACCTGTTCTTACTTTTTGCCGCGCTGCCGGTCGCTGACCTCTCCGATCTGCATCTGCCGGTATGTCGGCTGTATTACTTCCACCGATACCACGCGGGTATCGCCGTATCGCTCCAAATCCTGCGCGATCTGCTCCTTTATGCCAATGGCCTGCCCCGCCGGGGCGTTCACATGAACGGTGATAATGAGCATCATCGCACCGTCTGATAGGCGCGAGCTTTCTTGTTATAGACCAGATCGACCGGCGCGCCGCAGGAAAGGCAGTTGTAGGTGATACTGTCCTCTTCGATGTTCGTTCGATACTTGAAGCTCTTCCCGCACTTACAGCGGATGTGCGCCGACGTGAGATCGTGCAGCGGCGTTTCTCCACCGCAGGCCGCACACCGATAAGACGAGATAGGCTGTTTGACACAAAAGCCTCGCAAATCCCCGCACTGTGCGCACCGAATAAGCAGAAATCCCTTGTATGTCTTCGGCGTGGTCTCCTCGACTTCTGCTCTATCAGGGATAGCCCATGTCTCTTTCGGCCCGAACATAGTCTCCGCGCGGCTGGGCTTTGCACGAAGCGAAGTCGGCTCTGCTTTGTGCATCTCCGGCAGAGATGCCTTTGTTGCAGCCCCGCGCCACACAGGGCGGCAGTCTATGCCATTCCCGAGGCGGCAATGCCATCTGTTCGCGCCGCTGAATTCCTCTTTCTCTCCATGCTCGCAGTATTCGCAGTTGCCGTTCAGCCAAAGCAGAGCGGCAATATCGGTCGCGGCGGCGTTGATCGCCTCCTCCGCTCCCGCAAACTCCTGCACCAAGTCAAAAAGACGGCTGTAATCGTCGTACTGAATACGCCCGGTTTCGTTCAGCTCATTGACAAAATCGAGCAGGTTTTCAAATCGTTCCATAGAAACTCCTTTTCATTTCGGCACCACGCAACCGCAGGCCGTGCATTGGCCGTGAAAGTGTCCGTTGCTGCACGCCCAGGCGCTGGCCTTTTTTAATGCCATGGGGCATATTTCAAGCATGATAATCCTCCAGCACATAGCACCAGCTCTGAGGCGGGCGCTTGATGTCATATGGCGCTGCGCCGAATCTCGTATTGCGTAATCCGGTAAACTCGCTCAGTTCGCGCGCCTCGTCGTAGATGCGCAGGTCGGAGATATGCCAGCCGTAGCCCTGGCAATGGCCAAGATAGCCGTGCAACTCATCGTCTGTCATAGCCACACACAGGCCACACTTTTTTTCGGCAGCTTGCTTGTAAACGGATAGGCCCCCGGCCTTAAAAAGAAAATCCGTACTATCCTTGTCAATCTTGTAAATCCGGTCACAGGTAAACTCCCCAATGACCTTGCCCCATGAGCCGCGCAGTCTGCGTGCGTCGTTGCCCTGTGAGCAATAGATATAGGCCTTAAACGGCGTCGGCAAATTTGGTCTGGTCTTTCTGACTTCGATGGTCTTTTCACCGCTGGCGATCTTCTCCACCCACTTGGGGCGAATGCTGATAAGCACGGCTTTACTCATTCCGCTCCACCTCCGCTATTCTTCTGGCGGCCATTTCTACATACGAGGGAACGATCTCACATCCCACAAAACCGCGCCCCATGCGTTTGGCCACCACGCCTGCTGTGCCGCTGCCCGCAAATGGGTCAAGTACAACGCCGCCCTCTGGGCAACCCGCTAAAATACACGGCTCAATCAGCTTTTCCGGGAACACGGCGAAGTGTGCGCTGCGAAATCCGTTTGTGCTTACGCTCCAGACGCTCCGCTTGCTCCTGCGCCCCGTCTTGTTTTCAGCGTTCCCGTGGCTCTCACGCTCCACCTGTGCGCTGTTGTCGTGAGATCGACCGCCGGTATAGGCTCCGCCGCCGCGAAACGTCCTTGCGTTTCCTTTGGCCGATGTGACTGGTTCACTGATTGCCGCCGCGTTGAAATAATAGTGCGCTGACTTTGACAGCAGGAAGATGTACTCATGTGACTTCGTGCATCGGTCATTTACGCTCTCCGGCATACAGTTCGGTTTCTGCCAAATGATGTCTTGCCGCAAATACCAACCGTCTGCGCGGAGGGCAAATGCCAACTGCCAAGGTATGCCGATCAGGTCTTTTTTCTTGTACCCCTGCGGTACGCGCTTTGCGGTGTGTCCGCAGGAATTGCGGGTGTTCGTCGGCGGCTGGTTTCCCGAATTGGTAGCATAGCTATCGCCCACGTTCACCCACAGTGTTCCATTCGGATGCAGCACCCGCCGGACTTCACGGAATACAGCGACAAGCGCCTGCAGGTATTCCTCCACGCTGCCCTCGTTTCCGATCTGCCCCTCCACTCCGTAATCTCGCAAATTATAGTAGGGTGGGGAGGTCACGCAGGTATGTACGCTTTCTGGCGGCAGCGTCCGCAGCAGCTCCAGCGCGTCGCCTTGCAGAATAGTGCAGTTCATCACTCTGCCTCCTCGTTGAACAGCTCATGTGTTCCGTCCTGGAGCGCCTTTTCATCGTCGGACATCTCGTAGCCCAGCTTGACGAGCAGAGCATAGATGCGATCCAGCTTCTCATTCTCCTCGTGCTTCATGGTGTAGCTGTTCCAGTAGCTGCGGAAATAGCCCTCGGACTTTCCGTCGCCCAGGCGCGCATAGATCATTCGCAAGAGCGCCTTTTCAGGCGTCTTGCCGATCGCGTCGGTCACGGCCTGGAGCGTAAATGCGGCATCGTCCTCGCCGTCCTCGTCATCTTCGGCAAATGGTCCAACGCCAGTAGCCTGCATAATTTCCTCTTCGGTTAGCCAGTTGGTATCATCTCGGTATTCAGCGTAAGCCCACAGCGCCACGACATCCGCAAGGCGCTTTTTGATGGCGGCTGCGGAAACGGTAGCCACGAAGTCGGCGCGAAGCTCATAGGCGCGGGCGGTTGCTTCGGACAGCGCCTTTGCTGCGGCGTCCTTTCGCTCCTGTTTCATCTGCTCCTCGCGCCTCTTCGCCTCCTCTTCTGGCGTGGCAGCAGTAGGCTCGTCCTTGACCATCAGCGCGATATAGCCCCACTTTTCAATGCAGAAGAAGTATTCAACGGTATCAGCGTCATCGGGGCGTTCCATCTCAATCTTGCTGCTGACATAGTCACTTTTGACCGTCCTATATCCCGTGCGGCTCTCCACCTGCGTAGCAAAAGCACTCAACAGCTCCACCCATTTCGCCTTGCGCTCGGCTGTGGCCTCGGCATCGATAGCCTGTTTCAGCTTGTACTTGAAGTTCTCGGTGCCGATGTAATCAAGCATTTCATTCTTGCGCTCCGGGCTCTTCAACTTGTCCAGCTCCATGTACTCGAAAAGGGTGACGCCGCGCTCCTCGGACTTCTTGAATTTGTCCTTATCCAACTCCAGGAGCTTCACACGGCGCCGGACGGTGGTAGCGGAAAAGCCGGACTTTTCCGCGATGTCCTCGACGGTATCGCCCATGTCAAGCATCATCTGGAAGCCCTGCGCCTGCTCGTAAACGGTCAGATCCGACCGCTGCATATTTTCGGTGAGCATGGTACTCAGCTGCTCGCGCTCGGACATATTCACCACAACACAAGGAAGGGTTTCAAGCCCGGCCAACTTTGCCGCAGCAAGTCGGCGGTGTCCGATGATGACCTTATACCCACGCTGCCAGGTATCGCCGCTGATCTCACCGGTGACCATGTTCGGGACAACGGTCAGATTTTGGAGGACGCCGTTGACCTTGATGCTTTCGGCCAGCTCGGTCACATCGCCAACATCCTTTCGAGGATTGTCGGGATGCGGATGCAGCTCCTTGACGGAGATGTAAGTAATTACGCCTTTTGCGGGTTGAGCCGTAGGTTCGTCATCGTCCTCGACGCCAGCGAGGTCGGCTTCGTACTGCTCCTCATAGGCTTTCCGCTCGGCTTCGTCGCGCCTTTCCTCCTGGTCTGGGATGGTACGATCCTCGCCGACGCCGTTGTTGGCGTAATAGTCACACTCCAACTCGCGGAATTTGTATTCGCATTTGCGCTCGCATTCGTCCTGCAGCGGGCAGCGGTCATTCAAATTTTTCTTTGCCATGAATTGCTCCTTTCATGCGCCGAGCTTTTCCCCTCGGCTGGGACAGTTTATTATTTTCGGCTCATGCCGTTCACGCGGCACCAGTGCCGCTGGGCCTGCTTCTTCCTCGCGGTGCGGCAGGCCGCGCAGAAGCGGTTTTCCTTGCGCTCGTAGAAGGTGCCGCCGCACCGTGCGCAATACTGAGGCTGAATACGCCGGAATGCTGTGCAGCTGTCGCAATCCGTACACCCTGCGGAGCATCCGCCAATGTCGTCCCAATTCATGCACATAAACCGCTGCCAGTAAGGATCATAGCCGAGATCGTTCATGCGCTTACGAAGGACCGTTGCCAGCGCGGATAGGTCGCGCCTGACCTGATGGCGGGTGCGGGAGATATAGAAGCCATGACGGACGTCCATTTCCGGCGCACCGTGCCCCCACGAGCCATCACCGAGCATTTCCCGCACCTTGTCGGCGTTTTCGGTCAGATAATCGTTGTAGACCTTGGATCGGACGCACTTTTCGGAACGGCCGACCGCCTTGCCTATGGCAGCGTAGCTGTCGCCGTGGCGGATGCCGTCTGCCAGTATTTCAAAATCCTCGCTGGTCCATGTGCCACGCTTGCCGGTCAGCTCCATCGAAACGGGGCGGTCCTTGATGCCGAGGTCACGGCAACGGCGCGCGATCGCACCGTGAGAACGATGCATCATCTCGGAAATTTCTGCCCATGAGTACCTGTGCTTACTGAGCAGCATCTTCAGCCGAGAGTCCTCGTCCTCTCCCCACGGGTCTTTCCTCTGAATGGCGTATGCCTCAAAGTCTTTCTTGCGCTGTTCGGCTACCCAGTCCGGCTCCTCGCCGAGCGCCAACGGCTCCATCTTGGAAAAGTCGATGAAGCTGCGGTATCGCTCGGCCCACTCCCAGAACTCCTCAATGTAGACCACCCGAAAGCTGCAGCGGTTGACCTTTTTCGTGTGGACGGGCAATCCGCGATTTTCGACCCAGCTTTTCATCTTGTAGCCGTAGGAGCTGCTTCCTCCGTTCACCGCCAGCAGGAGTTGATTTAGAGTGACATACTCGCCAGCCATCAATACCGCGCCTAAACCCAGACGCTGAGCTCTGACCTTGACGGCGTTTGTGGTGCGATTGAGTTTCTTTGCGATGGCCGGAACAGAAATCTGCCCCCACTTTTCCATCAAATAATCTTCTTCCTCGGGCTTCCATGTCCGGCTCCCGAGAGGCGGCGGCTGCCGCATTCCATTCCCTCCCATCAAAATAGAGTGAGCTGGCCGGTTTTCGTTTCCGCCAGCGGTTGAGATTGTTCCGGCGGCGCGGCAGGCGCCGGCGGCTCTGCCGGTACCTGCTCTGCCGCGTTCCGAAACAGGATATCCATTTGCGCCCCGATGCGGCGGTAGTGCCAGACATCGCGGAAATACATCGGTGTGTACCAGACCTGCGGGCCGTCCTTTGGCAGCAGACCGCGGGCGTCGTAGCTGACGGACGGGCGCAGGAGCGAGTCGTCAATGACAACATAGCCGGGGCAGCCGAGCAAGCTCAGTTGGATGTAGCACATACACCCGGCGAGGAAATCTATGTCCTGCGCCACGAACAGCACCGAGGTCTGATAGTTGATATGCTGTCTCCGGCACTCATTGGCGAATGCGAGCAGCAGCGCACCGGCTCCGCAGGCGGGGTCGTTCACGGACACCCAGCCCTGCTTTTCTATCCGCGCCGTCATATCAGGCGCATAGGTCATCGCGGACATCGCCCTGCAGACACTGTACGGAGTGAAGAACTGTCCTTTCCATTCGTTTCCGAGGCCGAGTGCCATAAAAAGCTCGCCGAGGAAGTCCTGCTCGGGATCGCGCTCCAATTCGGCTACGACCTCAAGCAACATATCTGCAAAGACTTCCAGCTCCTTAGCGGAATACTTCTCTGCGCGGCTGCGGTACATTTCTTCCCTGGCCTTGGCCTGCGGGCCTCCCATCGTGTTGGCGATTGCGATGGCCGACATGATGATGAAGTCCTGCCAGATGTCCCAGCGGGAATGCTTCCCGCTCAGCCCTTCTATGAAGCGAACGATATTCTTCTGACTTTCCCCTCTGACGTGCCGCAGGGCGTTTCCCATGACTTAGCCCTCCTTGTCCGCTGCTTTCAGTTCTGCGGCTTCGCGCAGCTGCGGAGCGACTGACTTAACGGCGGCTTGATACCCGGCGTCATACCCGCGTTTCCACACGCGGCTGAGGTAGGCCGCAAGCGTCGCCTTGTCCATGTGCTTGATTGTCTTGTAATCCTCGCGGCGCATCTGACCGGCGAGCTGCAGATCGTGCGCGGTATGCTTATTGGCATTTACGGTCGGCATCAATCTTCACCGCCTTCCGTGTCGTCAGGCTCGTCGGTAGGGAGGACCTCGCGGCCATCGGAGCCGTTATACGGACCGACGACACCCAGTTCCTCCAGTGCGTCAATCAGACGCGCAGCCTTTGCGTAGCCAACGCTCATACGGCGTTGCAACAGCCCCACAGTCGCTTTATTCTCTGCCCGAACAATGGTAATGGCCTGCTGAATGTCGGGGTCGTCCAGGTCAACCTCGGGGCCATCCTCGCCCTGCATATCCCCCTCGTCCTCCGGCTCCTCGTCGGTATCGCCAGCCTCGTCCTCGTCAATGACCGGCATGAGGCCGCTGCGCAATGCGTTCTTTTCCAGCACATCGCGGAAGAAATACTGCTGCCAGTAGGTAATCATCTTCACCAGAATGGACTCGATCTTGGTGCGGAGCGTCTTGCTGATGGTAAAGGTGCCGCCCGTTACCTTCGTGTCCAGACCGCCGTCCTCGAAGATCCAGGACATGGAGGCGTCGGGGCTGCGGTAGCCGACCTCCTCGACGTTCTCCAGCATGGAAATCTGTGCGTCCATGCCCTGTACGGGCTTGATGGTAAAGATGATGGGGTATCTGTCTTTTTCAAAGCGATAGACGAGATCGTGCTCATCGCACAGGCCCTGCATCTTCTTCTTTTGGGCTTCATACATGGAAATTTCGCTCATGGTGGTAACTCCTTTCAATTCAGTTGAGCAGGAGCAGCGTGCCATTCCACGCCGTCTGCACTTGATATTTCTCCAAGTCGGCCTCCGTCACATACTTGCGGCCGAAGTGGTCTTTCATGGTCTTCCAGATGTCCCAGGGGACGCAATAGACCATGCCGGAGCTGAAACCGGCGATGACAAAGCAGCGAGCGCCAAGCGCCTGATGCCTGTCCATATAGTCCTGCTGGCTCTGGAGGACGCGGCTCTGCTCCATTCGGTCGGCGGCGGTGAATTTCGCCTCGAACATGACCGTCCTGCCGCCCTTGATGGTGCCTTTATAGTCCGGCTGGGCCTGCTTTTCGTAGTAGGCGATGAACTTGCCGTTGCCGAGATTTTTCGTGGGGTGCATCGGCTCCGGCGTCTTTTCGATGATCGCAAAGCCTTTCTGTGCGTAGTAGGCAAAGGAATCGTCGATGCGGCTCTCAAACTGCTTACCGCGGGCTTTTGCGATCTTGCCGAGCAGCTGGCGCTTCGGGTCTTTCTTCACAGTCATGAGAGATACCCTCCCAGCCATAGCCCGCTGGCGAACATTCCCAGTCCGATGCAGCCTTGCCGGAGTATCTGGCTCATAGGGATAAGGTCGCAATCGCTGGCACCAGCAGTTCCGAGGACCAGGAGGAAGCCGAGCGCGGCGATGATGCCACAGGCTTGCCGAAATCTCTTTCGCGTCATGCTCGTTACCTCCAGATGTATTCGCGGCAGAAGATGTGATCTCCGATCTGCCCCCATACGCGGTCGTTCTCTCCGTTGCGGGAGAAGAAAACCACGTCGGCGTCAAGGATCGTATCTCCATACAGAGCGCCGTTGATGGCGTCATACTGCGCTTGCGTCGGCGTCGCGGTGCTGACCGCGTAGATGGTGGAGAACTGTGGAACATCGCCTCCCTCTCCTTGGTGCAGCACATCGTGTACTGTGCCCGGGAAAGCGGAGTGCAGCACGCGGTTGAAAACGACTTCGACAACGGCCTGCTGCCCCTCGGCGCTCTGATTGCCGGCTTCGAGGAATACGACCGCAGCCAGTTCTGCCAGCTCCTCGTCAGTCATTTCGATGTTGACATACCGAGCTGCACGGGCGGGGCGATCTTCGGCCCAGGTAACTTGCTCAGCCTCGGTCTTTTCTACCTCTAAAAGCCTGACAGGCGCTGTCGTTGCTGGGTTTTCTAACTTGCCGGTCATTTGTGCCGACGCTGCGGTTTCCTCGCTGACACTGATGCGGAGAGCCACGATGCAGGCTAAAACTGCGAGCAGGCAGATAAGCGGCGCCGGCGAAGCCCTCCTTTTTCTTCTTCGTTTCATGTTTTCCCTCCTATCTGCTTCATGCCCGGCCCGACCGCTTTGCGCGGTCCGCTGTTGAGCGCGCTTGTCTGCCGGATGATCGTTTCATATGCGGACTTGAAACCGTCGTAGTTGTAATACTCGTATGTCTTTACGGTGCCGTCGCCAAAGGTGCGCTCTCCTGTTGCAATCAACCGAGAGGGGCCACCCATAGCCTCAATGACGCGCCTGATATCCGTTCCCTCCGACAATCTTGCCACAGCCTCCTCTGGTGTTTTCCCAAAGTCCATATCGAGCTTGAGGTAATTCCACGCCTGGTCAATCCGCGCCCTCACTTCGGCCTGCACCTTTTCGGCTTTTTCCTTGAATTCTGCGATAGTCGGCGGGAATTTACACTCGCGCACCAACTTTACAACAGCCTGCTGCCCCGTCCAGAAGTCGATCTCCGGCAAGCAGGTCACCCACAGATTGATGGTGGGGCCGAGCTTTGCGATGCCGCCCTTGAAAACCTCTGCATTCGGATAGGCAAGGAGCATCACGGCGAATATCTCGCTCATTTCCTTGTGCGTCATAGGCTTTCCTCGCTGGCGTACATCTGGTGGAGCTGCTGCAGGTCGTCCATAGCACTCCCGCTGGCGCTCGGTCGGCTGCCGTTGCCGGCACGGATGCCCCAGCGTTCACGGCTGCACTTCCGAATGACAAGATTCCAGTCGCGCCACTTGTTCTTGTTGCCGTGCATTTGAGCGGACTCGTCTATGTAGTCGATGCAGCGCGTCAACTCTTCTTCGCCGAGGTCGTCGATCAGCCGGGCGTACTCCTCTTCGGTGAGCCGCACCCATCCATGCGCGCCGTGCTTATGGCGGGGGACCTCGGGGTGGCCATCTTCTGCAGCGTTATACTGCGCCGTTACGGTAGAGCGCTCGTTGTAGCGCGCTGCCAGGTACTCACGGAAACGATCGTTCTTGACCTTGCGAATCTCGCCCAGCAGCGGCTTGTTGAGCTTTTCGGACGTCGACCAGTTGTATCGACACCAGTTAAGGATCAGCAGCTCCTTGGTCTGCGCGCTGTACCGAATGACATTGTGCGCGCTATCCAGGCGTTTCAGCAGGCGTTCCACGGAATCGTTGTTGTACCCTGTCTCGTTGGCAATTTGCTTGATGCTGACCTCGTAACAGCCGCAGAGATTGGTGTGCGGATTGGTCATGCAGTAGAGATAGATGTACCGATCCTCGGGCGTAAAGTCATCGACGACCTTGCTGTCCGTCCAAAAGTCCATGCTGATATTCCGATAGCTCGCCATAGTGTTCACCTCCTTCGGTGGGCTGTCGCCCGGTTGCCCGGGCGACCGTTTCAGAATGGCAGCTCTCCATCATCCTCGCCGACTTCACTAAAGTCACCGTAGTCAGAGGCAGGATATCCACCAGGAGCAGTGCCGCCATAAGAGCCGCCCGGCGCACCGTAGCCCTGGCTCTGCTGAGGATATCCGCCCTGCGGCGCGTAACCGCCCTGCTGATAGCCGCCTCCGTCACCGTCGCGTTTGGAATCCCCAAAGTAAACATTGTCGGCTACAATCTCGGCGGATCGGCGCTTGTTGCCGTTGTTGTCCTGCCAGTCGCGGATCTGCAGCCGCCCCTCGACGACCGCCATGCGTCCCTTGCTGAAATATTTGCAGACGAATTCAGCGGTAGTTCGCCAGGCAACGATGTCGATGAAATCCGTTTCCTTTTCCCCGGACTGGCTTTTGAAATCGCGGTCGCAGGCAACGGAGAAGCTGGTAACAGAAAGGCCGGACTGCGTACGCCGCAATTCTGGGTCGCGGGTCAATCGACCCATGACGATGATCTTATTCAGCATCGGCCGTAGCCTCCGGCTCGTCAGCGTTTCGCAGCACCAACATCTTCATGCGGTACAGCGCACTGCGCGCCTGCTGAATGGCATCGAGAACTCTTTCGACATTGTAGCTGTTCTCACCCTTGATGGTCGCTTCCAGCACATCGCGCTCAGTTTCAGCGCGGATCAGCTCCTCGTAGCGATCCTGCGGAACGAGGACAAAGCCGGGGTCAAGCATCAGATCAGCGACCAGCTCAGCGGGGGTCTTTTTGGTATCTTCCATAACGATCTCCTTTCGTTTCTTTCTCAATGATTTCGATGGCCTTGCGGCACTGGCCGACATCAAACATTCCGATGTGGGTCTTCTCCACGGGCAAGCCCATCTTCTGGGCAAGCCACGCATAGGCCGCGTTGCGATGGCCGCGAAAGCGGCCATACTTCCACAGAGGGTCAAATACGGCGTGTGTAGCCTTTTTCCAGTTCCGCAGTTCCGCATTGGCAAGGCGGCCGAGGGGCTTGTCCGTCCCCTTATGCACACCGACGTATGCCATGCAGTTCCGGCAGAGATAGATTTTGCCGTAGCTCTTGCCGTAGATGACCTTGCTGTCGACATACTCAGTCTCTCGACCGCAGTAGTCACAATAAACTTTGCGCAATGAATTCGTCCTCCTCTTCATCAAAGAAGCCCTCGGAGGCATCTTTGGGTGGGTATCTTGTCTGAATTTCCGCTTCAAACAGTTCGATATACTTTAAGGCGATCCTATCGAAAGGCTCATCATAAAGCGGCATATTCCCCTTGAGCATTGAGATGCAATTTCGGATATGACGGCTATCCATCTTGCGAATGCTGATGCTGCTCCCGTCCGAGGTAATCCACACCTTGGCGCCGATAGCTCCATAGAAGCGGCACACCTGGTCCTTCCGGTCTTGCTCCTCGAGTGCTTCGGCAATCAGCATTTCAGTCATAAGTTCTTCGCCATAGCTCATCGACCCCATTCCTCCTTGTATCTGGCAATCTGCTCGGGGGTGTCGGTTTCGATGCCGACCTCCTGGCACTCGGAAATGATGCCGTCCAGAAAGACACTCATTTCTTTCGTGGAATATTCGCTGGTGCCTTTGATCGCCCGGTAATGAATGAACTTCTTCCCCTCGACATAACCGACGCCGGTTTCGGCGTAGTGCCGCGCCACCAGCGCGGGAGGGACGCCCTCCCGCAGGGAGAACAACACCTTGCACTCGTTTCCGGCCTCGTCGGTGTATGTCTCGCCAGTGCCGTAGCGCCGGAGCATTTCCTCGTAAACGGAGTCCTTGTCCGACTTCACTGCGACGGCCAGTTTCTCAATCAGCGACCATGCGTAGTTGTTCGCGTTGAGGCTTCGGGGGATGACGCGCCTTTTGATGGAGAATGTGATCTCCTGATCGCCGAGCGCATCCCACAGCTTCTTGCAGCTCTCGCGGGTTGTGATAGTCAGGACGCTTTCGCCGGTGCGAGAGAACGACCAGTCTTTCAGCCTGCCGTTCATAATGCAGCCCACTTCTCCTGATAGACCTGCATCAGATCCACCGCCCGGAGCCAGTCGAAGAAGTCGGAAATGACAGGGAAGATGCTGGGAGCGTCCTCACGGAAGTATGTTTCCGGCCATACATCGCGCCCGTTGCTGGCGATGTAGGTAAACTGCCGCGCTTCAGGGATCAACTCAAAGTAGGTGGGGTGCTGGGTACTGCCGAAATATTTTCCAGCGTCATAGCTCTTGGTGAACTTGACGTCGATGATTTCCCCGGCTTTCAAGCAGTCCAGACGGCCGTACAGCAGCAGGCTCACGCCGCCGACTTCGACAACTTTCTTGGCCTTGTACTGGAGGATGCCCCCGGCGCACCGTCGAGCGACCTTTTCGGCAGCGGCATACCACTGATTGTTTGGATCGCCGCGGCCGTTGATAATGCTCGTCACCAAATCTTCAAAGTCGATGCCGTTCTGCATGGCCTCGGTGGTAGGCGTCGGCTCCCGGCGCAGCGTCAGCATAAACTCCGCCATCGGGTCGCGCTCCGTTGTCATATCCTCATAGGGGTTGCCCTTCATGGTGTAGAGCCAGGACGACAGCAGCGAATGGGTCATCAGGTAGCGTCCCATTTACTCAGCTCCCTTCTCCTCTCCGGGCGCTGCCGGCGCGGGCGTGTACTTTTTCAGCACCTTATCGTAGAACAGGCCGCACTCCTTAACCTTCTTGTTCCAGAGGACGCCCAGCTCCTTGTTGGAGGTCAGCGCGTGCTTAATGGCCTGATATTTCGGCATGGCGGCGTTGGCGGTGTCGGCATCGACAATGCCTGCGATAATAGCCGAGCCCTCGACCATCGCGGCCTCGTATGCCGCCTGATCAACAGCGTTCTGCTCGACCTCGGCAGTGGCCTTGGCGTTGTACTCGGCGAACAGCTTCGTCAGGAAGTCGTTGGGGCTGGTCGGGCCGAGTGCGGGAATCTTGCGAATGCCGGAGATGCCGCGCGTTCCCTTGGCGAAGTATCTCTCGCAGTTGGAGAAGCCGATGGTGCGGTCGTTGCCGTAAATCTCCACGAAGCCGCCCAAGTCCATAGGCTCCCAGACATTGTTCTTGGTCTGGCCCTCGACCTTGATGCGGAGGCGGGTGTTGTCGCCGTCCTTTTCCTCGGTGGCGTGGAACACGATGACGATGTTCTTCTGCAGCTCATAGAAGCAATAGTCCATCAGTCGGACGAATTCCTTACCGACGAAGCCATAGCCCTTGAGAGAGAGGCTGCCGTCGCGCTGGCCATACTTCGGGTCTTTCTTGATAGCCCACAGGGACATGAGGGAAATGAGCTTGCCGCCGGTGTCAAAGACAAGGGTATCAAAGTCCTGGAGATTGATCGGGGTGAGGTCGCCCAGGATCTCGTCGTAGCTCTGGGGCTGGATGTACGGCTTGCGGTAGCGCGGCTCGATGCGGTCGATGCCGAAATCGACGTCAATGTGCAGGGGATTGGGGGCGGACAGCGCCAGAGTGGATTTTCCGATGCCGGGATAACCGGCGATCAGCATGCGGATTTTCTTTGCGCCCTCCTGGATGTCGTTCGGGTTTCTAATCATGGTGATAGCTCCTTTCAGTTGGTAGCGGCTTCGCGCCGCAGAGTGATGATTTCGTGGCACCGGAAACCGAAATTGCTTTCCCGGTACATTCCGGTCAGCTTGAACTTCTCCTCGTCATAGATGCTGGAGCAATTCACTAAGCCCTCGGTCTTATCGGGGTGATAGGCGCGGAATGCGGCACAGGCCGCGTGAGCGTCCGGGGCTTCGACCTCAGTCCAGCCGCCGAAAAACGGCTGACCGTCCGTGCCGTAGGTAAAATAGAACTTTGCCATTATCGCGCCTCGCTTTCCCACTTGATGCCGCCGCCGCTCAGACTGACGGCCATTGCGCCGAGGAATTTGACGTCGTCCTCGTCCAGCCCGATAAAGTCTCTCTCGCCAGGCGTGGTGAAGCCTTCTTTGAGAATCACGATGTCTCCGACAATGGGATTTCCGTGGCGCACGGTATCGTAGAGAATGCAGCCGAACAAATTGAGCGGCAGACCGTGCAGCAGTCCTTCCTCGTTGACGACCATGCAGAACGGATCGGGCAGGCCCTTCGGGTGTACGACCTCGATCCATCCGCCGACAGCCTTTCCGATGGTCTCATAGGCAGGCTCGCCGAACTCCCTGACCTGCATCTTGTTTTCGGTAGTGATAACCAGTCCTTTCATCAATGCTCCTTTCCGGGGAAGCACTCCGGCTCCTCCCATGCGTCGGACTGCTTGATGCAGATATCGCAGCCGACGATATTCAAATCTTTGTCTCTGAAAATTTCCTCGCACTCTTCACCACAGACGGGGCAAATCGGGAAGGTCGGCTCCTTGCCGTCCGGGTAGCCGGTGCGCTCCATGTTTTGGATAACGGGGTGGTCTGGCAGATCGTAGTTCATTCGGTTTCACCTGCCTCTGCGATGTAGCGGCGGACGGTGGCGGTCAGCCAGTCCTGTGTGGTGGCGTAGCCCTCAGCCTCTATCAGCCGTTGCAACGCCTCGTAGTCGGCGGTTTCGAGCCTTGCCGAAATACGACAGGTCAGCCGGTGCGCGTCCTTTTTGACCGCTTTGCGGCCCTCTGCCAGCTCCGGTGCGAAGTGCGCGTAGAGCGCCGCCATCGCGTCTGGCCGCAGGCTCACGCCGTAGGCGTCTCCGTTCTCGCACTTGCTTTGAACGGTCTTGTCGTACTTGGGGTAGATGGCTTGTACCACCGCGACCATATCCTTGGCCGGTATCTGCTTGGAAAGCCGGAGCTCTCTCAGCTCTTCAGCCACGGTCGCACCTCCTTTGTTCTTGACGCGGCACGACCCGGCTGGTAAACTGTGTACGGGTATCCATTTGCCTGAGTCCGTTCCCGTTGCGCCGGGGCGGGCTCTTTTTTTGTTTCTGCGCGGCAATCACAGGCCTCGCCG
The DNA here is from genome assembly GCF_003480365.1 of Butyricicoccus sp. AM32-19. Taxonomy (NCBI): domain Bacteria; kingdom Bacillati; phylum Bacillota; class Clostridia; order Eubacteriales; family Butyricicoccaceae; genus Butyricicoccus; species Butyricicoccus sp. AM32-19. Next base: position 56,338 of record NZ_QUIX01000004.1, on the reverse strand, counting down.
GGGTCGTTATTACTGCCGCAGTAAGGGCAAGTCCGGTAATATGCCATCTTCATCACTCCTTTCGAATTGCTGCGGCCTCGGCCGCTTTCATTGTGGCAACCTGTTCGTCCAGCCATTCCGCATTGCCGGGAACAGCTAAAAATGCTTTGAAACACTCCAGCGTCTTTGCTGCAAGGTGCATACGGACGTGCTCGGGGATCAGCGATGTGTCGATTTTGATTTCATCGGTCAGCTCGCCTTCGAGGGATATTCGGCGGTCATCCTGGCTGGCGCTTCCGGGCAAAGTGCTCACCTCCTTACGTACTGTTTAGCCGATTAAACACCCTTGGTAAAAAAAATACGGTCTACGGTGGTATCGAGCGCCTGCGCAAGTTTGACCAGCGTCTTCGAGGTTGTCGTTCGGTCGATGCCATTTTCGAGGGCAGAAATAGTCCCACGGCTTACTCCGCTCTTCTCTGCCAGCTCTTCCTGCGTCATTTTCATGGCTTCGCGCAGTTCCTTAATCTTGTAGCCCATGCCGTTTCCTCCTTTCTTGGTTGACGGAAGTGTTCAACCGATTACACAGACATACTACACTATGCACAAGAGCGTGTCAAGTGGGTTGCACAAAAAATGTTCAATAAATTTCACAGCCGCATTGACACCGGCCGCACCTCAATGTATAATGTATTAAACAAATTTAGGGGGACATTCTCATGACGCTCAGTGATTTCGTGAAGGAATATCGCAAAGAACACGACTTGTCGCAGCGCCAGTTTGCGGCTATCTGCGGTCTGTCAAACGGCTATATTTCCATGCTGGAGAGAAACTTGAACCCTAAGACCGGACTTCCGCTAACGCCATCTCTGCCGGCTCTCAAAAAGATTTCCACAGCTATGGGGATGTCTCTGGGAGATCTTCTCACGGCCGTGGACGATATGCCCATCGATCTGCTGTCGGATATTTCCGAGGACTGCGCAAATGAATTGTCCGCCCTCACGAAAGAGGGCGGACCTATGGACGATATGGATATTGCGCTTACGACGCTTATTCTCCAACTTTCTCCCGAGAAGAAAGCGGAGGCTCTTCACTATCTTCAGTACCTCGCCAACCGGCAAGAAGGCTGATTGCCTCTCTCTTTCTGTCCTGGGCCAGTTTTTCCACAATCCGAAGTATTGCGGCTGCTTCTTTGCTCGAAGGCATCTAATCAACTCCAATCGTATATTCTTGCCGGTGGTGTATGTAAGGATTGTAACAGAAATGCACACGCTTTTGCTCAAAAAGAAATAAAATCACTTTTGACAAACAACGACATTTTGTTGCTGTATGATGGGAAATTGGAGGTAATTTTATGATCATCACGACCACACTATCTGTCGAAGGACGCACGATCTCCGAATATCTCGGCATCGTATCGGCGGCGCAAGTCATGGTCATGCCCGGCGGGAACAAGGGTGTGCAGCGCGGCTGGCAGGCTGGTGTCGATGGAGCGACGGAAATCCTGTTGCAACAAGCGGCATCTCTTGGCGCGGATGCCGTTGTCGGGGTAAGCTACACACCTTTCGGTATGAATATCTGCGCGACCGGGACAGCTGTCCGCTTAATTTAAGCCCATATTCCGATACCCTATGGATAGGGTATCTATACCGTATCCATACCGTACCGATACCTCGCGTGCGCGCGTGCGTGTGCGCGCGATCGTGCGCGCACTGTCTCTGTACCTGTATCTGTATCTGAGACTGTATCTGTAATCTGTTTCTGATTCTGAATATCTACTACTGCAAATCTATCGTTAGAAGGGGGTGGCGCTGTTGCCGAGAAAACCTGCAAAGCACCCGGCGAAGCCGAAGCGGGGCAAGAAGCTGGAAATCGAAGAGCCGGGCGTTCTCTATGGCCGGTACAGCAGCCACAACCAGAAGGACATTTCCGTAGAGCAGCAGTTCGAAAAGGGCTACGAACTGGCGGCGGAGTATGGCATCAGGATCATTGACACCTATGCCGACCGCGCCGTTTCCGGCCGCACCGACAAGCGCCGTGACTTCCAGCGCATGATGACTGACGCTGCAAAAGGGAAGTTCCGCTATGTAATCGCGTGGAAGTCTAACCGCATGGGGCGCAATATGCTGGAGGCTCTGATCAACGAAGCTCGGCTTCAGGATCTTGGCGTTCGTGTTCTCTATGTGGAGGAGGATTTCGACGATACTGCGGCTGGACGCTTCGCCGCCCGCTCGATGATGAATGTCAACCAGTTCTATTCCGAGAACATGGCCGAGGACATCAAGCGCGGCCTATATGACAACGCCGCGAATTGCATGGTGGCGAACGGCCATCTGCCCTACGGCTATAAAGCGGACGAAACGCTGCACTATGCCATCGACGAGCCGAAGGCTGCGGTTATCCGGGAGATATTCACTCGCGTTTCCTGCGGTGAGGCTTTCGTTGATATCATGGCCAGCCTGAATGCCCGTGGAATCAAGACCTCGTACGGTCGCCCGTGGGGGCGGTCGAGCTTTCAGAAGATCCTTTCCAACGAACGGTATCGCGGCATCTATATCTACGGCGATGTCCGCAAAGAGGGCGGCATCCCGAGGATTATCAGCGACGAGCTTTACTTCAAGGTCCAGGAGGTGATCACCACGAAGAAGAATCCGCAAGGGCGTCACCGCGTCAATGGTGACTATCTGCTTACCGGCAAGCTGTTCTGCGGACACTGCAAAAGTCCAATGACCGGCATCTCCGGCACCAGCCGCTCTGGCAACCTGCATTACTACTACGTCTGCCAGAAGCGTCGCACGGAAAAAACCTGCGAGAAGAAAAACCTGCGACGGGACGACATCGAGCTTCAGGTAGCAAAAGCAATCAAACGCCGCACACTGGATGATGATACAATCAACTGGATTGCCGACAGCGTGGTCGAGTATAGCCAGCATCAGGAAAGCGCAAGCGGGATCGGGCTTTTGGAGGACCAGCTGAAGGACACGCAGCGCAGTATCAAAAATCTCATGGCGGCGATAGAGCAGGGCATCATCACGCCTACCACAAAAGCCCGTCTCATGGAGTTGGAAAAGGAACAGTCGGACATCGATCGGAAAATCACAATGGCAAAAGCTGACGTCATTCCTGTCAACAGAGATCAGCTTGTAGGGTGGCTGAAAAAGTTGCAGGCCGGAGATGTCCACGATAAGAAATACCAAGCGGAGTTATTCGACACTTTCTTGATCGCAGTCTATGTCTACGACAACCCGGACGGTCAGGACTACATGAAGGTCGTATTCAACTACGCAGGAAGTAAAAACACGGTTGAGATCCCGCTGGATCCATCGGTTATCGACAATGTAGAAAATATCGAAACGGGCGCTGTTCGTTTAAGCTCTGCCCAGGTCCACCAAAACAGAAGGACATTCCAAAAAGGAATGTCCTTTTTCTGTTTTGGCGGAAGGTGGTTGTGGATTCGAAAGGTGGCTCTTAGAAACAGCCCGGTGGGCTGTTTCAACCACCGTGGCTTCCGTCGCAACGGAAGCGAATCCACCACCGAACGGGCAGGCACGCATGTGGCAGTGCGGTTAGGGGACTGCACCAGACGCTCAAGTTAGGCACGCGCCATATACGAAGGAATGCAAAACAGGCACGCGCCTAATTCGAAGGAAAGAGCGCTCGTTCGATAGCGAAATCAATCTGCACAGGCTATTTGGAACGATTTATTGTCGTTTGCGATGTTACCTCGTAGGGGCGCACAGTATGCGCCCGGGCAGCGCAAAATCATACGGGACGTGGGCGAACAATGTTCGCCCCTACGGTTCAGCCGGTGCAGATGAATTTACAAATGGTGTGCCGAGGTCGTACCTCAGGGCACCTTCTCTTGCGGATTTGCCGCAATTCACCGTGGCACACCCTACGGAAAAGATTGTGTACACCGAAAAATATTCCCGGAGTTGACCATTCATGGTCAATTTTTATCACAATCCGCGGTATAGATAAGAACGCAAACCGCGCCACAGCCCTGTCATTCCGCATCAACAGGGCTTATTCTCATGCCCGTCGTTTTTTCTCGCCCGGAAAACGCGATTTCTCGTCCGGAAAACGGCATTTCTCGTCCAGAAAGTACACAGAGCAGAGAAGAGCAGAGGACAGAACAGAAGAGCAGAGCATAGCAGAGAACAGCAGAGCATAGCAGAGAACAGCAGAGCAGAAACAAAATTGAGAATGGAGAATGATTCTGACTGATCTGACCCTGACTGACGAAAAGAGATTTTCTACATTGCTTTCTGCAAATAAAAAGGACCTCCGGTAAAACCGGAAGTCCTTGATCTATCGTTTTGTAACGAGATTACTTAGCCATGGAAGCAACTTCTGCTGCGAAGTCGTCAACCTTCTTCTCGATGCCCTCGCCCTTCTCGAAACGAACGCACTTTACGAGCTTGATCTCGCCGCCCAGCTCCTTGGCAACAGCCTTAATGTGAGCCTCAACGGAAACCTTGTTCTCCTTAACGAAAGCCTGCTGCAGGAGGCAGTTCTCCTCGTAGTACTTGCCGATACGGCCGTCTACCATCTTGTGGATGATCTGCTCCGGCTTCGGCTTAGCAGCGGTCTTGTTCTCCTCGAGAGCCTGGATCAGGAGGATCTCCTTCTCCTTTGCGAGGGTAGCCTCGTCAACGTCGGACTTGTCCAGGAAGGACGGGTTCATAGCAGCAGCCTGCATGCCGATGTCCTTGCCCAGCTCCTTAACCGTAGCGTTGTCCTTCAGACCCTCGGAAACTTCCAGACCAACCAGAACGCCGATTACGCCGCCCATGTGGTTGTAAGCAACGTTAACGGTGGAGTCGTCGAAACGCTCGAAACGACGGATCTGCAGGTTCTCGCCGATGGTCAGAACCTTCTCCTGCAGAGCGTCCTGAACGGTGCCTTCGCCCATCTTGCAAGCCTTGAGAGCCTCAACGTCAGCCGGAGCGTCCTTGATAACAACGTTAGCAACGTCGGCAACGAACTGCTGGAAGTCAGCGTTCTTAGCAACGAAGTCGGTCTCGGAGTTTACCTCGATGATTGCGCCTACGCCGCACTCATCACATACGGTAGCCTTGACCAGACCCTCAGCAGCGATGCGGTCTGCCTTCTTAGCAGCCTTAGCCAGGCCCTTCTCACGGAGCAGCTCGATAGCCTTGTCGAAGTCGCCGTCGGCCTCGGTCAGTGCCTTCTTGCAGTCCATCATGCCTACGCTGGTCATTTCGCGGAGCTTCTTTACGTCAGCAGCGGTAAAAGCCATTTTATTATTCCTCCAATTTATGATTTTACGATGAAAAAACGTAGGGCACAACGAACACCGGCGCGCCGGGTCGTCGCGCCCTACGAACAACTCACTGAATGTTATATTGAGTTATGAATTACTCAGCCTTTGCGTCAGCCTTAGCCTCAACCTCGAGCTGCTCGCCCTGCTTGCCTTCCAGAACAGCGTTAGCCATGGTCTGGGAGATCAGCTTGATAGCGCGGATAGCGTCGTCGTTGCCCGGGATAACGTAGTCGATCTCGTCCGGATCGCAGTTGGTATCAACGATTGCAACGATCGGAATGCCCAACTTGCGTGCTTCTGCGATCGCGTTCTTCTCCTTGCGGGAGTCAACTACGAACAGAGCGCCCGGCAGCTCCTTCATTTCCTTAACGCCGCCGAGGTACTTCTCGAGCTTAGCGATCTCGAGCTGGAGCTTGATAACTTCCTTCTTCGGGAGCAGATCGAAAGTGCCGTCAGCCTGCATCTTCTGCAGCTGGTTCAGACGAGCGATACGGGTACGCATGGTCTTGAAGTTGGTCAGCATGCCGCCCAGCCAACGTGCGTTAACGTAGAACTGACCGCAGCGCTCAGCCTCTTCCTTGATTGCGTCCTGTGCCTGCTTCTTGGTGCCGACAAACAGGATGGACTTGCCGGAAGCTGCCATATCGCGTACGAAGAAGTATGCTTCCTCGAGCTTCTTTACAGTCTTCTGGAGGTCAATGATGTAGATACCATTGCGCTCGGTGAAGATGTAGGTAGCCATTTTCGGGTTCCAACGACGGGTCTGATGGCCGAAGTGTACGCCGGCCTCCAGCAGCTGCTTCATAGAAATTACTGCCATTTTGTTTTTCCTCCTTGGTTTTTCCTCCATCCCTGATCATCTGACAGCGGCAACAGAACAAGCGTCCCATCACCGACCGCTTTCATCACGGGATGTGTGAATTCATGCTATGATAGTTTACACCAATGGGGGAGGGATGTCAAGAGGAAAGTTGAAAATTGAGGATGAAAAATGGAGAATGCAGAATGAACGATACGGTTTACGGCGTTTCTCCGGGGTTGGCAGTGCATGAAATGCATACCGCAGGGTGCTGAAATCTTTTTTCGCTGCATAAATTATGACAGGAGGGGATTTCTTTGCGATTGGGTTTTCGTCACACCGCGTTTCAGGCGGTATGCACGGTTTTGGTTTTATGCTTTGCGATTGGACTGCTTGAGCGTGCCGACACGGTGCAGCCGGTATTCGGGGAGGACAGCGTGCGTGTACCGATTCTAATGTATCACAGCATTCTCAAGGACAGCGCACGGCAGGGCAAATATGTTATCTCGCCGGCGGTTTTGGCGGCCGATTTGGACGCCTTGCAGGTGAAGGGGTATACCGCTATAACGGTAAGCGATCTGCTGGCGTATGTGCAGGACGGTGCAGACCTGCCGGAGAAGCCGGTGATGATCACCTTCGATGACGGCTACTACAACAACTACATTTATGCCTATCCGCTGCTCAAACAGCGCGGAATGAAGGCGGTTGTGTCCATCATCGGCAGCCAGACCGCGCTTTTCACCGACAACGGAGAGGAAAACGCCTACTGGTCGCATTTGCGGCTTGACCGCCTGCGCGAAATGCAGGATGTGTTTGAGGTGCAGAATCATTCGTGGAACCTGCACGAGTACGGCGAACGCCGCGGCTGTCTGCGCCGCAGAGGCGAGGACGAAACGCGCTACGAGACGCTGCTCCGCGAGGACACCGAGCAGACGCAGACGCTCATCACGGACGCCGGACTGCCCGCGCCGACCTGCTATACCTATCCGTTCGGTGCGTGCTCCAAAGAGAGCGAAACGCTGCTCAAAAGCATGGGCTTCCGGTGTACGCTCGGGTGCGAGGAGCGCATCAATACCGTTACACGAAACCCGGACTGCCTGTTTGAACTGGGGCGGTTCAACCGTCCGGCAGGGCAGAGCACAGAAAGCTTCCTGCACCGCGCGTTAGGAGAGGATTAAATGCAGAATACCATGCGATTTTCCGAGCTGCACTGCCGTGAGGTGATCAATCTGTGCGACGGAGCACGGATGGGTGAGGTGAGCGATCTGCTGTTCGATCCGGTCTGTGGACAGATTACCGCACTCGTCGTGCCCGCGCAAAGCGGCATTGTCGGGCTGTTCTCTAAAAATGACTGCGTTATTCCGTGGGGGTGCATTGAAACCCTTGGGGAAGACTATATTCTGGTCCGGTATAGACCTAAATAATATAGGATTAGACCTGTACCGTAGGGCGGGGCACTCCAGAGTGGCTTCTCTTGCCCTACGGAGAAGGCAAAACCACATCAAATGCAAAAAGAAAAAGGCGGACAACCGTCCGCCTCAGCTTGTCGAAAAAGCAATATTCGATTTTTATGCTTCGTGCGGCAGCACGCATTCAATCGAATTTGCTTTGCAAATTCATAAATTCCGGGAGCATGGTCCAGCCCCCCCTCTCTTGCCGCTATGCGGCAATTCACCTTGTGTATCTCGGGATTTATACAAGGGAAGAAAAAATGTGTCCGCAGGACGCGGTTTTTCTTCGAGATTCGCTCGAAAGCGTGGTTTCGAGCGAGAGGCTGTTCGGAAAACGAAGTTTTTCGACAGCCTCAGGCGGACAACCGTCCGCCTTTTGGCTCAATCCTTCTTATACTTTGCAACGCCCTCGGTGTAGAGGTTGCCGCCGACCGAATCCTGCGAGACGATGGCGGAGAAATTCTCCACGGTGAGACGCTTGACCGACTCACAGCCCAGCTCGTCATACGCGATGACCTCGACATTCTTGATCGAAGCCGCCTTCGCCGCGCCTGCACCGCCGATGGCTACCATATAAACCGCGCCGTTGCGCGCCATTGCGTCCTGCACGCCCTGATTGCGCACGCCCTTGCCGATCATGCAGGCAAGACCTGCATCGAGCAGACGCGGTGCGAACGGGTCCATACGGCCGGAGGTGGTCGGGCCGACCGAGCCGATGACCTGACCCGGCTTTGCGGGGGTCGGTCCGGCGTAGTAGATCGCCGCGCCGTCGAGGTCGAACGGCAGCTTGTCGCCTGCGTCCATCGCGGCAACGATCTTCTTGTGTGCGGCGTCGCGCGCGGTGTAGACCGTGCCGGTCAGCGTTACGGTGTCGCCCGCACGCAGCTTCGGCGCCATTTCCTTGAGCTGTTCGGTTTTCAAATCGTAGTGTGCCATGCTTATTCCTCCGTTTTCGGGCGCAGATTGTTCAGAACCTCACGCAGTCCGTTTTTTGCCTTGTCCGGCTCGGGATGGGGTGCCTCGCCGTCCTTTTTGCCGAGCGACGCGCTGATCTTGTCAATTTCGCCGAGCACTTCACCGGCCTTGCGGGCCATCTCGGCGGATTCCTGCTGGTTGCGTGCCAGCACGGTGCGGTAGTTCTCCTTGGTGGCATCCAGCTGGCGGCGCACCTGCTCGATGGTCTCCATCGACTTGCGGCGCAGCTTCTGCAGCTCCACCTTGGCGTCCTCCTCGATCTGCTTGGCGCGCCGGTACGCAGAAAGCTCCATCTCGGCGATCTTCTCTCTGGTCGCATCGTATTCACCGCATTTGGCCGACAGCTTGGCGTTCTCCGAGGTCAGCCGGTCGTTTTCCGCCGCAAGCTGCGCCGCACGGGCGTTCTGCGCCTCGATCTCGGTCGCCTGAAGGGAAAAACCGCTTTCGATCTGGTCCAGCTGTGCGCGGATTTTATCGGTATCCAGCGTCATTTCGCCCAGCCGCTCGAGCAGCTCGGCGTTCTTCGCGGTAAGCGCCTCGTTCTGCGTGCGCAGCTCGTTCATCGCGGACTGAGCCTCGGTCAGCTGAGAGCGCAGCTCGGCGGTCTCGGTGTAGTATTTCGTGTCGGTTTCTTCTATGTAATGCAGTACGTCCTCGCGGTTAAAGCCGCCGAAGATGGCACTGCGGAATCCACGGGTTTGCTCGTCCATTGCAGTTCCTCCCACAATAATCTTTCTTTAGTATAGCAAATTCATGAGATAAAGGCAAATAATAATTAGTAATTACTAATTCCTAACTGCTAATTACTGACTCATATATATAATATGTGTCTTGCAATCAAAAAAAGAACGTGCTATTATTATCTTAACTTGCAAAAACGAGGAAGATGCTCAATGTTAGAATTAAAAGATTTCGAGGCAGCTGCGGACCGACTGAAAAACGTCATCCACAACATTCCGCTGTCTACGTCCTGCACCTTCTCCGCCATGACCGGCGCAGAGGTTTATCTGAAGTACGAAAACCAGCAGAAGACCGGCTCCTTTAAGGTGCGCGGTGCTTACAATAAGATTATGAAGCGCTTCGCTGAGGGCGACCTGCACGCTGTTGTTGCGTCCTCTGCGGGCAACCATGCACAGGGCGTTGCCTTTGCGGCAACCGCTGCCGGTGTAAAGTCCACCATCGTTATGCCGCGTTCCGCGCCGATTGCAAAGGTTTCCGCAACCCAGGGATACGGTGCCGAGGTTGTTCTGGCGGGCAACATTTACGATGAAGCCTATGCCAAGGCATGCGAGATCTGCGAGGAGACCGGCGCAGAGTTCATCCACCCGTTTGACGATGAGGATGTTATGGCGGGTCAGGGCACCATCGCGCTGGAAATCCTGCGCGACCTGCCGGGCGTTGACATGATCTTCGTTCCGGCCGGCGGCGGCGGACTGATCTCCGGCGTGGCTGCCTGCGCAAAGCAGATCAACCCGCGCATCCAGATCATCGGCGTACAGGCTGAGGGCGCACCGGCGATCGCAAATTCGTTCCGCACCGGTGAGCGCACTCCGTCCGATACCGTGCACACCATCGCTGACGGTATCGCCGTAAAGACCCCGGGCGAAAAGACCTTTGAGTATATCAAGAAGTATGTGGACCGCGTTGTCACGGTTTCTGATGACGAGATTGCTTCCGCTGTTCTGCTGCTGCTCGAGCGCTGCAAGCAGGTCGTTGAGACCTCCGGTGCGGCTCCGCTCGCGGCTGTGCTCAACAACAAGGTGGATGTAAAGGGCAAAAAGGTCGTATGCGTGCTGTCCGGCGGCAATATCGACGTTTCGTTCATCCACAAGATTGTGGAAAAGGGCCTGATTACCCGCTGCCGTCAGCTGAAGTTCTCTGTGCTCATGCCGGATGCACCGGGCGCACTCGAGCATTTCTCGCACATCGTTGCACAGCAGAATGCCAATATCATCCTGTTCCAGCATGACCGCGTACAGACGGACCTCGAGATCGGCGAGGCGATTATCCATGTCGTCTGTGAGGTCGGCGGCGTTGACCACGCCAAGCGCCTGATCGACACCCTCACCGATGATGGCTATAAGGTGTTTACTTCGCAGATTTGATAAAAATGCAATGAAATTACAGCGTTCCGCTTGGATAGAGCGGGACGCTGTTCTTTTTTCGGAAGAATGGAGAATTGAAAGTGAACGTAAACGTAAACCATCACATTCATTTTCCACTCTCCATTTTCAAGTACTCCTGCCTTGTATAACGCTCTACTCTCATGGCAAGATATTATATTGACAAATAAATAACGATGTGCTATTATCTCAGCGTGATAAGGAATGAAAAAACAGGTGGACGTTTTATCGCATTATTTGCCTTAAAACGGATAGAATAATAAAACCAAGCATACAGTCAACCGCAGAAAGGAAGCATTACGCTATGGCAGCACACATCAACGACGAAATGCTGAACAAAATGGACGCATACTGGCGGGCGGCAAATTATCTTGCAGCCGGTCAGCTTTACCTGCTCGACAACCCGCTCCTGAAGGAGCCGCTGAAGCCCGAGCACATCAAGAAGAAGATCGTCGGCCACTGGGGCACGGTGCCCGGACAGAACCTGATTTACGTTCACCTGAACCGCATCATCAAGCAGTATAATCTGGATATGATCCTGCTGTCCGGTCCGGGTCACGGCGGCAATTTCTTCGTGGCGAACACCTATCTCGAGGGCACTTACAGCGAGGTTTACCCGAACATCAGCGAGGACACTGAGGGCATGAAGCGCCTGTTCAAGCAGTTCTCGTTCCCGGGCGGCATTGCCAGCCACGTTGCACCGGAGACCCCCGGCTCCATCCACGAGGGCGGTGAACTGGGTTATTCTCTGGCGCACGGCTTTGGTGCGGTGCTGGATAACCCCGATCTGATCGCAACCGTAGTTGTCGGTGACGGCGAGGCGGAGACCGGCCCGCTGGCAACCTCGTGGCACGGCAACAAGTTCCTCAATCCGGTGACGGACGGCGTTGTTCTGCCGATCCTGCACTTGAACGGCTACAAGATCTCCAACCCGACCGTGCTGTCGCGCATTCCCGAAGAGGAGCTGCGCAAAATGCTCGAGGGCTGCGGCTGGAAGCCGTATTTCGTCGAGGGCGATGAGCCGATGAAGGTACACCGCGCACTGGCGGACACGCTCGACACCGTAACCGAGGAAATCCTCGCCATCCGCAAGCACGCCCGTGAGACCGGCGACACGACCCGTCCGATCTACCCGATGATCGTGCTGCGCACCCCGAAGGGCTGGACCGGCCCGAAGAACGTGGACGGCAAGCAGATCGAGGGCAGCTTCCGCGCGCATCAGGTGCCGCTGATGATGGACAGCCCGGAGCACCTGCCCATGCTCGAGCAGTGGCTGCGCAGCTACCATCCGGAGGAGCTGTTCGACGAAAACGGCAAGCTGATTCCCGAACTCAAGGCACTGGCGCCGACCGGCGAGCACCGCATCGGCGCAAACCCGCACGCCAACGGCGGTCTGCTCATGCACCAGCTGCGCCTGCCGGATTTCCGCGATTACGGATTGAATGTTCCGGCTCCGGGTGCGGTTGAGGGTCAGGATATGATCGAGCTTGGCGCTTATGTCCGCGATGTCATCAAGCTGAACATGGACAGCCGTAACTTCCGCGTATTCGGCCCGGACGAGACCATGTCCAACCGCCTGAGCCACATTTTCGAGGTCACCGACCGCGAGTGGAACGCTGAGCGTCTGGACACCGACGAATTCCTGTCCGCAAGCGGCCGCGTGATGGACGGCATGCTGTCCGAGCACATGTGCGAGGGCTGGCTCGAGGGCTATCTGCTGACCGGCCGTCACGGCTTTTTCGCAAGCTATGAGGCGTTCATCCGCATTATCGACTCGATGGCGGCACAGCACGCCAAGTGGCTCAAGGTCTGCAACGGCCTGCCGTGGCGTCAGCCGATCGCGTCGCTCAACCTGATTCTGGCTTCCAACGTATGGCAGCAGGACCACAACGGCTTTACCCATCAGGACCCGGGTTTCCTTGACCACATCGCCAACAAAAAGGCGGATGTTGTCCGTCTGTACCTGCCGCCCGATGCAAACTGCCTGCTCAGCTGCTTCGATCACTGCATCAAGAGCCGCAACTATGTCAATGTCATCGTGGCATCCAAGCATCCGCGTCCGCAGTGGCTGACCATGGAGCAGGCTGTGCAGCACTGCACTCAGGGCATTGGCATCTGGGAGTGGGCGTCCAACGATCAGGGCGCAGAACCGGACGTTGTTATGGCGTGCTGCGGCGAGACGCCGACGCTCGAAACGCTGGCTGCCGTGTCCATCCTGCGGGAAGAGCTGCCCGAACTCAAGGTTCGCGTTGTCAACGTGGTTGACCTGATGAAGCTGCAGCCTGAACGGGAACATCCGCACGGCCTGTCCGATGCCGAGTACGACATGCTGTTCACCAAGGATAAGCCGATCATCTTCGCCTTCCACGGCTACCCGACGCTCGTCCATGAGCTGACCTACCGCCGTCATAACCGCAACCTGCACGTTCGCGGCTACAGGGAGGAGGGCACCATCACCACGCCGTTTGATATGCGCGTGCAGAATGATATCGACCGCTTCCATCTCGTCAAGGACGTTCTGCTGCGCCTGCCGCAGCTTGGCAACCGCGGCGCGTACCTCTACCAGAAGATGAGCGATAAGCTGGTGCAGCATCAGCAGTATATCACCGAGTACGGTGAGGATATGCCGGAAGTCCGCGAGTGGAAATGGAAATAATGGAGAATTGAAAATGGAAAATGGAAAATGGAGAATGACCGTGAAGGGATGGTTCTCCGCAGGGCGCACATTGTGCGCCCTTTTTCTTTTGCAACGATAAATCATGTTCATACCGACAAATAACTGCACAAACATTACCGTAGGGTGCGGCAAGGTGAATTGCGGCATAGCCGCAAGAGAAGGTGCCCTGGGGTACGACCTCGGCGCACCGTTTGTAAATTCATCGGCAACATTTATCCCGTAGGGGAGCACAGTGTGCTCCCACGTTGTGGTTAAATGGGTGTGCGGCCGCTCCTTGCGCAGGCTCCGGTCGCGCTGCGGCCGCTCCTTGCGCAGGCTCCGGTCGCGCTGCGGGCGAACAATGTTCGCCCCTACGGTTACGCATGTGCAGACGGTTTACACGGTGCGCCGGGGTCGGCGCACCCTACGGTAAGGCTTTCTATCACGTTAATTACTAACTTCTAATTCCTAATTACTAATTATGCTTGACATGCCGTCTGGTTCGTGTTATTATCTAACTGTACTAAAACACACAGTACAGTTGATACACTCTCAAATCAACAAAAGGAAAGGAGGCGCGTCAGGTGATTAAAATCGACTATCGGGATGCCCGACCCATCTATGAACAGGTGGTGGACGGCATTGAGGGACTGGCTCTGCGTGGGGCACTGCCGGCGGACACCCAGCTGCCCAGTGTACGGCAGCTTGCGATGGAACTGTCGATCAACCCGAACACAATACAGCGCGCTTACGGAGAGCTGGAACGCCGCGGTGTGATCTACGCCGCAAAAGGACGGGGAAATTTTATATCGGACAATGCAGCGGTGCTGCGTTCCCAGAGGCTTAACGAACTGGGTGAGCAGATTACCGCACTGGCCGGTCAGGCGCGCTCGCTCGGGGCGACCGAGGAGCAGATGCGCGGCTGGGTAGAGAGGAAAGGAGAGAGCAGAACATGATTACGGCAACCAACGCGACCAAGCGGTTTGAGGACATCACGGCGGTCGATCACATCTGCGCGGAAGTTAAGGACGGCTCGGTCTACGGCCTGATCGGCTCGAACGGCGCGGGCAAGTCCACGTTCCTGCGCATGCTGGCAGGCATCCTGCAGCCGGACGAGGGCACGGTGCAGATCGACGGCAAGGATATTTTCGAGAACATTGCGATGAAGGAGCGGTTTTTCTTTATCTCGGATGAGCAGTTTTTCTTCCCGAACAGCACACCGAAGGAAATGAAAAACTACTACAAGCGCTTTTACAGCAAATTCGATGAAGCGCGCTACCGCAAGCTGATGAACGGCTTCGGTCTGGACGAAAACCGCAAGCTGCGGACGTTCTCCAAGGGCATGAAAAAGCAGGTTTCGGTCATCTGCGGCGTATGCAGCGGCACGGACTACTTATTCTGCGATGAGACGTTCGACGGTCTCGACCCGGTCGTTCGCCAGACGGTAAAGAGCCTGTTTGCCGAGGATGTAGCGGACAGAGGTCTGACACCCATCATCGCCTCGCACAACCTGCGTGAGCTGGAGGACATCTGCGACCATGTCGGTCTGCTGCATCGCGGCGGCATCCTGTTCTCGCGCGATCTGGACGACATGAAGCTCGGTATGTACAAAATGCAGTGCATTTTCCCGAATCCGCTGCCGGATTCCGCTTGGGAAGGCTTTGACATTCTGCACAAGGAGCAGCGCGGCTCGCTGTACACTATTACGGCGCGCGGCAGCCGGGAAGAGCTGCTCGCCAGGGTGAACGCGCTGAACCCGACCTTCTGCGAAATGCTCCCGCTGACGCTGGAGGAAATCTTTATCAATGAAACGGAGGTGGCAGGCTATGATGTCAAGAAACTCCTGTTCTAAGGGTCTCGTGCGGGATTGCATGAAACGCAATCTGTGGGCCATCGTGCTGTCCACGGTGGGATTCTTTATGGCGCAGCTGCTGCCGGTGATTATGACGGCGCAGCACAGCCTGTCGGCACATAAGCAGGATCTGGTCAATCTGAGTGCGGCAGATGCTGCGGCAAGCTGGCAGGGATATGTGGAGAGCGTCGGTGAGATGCTCGGCGGACAGAATGTGTTTGTCAAGCTGGCCGTCATCATTCTGGCGGTCACCTGCGGTGTGAGCATGTTCGCGTACCTGCACAACCGCCGCAAGGTGGATTTCTATCACAGCCTGCCGATTTCGCGCAGCCGCCTGTTCGCGGTGGACTACGCGACCGGTGCGCTGTGTGCGCTGGTGCCGTACCTCGTGCTGCATGCGCTGAGCATCGTCTGCACGTGCGCGATGGGCTTCGGTGAGGTAGTCAACGCATCGCTCATCGGCGTGATCGCGTCCAACGTCATTTTCTTCTTCCTGCTGTACGCGATGGCGGCTGTTACGACCATCCTGTGCGGCAACACGGTCATCACGCTGCTGCTCGGTCTGTGGGTGTACTTCGGACCGACGCTCGTAACCGCACTGTGGCAGGGTCTCAAGAGCATGTTCTTCCAGACCTATGTGACGGATGCCTCCGTGACTTCGCTGCTGTTCTGCAACAAGTTTGCACCGCTGATTCAGTATTTCGGCGTAAACGGCACGAAAATGCATAGCTGGGCAGGGGCAGTGGAGCCTGTCTATACGATGGATTACGCCGCCGGGCTGCAGGAGCCGAGTGCTATCGGTCTGCTGATCGGCTATGCGGTTGCGGCGATCGTTATCACTGCACTGGCGCTGTTCCTGTTCCGCATCCGCAAGAGCGAGCGGGCGGGCACGGCACTGGCATTCAACCCGATCAAGCTGCCCGTCAAGATTATTATCTGCGTGGTTATGGGTACGGCGTTCGCTGAGATTTTCAAAATGCTGGTCTACGAATCCGAGCTGTGGTTCTGGGTCGGTCTGGT
This sequence comes from Butyricicoccus sp. AM32-19, assembly GCF_003480365.1. Classification (NCBI taxonomy): domain Bacteria; kingdom Bacillati; phylum Bacillota; class Clostridia; order Eubacteriales; family Butyricicoccaceae; genus Butyricicoccus; species Butyricicoccus sp. AM32-19. The sequence continues at coordinate 40,199 of NZ_QUIX01000004.1, read as the reverse complement.
ACTCGGCACGGTCATTTTCCACTGCGTGGTGGAGATTATTTATGCGTTCGACTTCCGCGCCATCTTCCGCAAGCCGCTGCAGCTGGTTATCATCCTTGCAGTGCTGTGTGCGGGTCTGCTGACCATGCAGGCGGATGTGTTCGGTTATGATGAGTGGCTGCCGGATGAGGGCAGCATTGCAGCGGCAGCGCCGATGGGTTACGTCGGTGAATCGGCACTGCTCAGTGAGCCGGAAAACATCGCGGCAGCGCGGCAGCTGGCGGCGCTCGGCGTGGAAAGCCTGAATAATACGGATGAAAATGCACAGAAGGAGTGCATCACCGTCACCTTCAAGCTGAAGAACGGCAAGGTGAAGAGCCGTTCGTATGAGCTGCCGGCCACAGACGAAGTGTTCACGCTCAAAAAGCAGATTTACCAGTCCGCAGAGTACAAACAGAAGGCGTGGTCGCTGTTTGCGCTCGGCGAGGTCAATGAGGGTTATCACCGCAACATTGTTTTCTACACCAACGGTGACGGCTACAACGGCGTCGGCACACTCAGCGACTCGCAGAAGGCGCAGGAGATCATTGACACGCTCAAGGCAGAGACGCTGACCCACACCGGTGATGCCATGCCGGTGCTGCGCATGGAATTCTCGCAGCAGAACAACGACGATTATATCAGCGAGGGAGCGGTCTGCGTGACCGATAAGGATGTCAAGACGCTTGCACTTATCAAAAAGTATGCCAATATCGTTCCCAAGGCTGTCGGCGCGAAAAACGTAAAGCTGATTACACTGAGCATCTATCTGCCGGATAAAGACATCTGGCAGGGCGTGCAGGTGACCGACAGAGCGGACATTGACGCACTGCTTAAAAACGCGGTCAACATTGACGCAATGAATCTGTACGGCAGCAATGCGATGGCGTACGGCATTATGCAGCAGTTTGCCCGCAGCAGCGTATGCTTGACCTACACGGACGAAAAGGGCGATGAGTGGAACGCAAGCGCAGGCTACACCGAAGAGGATTATCCGGAGGATATCATCGAGAAATACCGTGCACAGGCGGAGAAGGACGCGGAAAACGGCGTCGGGTCTGTACAGGACGGTGATGTTGCCTATACGACGGAAGTGGCTGTCGGATGAGAAAGCGCGGTATCATCGGCACGCTGCTTCTGCTGGTGTATCTTGCAGGCGTGGGACTGTTCACCGGTCCCTCGCTGGCGCAGATATTCCTCGGCAGGCTGCCGCAGCCAAGACTGGAGCTCGTTCCGTTCGCGGATATGATTTCCGTGGTAAAATCTCCGGAGGCGCCCGGTCTGGGTCCGTTCGTGAACATTGCCGGAAATATCGCGCTGCTGTTTCCGCTCGGGCTGTTCCTGCCGCTGTTCTGGCGGTGGTTCGAGCGGGCAGGCCGCACCATCTGGTGGTGCTTCGGCACCTCGCTCAGCATTGAGCTGATACAGCTGGTCGCGGGCGGCGTCACCTCGGTGGATGATCTGCTGCTGAATACCCTGGGCGGCGCACTCGGCTTCGCGGCGGCAAAGCTGCTGATGAGAGCGTGTCCCAAACTCGCGCCGCGGGGCGAGGGAAGGGCAGAGTGGGCAGCACCGCTTGTCTGCTGGCTCGTCATCATCGCGGCAAGTACAATATCCGATCTGCTGATTCTGTGGTAGGAGACAGCGGGTCGCAGGATAGAGAGTAATATACGGAAAACAGGCACACCGAGAGGTGTGCCTGTTTTGGGGTTTATGTGATTGAAATACGAGGTAAATGCACAAAAGCCGCCCCGAAGAGCGGTTTATTGACAGTATGAAACCATGTATGCTATAATGAAGTTGCTGATATGGAACGGCGAGGTTATTCCCCCGGAATAAGGGGGTGACGCGCATGACAACAATGGAGGTACTTACGCTTCTGATGCTGCTTGCGACGGTTGTCTTCGGTATTTTGAACCTCAAGAAATAACCGCCACCTAAAAAGGCAGCGGCGTTTTCCTCAAGCTCTAAACTTGTTCGGGGAACGACCGCACCTGACACGTGAGAGCCGTTCTTATATCAGTATTATAAACGGACGCTCCGGTTTTGTCAAGTGATGAGACCGGAGCGCTTGTTTGTTGAGAGACATGGTTTTGCACCATATATCCCGTAGGGCGAACAGTGTTCGCCTAAATTACACGTTGTCATTGATTGGTAGGGGGGCGCACACTCCGACTCGCTAAGAGCCGCCTACGGCGGTTGCTCGCTGGACGCCCACTGCGGTGGGTGTGCGCGCCCCTAAGGGATAACGTCGCAAATGGCAATATATCGTTACAAACGGTCCGTGCTGGTAGATTTCATCATTGAACGACCGTTCTTTCCTTCGGATTGGGCGCGTGCCTGCCGTGATTGGCGGGTGCAGCCTTATGGCTTTACTGCCACACGCGTGCCTGCCCGTCCGGTGGTGGATTCGAACCACCGAAGTCATAGACGACAGATTTACAGTGTGGAGCAAACCCGCAGAATAGCTGACGATTTCGGGGTTGTTCCCTTATTATTCCCTTGTTCTTTAGATAAATATCACTCCGAAGTCGATGCCCTATACAGCAACATCTTTGCCTGAGGAGTAGGAATGGTATATGATGATGTATTATATTTGAACAGTTATGAAAATTTTTACTATCGCCTAAAAACAACCAATACAACCACTGCACTTATCAATACCATGATGTTAAAGTACAGAACATAAGGATATTTTCGGCGTAACCGTCCCCAGGCTCGATGATTTTCTGGGCAGGACTCACATTCTCTTCCTTTGCAAGATGCTGCAATGCTTTGATTCGCAATCTTAGATACTGCGTACATTAACATAAATAATGTGTTAAATGCAATAAATCCAACTATCAATAAATATAGAAGCATATTCTTCACATTCATATTATTTATGTTCGAGAAAGTTTCTGTCAGTAACTTGATCTCAGTTGAGAAACCCAATACTATACCAGAAAAAATACCTAAAATTGCAATAGATTGACCATGGAATCCATTGACACGGTCAAGTAGATCAGTTACATTTTTGTTGCTTTCTTTATTCAACTGTTGAGCTTGTTTTAATGCTTCATCCGCTTTAGCACTTAAAAATGCCACTTTCTCCATTCTAGCCAAACGTAATGCTTCTAACTTAATATGATCATATAACTTTGTCATACCCTTACTAAGGTTAGAATGATCGTCTGATATTCTCGACATCACTCGTTCAAGAACAGCACAGACATTATCGCGCACATCACTCTGAAAGCCCTCTAATTGTTGGGAAATTTCATAATATGAATGCCGAAAAGTACCATCGTTATAGATTTCTTGAAAATCATTGAGTAACTCGTCGGCTTCCTCATCAGATGGCTCAATATAATGTGTCATGCTCTCAATGAGTTCACTTAGTTTCTCAGAATATTCCATATCAGATTAAGAGTCCAATCCAAGAGGATCATTACATGCAAAGAATCGTTTAATTGCATTTTTGCTTATCATCTGTCGTGAAGCAGTATTTTTCCATGGATCCTCTTTGTGTGTCATACTTACTAATTGTCTTGCAGAATACAGTAAGCATTTGTTTAGGACCTTATGCAATAAATTAAATGCTTTACTATCAATCCGCAAAGAATTACCAAATTCATTGGCAGCAGTAACATCGATGTTATTGATAGGATTGCTTAGGTTTACATTATACTCAAAATAAGCTTCAGGAACAACCGGACCATATTGCCAGTTGTATATATCCTCATCAAAAGCAAGGGAATCTAAGCACCTCATAAAATATCCTTGAATATAGTATAAAATTTTCTGCAGCTGCAAGTTTGTAACCGTTCTACCATCATCAGCTGTCGTTGAACAAATATAGTTCGACAACGATAGCACGGGGTATTCTCGTTGCATACATTCCCCTCCTTTCAAATTTATTGTAACATAATTATCAGAAAAAGCAATATTCTTTCTAAATGCCATCCACATATCTACAAGCTCCTTTTTTATGATTTAAGAATACCCTTCAATATATGTCTGATATACCGTATAAATTGACCACAAATGGTCAACTAAGAAAAAATTCCTCCGATTTTTTTCGGAGGAATTACAAATTCAGTACGCCAGCTTCTGCGACGCCCGGCGCTGGTCGTCGGTATTGATGTGCGTATAGATCTCGGTGACCTTAACGGACGAGTGTCCGAGCAGGGTCTGCACGGCGCGCAGCTCGGCGCCGCCCTTGATGAGGTAGGTGGCGTAGGTATGGCGCAGCTTATGCGGCGACAGGCGGCGAATGGGCAGCCCATCGAAAAAGCTGTCGTACTGCCGGCGGAACGAGCCGGGTGTCATGTAACCGCCGCGCTTTGCCGGAACAACGTAGATACTCGTTTTCGGCGCGTCCGCCAGCACCGCGGCAAGCTGGTCACCGTAGGTGACAACGCGCACCCGCTCGTTCTTGGTCACGTCCACGGGCGCAAACTCGCCTTTGGCAACACGGGTGACAACGCGCCGGACGGTGATTGTGCGGTTCTTCCGGTCGATGTCGCGCCAGTGCAGCCCCATGACTTCCTCGCTGCGCAGACCGGCGTACAGCAGAATGGCAATCGCCACACCGAACGGTCGGTCAAGGTGAGAGAGCAGGCAGGCGATTTCGTCCGGCTTGTAGACGGTGATATTCTTGAATGTCGCGTCCGGCTTGACCTTGATACCCTCGCACGGATTGCGGCTGCACAGACCGTTCGCAACCGCGCTTTTCATGATCTGGTCGATGGTGATGAAGATGTGGTGGCGTGCGCTCTTACTGAGGTGCGCGGCGCTGCCCATCAGCCGCTCAATGTCGGCGGGCATGACCTTGTCGAGCGACATTTTGCCGAGCATAGGCAGGATATAGCGGTTGAAATACAGCTCGTAATTGGCGTAGGTGCGGTACTTGACCGACTGCTCTTTGCGTTCCAGCCACTCTGCGCCCCAGCCTCCGACCGACTTCCGCCGGGCCTGCGTCTGTTTACCTTTCTCGAGAAATTCCTCGTAGGCGGCTTTAGCGAGCGCACGAGTGCGCCTGCAGAATGACTTCTGAACATGGCTGCCGTCCGGCATATCGAGCCAGACACGCAGTTCCACACTGCCGTTCGGCTTTTTGCGGAAACTTCCGTTCATAATGATAAAACCCCTTTCTTATCGCATGAAGGTGTGATAAAATAGAGGTACTGATAGGTTTCGCGATTTGTCAGTACCTCATGTCCCGCTCTGGTGTTGGTAGCACCGGGGCGGGATTTTTTTGAAAAAATATTTGTTGAATATTTATAGTAACGCCAAAGATGCCAGAAAGCTCCGCAGAACGCTGCGAACCGCTGGTGTCGGTTGGATGAATGATAAAACGTATCAAAAAGTTCAGAAAACGCGAGATTGAAGTTTTTTCACCGTCATTTTGTCAATTTACAGAATTGGTGCCATGCGGTAAGATACCACCTGTAATTACAACTGAGCGCGCTCACCCCGAAATGGGGGACAGCATTGGAGTAACGCATGGCGGGGTATGTTCCCGCCGCTCCTTTCCACCTATGGACGAAAGGACAATGCAATGAGCAAAGAAATTCAGATTTTCGCAAATGACCAGTTCGGCGAGGTTCGCACGCTGACTAAGGACGGCGAACCGTGGTTTGTCGGCAAGGACGTAGCGGACATTCTCGGTTATTCCGATACCGCACAGGCGGTCCGCAAGCACATCGATGACGAAGACAAGGGGGTGGTTGAAATGACAACCCCCGGCGGCAAGCAGAACATGGTTATCATCAACGAGTCCGGCTTGTACAGCCTTATCCTGTCCAGCAAGCTGCCGGCGGCCAGAGCGTTCAAGCGCTGGGTAACGTCCGAAGTGCTGCCTGCAATCCGCAAGCACGGCGAGTACACGGCACCGAAGGTATCGCAGAAGCGGCTCGGCGAGGTCAACAGCGCGGCACGCATTATCCGCCAGACACTCAAGGAGGCCGGTATGGCGCCGCAGTTTGTTGCCGTTGCCATGAAGAGTCTGTACGCGCCGGTCGGTGTGGAGATCCCGCTCGAGGGCGTAACGCTGAACAAGCAACTGTTCGATGCGACCGCGATTGCTAAAAAGGTTGGCGTAATGTCCAGATCGGGCAAACCGCACGCACACGCAATCTCCGCGATCATCGCGCAGGTGGACGTACTGCCCGAGGAAAAAGAGCTTGCGCCGTTCCAGAGCGCCGTCAGCGGCCACGCCGGAACGAACGTGCAGTACACGAAGTCGGTCGTTGCCAAGGTCAGCCTGTGGCTGGAGCGCCACGATTACCCGGAAAGTTTTGAGTACCGGGGCAAGAAGTACACGCTGCGGTATAGTGCGGCAGCATAAATATCCTATCCCTGTTCACGGTTCTACCAGTGAATGGGGATTTTTGTTTTAGCTCGGTCGAAATTCAACCTTGACGACCAGACCCAGAATTTGAACATTAGTCTCTTTCAAATCGTAAACAAACGGCTTGTGTTTGGGATTGGTGGACTGCGGCATGAGGGTTACTATGTTACCACTTCGAGAAAAGCGTTTGAGGGTTGCGTCTTGATCGTCGATAAGGACTGCCGCGATCTCGCCATTTTCAACAATATCCTGTCTACGGATAATAACAATATCACCATCAAAAATACGGGCGGCATTCATGCTGTCACCTCGTACGCGCAGAGCAAAGTATTCTGCGCCGCCGTTAAGGTCGGTAAAAGTGTAGCCCTCGATATTTTCTTCGGCGTAGATCGGCGCTCCTGCAGCGATGCGGCCGAGGATGGGGATGCGCTTTAGGTGAGAGAAGTCAACCGGAACGGCATTGTCGGGAAGTTTGTTTGTTTGTTCCTTGATAGGTGCTTTGCCGGTCAGCGTGTTCATGTCTACATTATAGAAGTCGGCAAAAACTTCAAGGGTTTCCAGATCTGGCTCGCGCTTGCCGGTTTCATACATACCGATCGCACTGCGGGATATTTTCAGGGTGTTTGCAAGCTCCTGCTGGGACAGTCCTTTTCTTTTTCGCAAATAAGTGAGCATATCACTAAGTTGTGCCAAATGGATCGCCTCCTTATGTTGGTATCATAACACGACCCGTGACAAAAGTAAATAGAAAAATGTCACGAAATGTGTTGACAAAGATTGACGAGGTTGTTATAATAACATTGTCACATAAAGTGACACGCAAGGAGGTGACAAAAATGACGATTGCAGAACGGCTTGTGCAGGCAAGAGGTAACATTCCGCGTGATATTGTAGCCAGTGCGGTAGGGATTTCGCTGTCTGCTATCTCGATGTACGAGAATGGACAGCGTGTACCGCGTGACGAGATCAAGGTCAAACTGGCGGATTACTACCACACGACCGTACAGGCTCTTTTTTTTGACACAGATAGTCACGATAAGTGACAAAAGCGAGGTAAGAAACAATGACTGAAAACACGCAAAAATCTATTAAGAAGGCACTTTGTTTTGAAAAAAACGGAGAAACATTTGCAGTTGAGATTAGTATTGCAAATGTTCCTCCGAAGCGCGAGCGAGATACCATAATCAGATGGTTGGATGAGCTCTATGTTAATGCAAAAATGGAGTTATGTTATCATTAAAGGAAGGATAATTTTAGCCATTTCTTCTGGATGTTTAGCCAGTTCTTGCATAATAATTTGCTCCTGATCTTCGGATGTTAAGCCAGGGCGGAGCATTTGCTGCAACAGGGTTGGTTGGGTACAGCAGAAATTGAGAAAATTTTTCATTACTTCCTGTTGTGGATCTGCTTTTTGTCCGAAAAGAGTGGGTACATAATTGGTAAATGCGCACAACTCCAAAAACTGGTTATCAGGCTTATTGGGATTTCGTTGATAGAAACCAAATCTTGAGATGAGCTTTGTTTTCAAATCTTCCATACCACCTGCTTCCAAAGAGTATTCGATATAGCGCAAGTGAGAAATATCGAAAGGAATTGAAGGTGCATTTTGCTCACGGATAAGAATGGTGCGTGGGCTGATGGCATGGCGTATACCGAGTTCATAAAATACATTTGGATTAGGATATGTGATGTCAGCAATAACATATTTGGAGTGCATCAACTTCATGAAAATATCATTGCTCATTGAACCGGGATTCAGTTCTTCATCTGCTCGGATGACTTCAAGCGTGGGGTCGGCAGCTTGGATAGCCTGCTTGATAATGTAGTCGTATCGTTTACGCAGATCATTTTCGGAAACAGTTACACCATTGTAAATTTGTGTACCGATTGGCATAACAACAAAGCAAGAATTTGTCATAATAAGACCTCCTTTGTCAATATTATAGCAAATGCTGGATTAGGGTACAAGCGTAAAAGTGAGGTGAAAACCAATGATTTTCCCAATTACCGCTTTATGCGTATCGTCGTTCGCCTTAGGCTGGACTGTACGCAGCTGCGTATATCAGTTCCTGCGCTGGCGTGCCTTAGACAATCTGGCAAAGGCCGTACGACGAGCGCTCGATGACAGCAATTCGGAGGAGAACCGATAAAATGGCAGAACAGAAACAAATACTGCGCATTTCGTCCACGGATAATATTCGCTACTCGGTGCTGCAGTTGCTGCATGAATGCCTTGCGGCGGCAGCAAGAAAGGGCGATGCCCAATCAGCTATTGCGCTGTCAAAATACATTTTCAAGGAATTTGATGAGCGAGATATGCTGCTTTATGTAGAAACGACGCAATACGAGCTGGAAACAAGAAAGCATGTACGAGAACCCATCAAGAAGGGTGGTGATGCTTCATGATTTACCTCCCGTCGGGCATTGCTTTTTGGGAGCTGCTCATTCTGGTGCAGATCCACCTGTTGAAGAACAGGCTGTTCCATCAGCGTATCGACATGTTCTGTGCGGTATTTTACATCAGTTTGGCTGCTCTGATCTGCATTGCACGGATGACAGCTAAGTTTATCACATAAGAGAGGAGAATTCACATGACGGACAAGCGTGAAACCTACACCGCAAAAGAATGCGCACAACGTCTGGGCATGAACCCTAACTCGCTGCGCAACCTGATCCGCACCAAGCAGGTGCCGTTTGGCATCGCGTACCGTCAGCCGAGCGGGCGTATGCACTTTATCATTCCCAAGGCCGCGTTCGAGAAGTTCATGGCCGAGGGTGTCAGCACGGAATGAAAAGGAGATGAAACCCTATGTCTAACAACAATTTCGCAGAAACTCTCGCCTCGGTCGCATCCGAGTTCGACAGTCCGCACCGCAAGCCGCGGCCGAGCAAGCGCCCGTACTTCCGCTGGACAGATGAACAGCTCGAGCAGTTGGCAACGCTGCGCGACGAGGGCAAGTCCGCGAACGAGATCGCGGAGGCGCTGGGCGTATCCCGCGATAAGGTCATCACCAAGCTGGCCGCCATGGCAGCACGGCAGCGGACCGGCAGCAAGACGCCGGAGCCGAGTACCGAACCGGTACCCGAGGTCGAAGCAGAGCCGGAGCAGGAAGCTGAAACCGAGCCGTCCGTCGAGGCCGAGCCGGAACCAGCAAAAGAGCCGGTCGATGTTGACCGCATGATCTTCACGGCGTTTGACGCTGTGGTCGGTCGGGTGGACGACTTCAACAAGATGGCTGTCTGCTGGCGCAAGGCTTTGTCGGTCATCGAGCAGGAAATCCGCAAGCTGTCGTACATCATCGAGCAGCACCCCGACGCCGATGTGTCGGTCTGCGAGATCGCGGCTGTTATCGCCTACGACGAAGTGCGCGCATGAAAAACGCCGCTGTCAGGACGGCAATCCCGATCAGCGGCAGGTAAAAGTATTCAACCACATAATAGCATGAAGTTAGGAGATTTTCAATGGTAAAGATTATCTGTACGGAAAAAAATGGCGTGAACAAGACCGAAGTCGAGCTGTCCGGCGAGATGGACTTCATCACCGCCCAGATCAGCTACGCGATTGCAAGCATGTACACCGAGATCCGCAAGCAGGACAAGAACGTCGGTGAAGCGTTTCGCGTGTCTATGACCCGCGCCATCGCAAGCAAGGATTCGCCCGTCTGGAAGCGCACGACTTACGATGACGCGACCTGCCGTGCAGCACTCGTCCGCAAGGGCGCGAAGCTGACCGGCGACGACATTGCCGACCTGCTGCGCCGCGGCACGCCGAAGGACATCATCAAGAGCCTGCTGGAGGAGATGGAAGCATGAACATCCTTCTGAAATCCTTGGATTTGGTGCACTTCAAGTGCTTCAACGTCCTGCACCTCGACTTTCACGAGGGCGTGAACAACATCTATGGCGAGAACGCCGCAGGCAAAACCAGCGTTTACGACGCGCTGACGTGGCTGCTTTTCGACAAGGACAGCGCAGGCCACAGCCGCCCGGCCATCAAGCCGACTGGTGCACCGGCAGGCACGATGCCCGAGGTCACCGCCATTCTGGAGGTGGACGGCGAGCCAATCAAGCTGCGCAAGGTGCTCCGCGAGAAGTGGGAGAAGCCACGCGGTTCGTCCATCGAGCGCTACGCCGGTGACACCCGTGACTATTACATCGACGATGTGCCGCTTGCCGAAAACGCATACAAGCGCCGCATTGCAGAGCTGATCGACGAGAGACAGTTTAAGTTGCTCACCGATGTCTGGGCGGTAACGAAAGGAATGCACTGGAAAGACCGCCGCACGCTGCTCGCTGAGATCTGCGGTCTGCCGGAGGACAAGCAGCTGCTCGCGACTGCACCGCAGTTTGCCGAGTTGACCGAGAAAGTCGGCCGCCGGACAGTGGATGAATACAAGTCCGTGCTGATGAAGCAGCGCAAGGACATGAACGCAAACCTGAACACGCTGCCGGTCCGCGTGGATGAATGCAGCCGCATGGTAGCGGAGCTGGAAAGTCTTGACTTCGCGGCAGCGCACAGCGAAAGCGACCGTTTGCAGGCCGAGCGCGAGCGGGTGCAGGGCGAGCTTGTGAAGCTCACGAACAACACCCTTGCCGCACAGGCACGCAACGAGCTGGGCGCACTGCAAAATCAGCTCCGTGAGCTGGAAACCGAAAACAACGCCCATCTTGCCAGTCAGCGCGTGCCGGTCGAGGACAAGACCGACGAGCTGCGCCGTGCGCTTTCCGAACGTAAGCAGGACGTTGATCGCTTTCAGAGAACCATTGACCATGAAAAGCGGTACATCGCGGACGGCGAAACCCGCCTAAACGATTACCGTGCCCGCTGGCGTGCGATTGACATGGAAGAGTTCACGGAAACCGTCTGCCCGACCTGCCATCAGCCGCTGCCGGCAGAGCAGGTTGCAGAGGCGCGCGAAGCCTTTGCCGCCTATCAGCAGCAGCGTAAGGGCGCACTCCTTGAGGACAGCAAGCTGGTCAAGCAGGGCATTGCCGCCACGCAGGAGCGCCTTGCGAATGCGGAAACGGCGCTGAAATCCGCACAGGACGAGGTGCAGAAAGCGCAGATTGCCCTTGACGGATATACGCCGCCGGTCATCACAGAACCGGAGAACCTGCCGGACTACGACCGCCGCAGGAACGCCATCCAGATGCTCATCACGGATACGGAAAAGCGGCTCGACCGATTGAACAGCGACACCGCTGCGGAAAAGACCCGTCTGGAAACCGAGCACGCCGAGCTGACGCGCCGCAAGCTGGAAAGCGATGCCGTTCTTGCCAAGGAGCAGACACTCGCGGACACGAAAAAGCGCATTGCCGAGTTGCAGACCGAGCAGCGCAAAGCCGCCGCCAAGGTCGAGCAGATGGACAGGCTCATTGCCATGTGCGAGGAGTTTACACGCTACCGCGTGCAGGCTATCACCGAGAGCGTCAACAGCAAGTTCCGTCTGACACGCTGGCGACTGTTCACTGAGCAGGTCAACGGCGGTCTGGCAGACTGCTGTGAGCCGATGGACAGGAACGGCTCGACGTTCGAGGGCACGAACAACGCCATGCAAATCAACATTGGCATGGACATTATCGACACGCTTTCCGCACATTTTGACCGCCGTGTACCGCTTTTCGTGGACAACGCCGAGAGTGTTACACATTTGCAGCCTATCGGCTCGCAGGTCGTGCGGCTGGTGGTTTCGGAGCAGGATAAGGAGTTGAGAATCGAATGAGCCTGAAAGCAAAACGCAAGGTCGTGAGCAGCATTCCGCTGATGGACGGCGGCACCTACATAGGTGTTTGCGTTGCGGTCGTTGACCTCGGTCAGCAGTACAAGCAGTTCGAGAAGCAGAAGCAGGGCAAGTACGCCGAGGAATGTATGTTCATCTTCGAGATACCGGATGAGCGTGTCGAGGTGGACGGCGAGGACAAGCCGCGCTGGCTGTCGTCCCGCCGGTTTACGGTGTCGCTGCATGAGCGTGCGGCGCTATTCCAGATGCTGACCGCATGGCGCGGTAAGGCGCTGACCGATGCGGAGCTGGATCCGGCCGGTGATGGCTTTGATCTGATGCAGATGGCAGGCGTACCGGCCATGCTCAGCGTGACCGTCGTTGAAAAGGATGACGGTAGCAAGTACAACCGCATCGAGGCGGTCACCGGTTTCCCTAAAGGCCTTCCGGCACCGCAGCCGGAGAGTGAAATCCTCGTATTTGATGCGGATGAGCCGGACATGGAAGTGTTCGGCAAACTGCCCGAGTGGGTGCAGGACATCATCCGCAAGTCTACGCAGTTCGCGGACAACGCACCCGAGGAAAAGGTCGATATTCCGCCCGAAGAACCGGAAACGCCGCCTGACAGCAAAGGAGCGTGCCCGATTTGACGTTTACATCACTGGCGAGCAGCTCTCGCGGCAACGCCTACGTTGTGTCGGACGGTGAAACGACTCTGCTGCTGGAGTGCGGACTGACGTTCAAGGAGCTGCAAAAGCGGCTCGGCTACGGCGTGGCGGGCATTACCGCGTGTCTGGTCAGCCATGAGCACCAGGACCACGCCAAAGCCGCCGCACAGCTGCTGAAAGGCGGCGTTCCGATCTATATGAGCGAGGGCACAGCCGCCGCCCACAAGGACGCAATGGACGCGGCGCATCTCATCAAGGCAGGCGAGGTTCTGCGGTTCGGACACCTGACGGTCGTTCCGTTCCGCACCTATCATAATGTAGAGGAGCCGCTCGGATTCCTCATTGAGGACGGCCGCACGAAGGAGCGGCTGCTCTGGGCGGTCGATACCGCCAATCTGGGCGTCACCGCTGACCGGCTGACTTATATCGCCGTCGAGTGCAACTACGAGGAAAGCCTGCTGGGTCGCAGCGACCGCATTCCCTCGGTGCTCAAGGAGCGCATTCGGCACAGTCATTTTGAGGTGTCGGACGTTATCAAATGGCTGCACAAGCAGGATCTCAGCGGCGTGCTCACCATCTGGCTGCTGCACCTGTCCGCCGGCAACAGCAGGGCAGAGGCATGGCAGCGGCGGTTTGAAAGGGAATTTCCGGGGATTGAGATTCGGATTTGTCCGGAATAAGAGGAGAATTTCATGAAGATTACATTTGACGTAGACCCGCGCACTGCATCGGCGCTGCTGAAATACGCTGCTCGTTGGAGCATGACACCTGGCGAGATCATAGACGGTCTGATGAGATTCTACAAACGTGAGATGAAGGAGAGGTACAACCATGAGTAACTTTAATAACACCGGCGAAGTTAAGGAGATCAGCATTCTGGACATGATGAACGGCGCGATCGGTGAGCGCACGGCCTACGAGCTGACGCGCATCATGAAAAACTGCCGCGACTTCAACACCGAGGCGAAAAAGGCGCGGACGCTGACCATCAAACTGTCCATCGTGCCGACCGAGAACCGCGACAGCGTGGCTGTCCGTGCGGAGGTGAGCAGCAAGCTGATTCCGGTCAAGCCGATCGACGGCGCACTGCTGCTCGGCGGCACGGACGCGGAACCCATCGTTATGGAGTACACGCCGCAGGTGCCCGGTCAGCAGTCGTTCGACCCGTCCGTTGACACCGAACCCAAGGTCGTCAAGCTGGCGTAAATCAATAGGAGGATATTCAAAATGATCAAGGAAGCACTGGAATATATCGTAAACCTTTCGGCTCCGCATCTGGAGTTCCGCAATGGCAGCCACTATGCAGACCGCACGCTGCACCGCATTCCGAACGAGCTGACGGCATCGCCGCTGGCGGTACATACGCTTTCGGCGGTGCGCGACTACATTGAGAGCGGCGCAGATGAATGTGCCGAGGATGAGGACAGCATCGGCCGCCGCTTCGTTATCCATGTTGCGGATTACGACCGCGTGTACCTGTACCGCGAGCTGAACAGCGACAAGGCGCGTGAGTGCCTGCTGGAAGCCGAGCTGTCCGCACCGACGTTCCCGTTTGGCCGCTGGCTGGGCGTGGAGGAGTTCATCATCAATATGCAGACGCATTTCGTGCCGACCGAAGTCCGCGACACGTTGGTGCAGCTCATTAGCACGGTAACGACCGAGAACGGCGTATCGCTGGCGGATGACGGCATGACGCAGCGCGTGACGGCCCGTAGCGGTATTTCTCTTGTGAAACAGGTGAGCGTGCCGAACCCGGTTGTACTGGCGCCGTACCGCACCTTTACCGAGGTTGAGCAGCCGAAAAGTCCGTTCGTGTTCCGTATTCGCCAGACCGGCGATGAGGTGCAGGCGGCGCTCTTTGCGGCTGATGCGGATGCATGGAAGCGTGAGGCTATCGCAAATATCCGCGACTGGTTCGAGCAGCACATTCCGCAGGAGCTCCGCGAGGACGTTATCATTCTGGCGTAAGCAGGCAAGGCACAGGGCGGCAACCCCGCCCTTCCTGCCCTGAAAACCGGAGGTGATACTACGGGCAGACCGACCAAGAACGGGCTGGATTATTTCCGTCACGATATTGGATTGATGAGCGACCCGAAGCTGATTACCGCACGGCGCAAATACGGCGCGGCGGCGATCGTGGTGTATTTACAGCTGCTGGTGATGGCGTACCGCGACAAAGGCTATTATTTAGCCTACGGCGATAGCGACCGTGACGGCGTGATCTGGTCCATTAAAAGCGAAGTATTGTCCGGACGCTATGAGCCGGACGCAGAAAAAATTGCAGAGATGATAGATTGTCTGGCGGCGCACGGGCTTTTCGACGGCGACCTATTCCAGCAGGGCATTATCACCTCGCACAGAATCCAGGAGCACTACTACTTTGCGACTGCCGGACGAACCAATCCGGAGGTGAAGTGGGAACTGTGGCTTCTGACCGAGCAGGAAATGCGGGAGATCAGCTCTCGCAGTGTTTTGCTGCAAAAATTCGTTTCCCGCGAGGAAAACCCCGGTTTCACAAGCGAGAAACCCCAGTTTCCCTCTGACGAAAGTACACATAGTAAAGTAAAAGAAAAAGATAGGAATATAGATAGTAATTCTACTCTACTACACAGCGACGTGGAGGAAATTTTAGGAGAACGGCTGAACAAGGCGAACCGCTCTGCTATCGCCAAGATGAGGTCATTAGGAATGACCGATGAGGTGATAACGGCTACTGCGCATTATGCAGTCGGCCACGCCAAGAGCGACAGCCGCGGTTATGTGCCGTACTTTATGACCGTACTGCGTGAGCGGCTGAAAAACGGCGTGCTGACGGCAGCGAACCTGTCCAGGCCGAAAGAGCAGAGCAGACCAAAGCAGGAGGACTCGAGCGGCTATCTCAGCCCGGCGAACATCGGCGGTACTGACCGAGGGCAGGACGATTCGCAGCTTTCGGACTGGGAGCGGGAATGGAAAAATCGGGTTATGAACCGCAGTAAGGAGAACAGTAATGACGATTAAAGAATATCAGCGCAAGGCCATGCGTACAGCGACGCCGAAGTGCTATAACACGGCAAATGCCGCTCTCGGCCTGACCGGCGAGGCTGGCGAGGTAGCCGATGAAGTCAAGAAGTGTATGTATCAGGGACATCCGTGGCAGCCGTCCAAAATTATCGAAGAGCTGGGCGACGTGCTGTGGTATGTGACTTTGATGGCTGAACTGATGAACGTACCGTTGGAGTACATCATGCAGGCAAACATCGAGAAGCTGGAACGGCGGTATCCGGATGGTTTTTCGCCGGCGGCGAGCGTGAATCGGGAGGAGAACAATGGCAAAATGTAAATTCTGCGGACAGGGCGTGCGGACTGCACCCGAGTTCCATCTGGCCTGCTGGGAGCAGCGGGCAAACAAGGTGATGGAGGGGTTCTGCGACGAGTATTGCAGATTTCCGCGAGAAATCAAGGACCATGACAATCTTATCGAGCATTGTTCGGAGTGCGTGGCCGCAGAGCTGCTGCGAATGGGAGGTAATGAGGTATGATGCTGGAACTGACAGGTAAGGACATTCTCGCCCTGACCAACGAGAGCAAGCGCAAGGCCGTCCTGGCCGACTGGCAGAACTGGGGTATCTGGCACAAGGCGCCCGAGATCGGGCTTAACGTGTACCGGCTCGACCTGCCGGACGGCAGCTTTTTCACCGCCAGCTGGTACGAGGGCGACGACTTCTTTCCCGGCGGCGGTACGCATAATGTCAACTGTCCGCGCTTCAATCTCTGCGACAAGGGCGGCAAGCTGAAAGCTGGGAGCAAGGCCGAGAGCCTGCTGACGGACAAGCTCAAGGAGCTGCGGAAGGAGCTGATGAGAGATGGCAACGCCTGAATGTTATTACTGCAAAGCAAAGGAACACTGCATTGCCGCGGCTCAGCCGGGGTCGGTTTTGTGCATGGTAAACCGCATGAGATACGGCGGTACACACGCGGATGATGTCCCGCCGAGAACAGAAGCGGTGTATTGCCAGTTTTGCGGACAGCCGTTAAAGGTAATCGGTCAGAAACGGTTTTGCAATAATACTCGTTGCCTGAACCGCTATAACGATGTCTGATAGGAGGATAAGCATGAATACAAAAGAACTTATCGAAGCCCTCGGACAGCTGAAAGTGCAGACCGGCTCTCTGGCCTGCCTCGGCTGCGGGCATGATCACAACTGCGGTTTGCATGGCTGCGCCCTGATCCGCGAGGCAGTGACCCAGCTGATCGAACAGAACGGCTGGATCAACCCAAAGGAGCGCCTGCCGGAGCGCGGTGTGCCGGTGTTGACGTACAACAAGTGGGGACGTGCAAGAGTGGAAACGCTGCGTACCTGGGATGAGCAGCCGTATTTTGTCGGCGGGCTGAAAGCCGGAACCGATGTGCTGTTCTGGCGGCCGTTGCCGCAGTTGCCGGAGGTGCAGGAATGACAATCACTGATTTGCTGGTCAATCTGGACTGTATCCTGTGGCTGGTGCTGTTCTTCCTTGTGCTGCATCGGGTCCACTTCTGGGACGGGAAATTCAGCGAGTTACATGAGGAACTGCTGAGAACAATCCGAGAGGAGGACAAGAAATGAACGATTTCAGTGGCCCGGTAGATAAGAAAACAGCGAAAACCCTGCTGAAACTATGCAGGAAGACCATTCCGGTTATGACACTGCTGGACGCATACACCATTCAGGCTATCCTGCACGGAGCAGAACGGCGTGCCAAAGAGAGGGAGGACACCCATGACGATTAACCAGGTAATCCGCATCCTCGACCCGGCCACGACAGCCGAGGAGCTGGCAACGATCGAATACTACGGTGGTCTGCACGGCCGTGAAAAGATGGTAGCCGCCTGCGACGAAGCCTGCCGCGTAGCGGTTGGCATCATGCGGAAATATCAGGAGGCGCACAAGAATATTGACTAAATACAGCGATAAGGTTCGGCGCTATCTCGTGTGGCGCTACGGCATTACGGACAGGGAGGGGAAGCATTGAACAATCGTGAGGACTGGTGGGAGTACACAAAGCGCATCATCCGTTCGTATCCGGCGCTCGCGCGCAAGGCGGAGAGCGTGGGTGACATGCCCTGCACACCGGCCTACGGCGCGTCCGGCGGTCACAGCAGCGGCGGTAGTCCGGTTGAGCGTGCGGTCGTTGACCGCCTGACTGATAAAGAACAGCGACGGTATGATGCGGTGCGGGCTGCCATCTCGGGAACTGAGCGCATGAAGCACGGACACCAGCGCATGGAGCTGATCGACCGCGTGTACTGGAAGCGCAGCCATACGCTGTATGGTGCGGCGATGTGCGTGCCGGTGAGCGAGAGGACGGCGCATACATGGAATGCGGAGTTTATTCGGCTGGTCGAAAAATATTTAGACCTTCCGTGAAAATTTGCCTAACGTGCACCTAAATCTGTGTTTTAATAGTATCGTGAAGTTGACAGGGGTGAAACGCAGACCCTGTTCCTCTTGCTTCATGTACTATCACCTAGAAAGAGCACTCTTGTATGAAAGGGTGCTTTTTCATTGCAGATTATGACTTATTACGCTATAATAAAATAAATACAGTATGTAGGGTGATAGCATGAACGAAGAAAAGAAAACGTGTTTTGTCATTATGCCGATTAGTGATCCGTCAGGGTACGAAGAAGGACATTTTCTGAAAGTTTATCAAGATGTATTCAGTCCGGCGATTGAAGCAGCTGGATATATACCACATCGAGTAGATGAAGACAGTAAAAGCAGCTTGATTCAGACGAAAATAATTAAAAATCTACTTGAAGCGCCAATGGCGATTTGCGATTTGAGCACGCGCAATCCGAATGTCCTTTTTGAATTGGGTATTCGCCAAGCCTTTAATAAGCCGGTCGTTATAGTTCAACAGGAGGGTACAGAAAGGATTTTTGATGTTGGTTGCATATCTTGCATCGATTATGATTCACAAATGGGGTATCGTGGTGTCGTAAAGGCGCGAGAGCAAATAAAAACGGCAATTAAAGCTACTGAAGGAAACAACGTTAATTCTATAATTAATGAGTTGAATATTAAACCTGCAAATATAACCGATACATCACTCTCTGATACATCGGTTAGCGATGATAAGCGTAATCAGCTATTATTATATATGCTGTTGAATAAAGTAGATCAAATGAATGAAGATTTGCAGAAAATAAAATCAGCATATAATGCAAACCAAAGGAATGCATCGCGACAAACATTATCGAGATCGCTACCAAAAGAACAGTTGGAGACATTGGCTTATATCGAA
This sequence comes from Butyricicoccus sp. AM32-19, assembly GCF_003480365.1. Taxonomy (NCBI): domain Bacteria; kingdom Bacillati; phylum Bacillota; class Clostridia; order Eubacteriales; family Butyricicoccaceae; genus Butyricicoccus; species Butyricicoccus sp. AM32-19. Next base: position 21,192 of record NZ_QUIX01000004.1, on the reverse strand, counting down.
GCAAGAAATCGACTCTATCAGGAAAAGAACGATAAGAAAATAGATGAAGAAAAAACACTTGGAGAGCAATTGGCTGAACTCAACAAGAAGAAATAGAAAGAGACCGCTTTAACAGTTGTTAGGGCGGTTTTCTTTTACCCATTTTCAGAAAGGACGGTGAGCGCGTGAGCAAACTGACAGCCAAGCAGCAGGCTTGGGTAGATTATTACAAGCAGGGCAAGACGGCGGCGGAGGCGGCGCGGCTTGCCGGGTACAAGGCGAGGGATGACAACGGATTTCAATCCATCGGCAGTGAAAACCTGCGGAAACTTGCTGTTTACATCGCGGAGCGGGATAAAATCCTTGAAACGCCGCGCATTGCCGACATGGAGGAGATAAACGCCTTCTGGACGAACGTCATGCGCGACAAGGGAGAGGAAACCAAGGACCGCCTCAAAGCCTCCGAGCTGAGAGCGAAAGCGGCGGGCGCGTTTGTGCAGCAGATCGAGCACTCCGGCACGCTCGAGGTAGACAACCCGCTTGCCGGTCTGACCACCGAGGAGCTGCGAAAGCTGGCGGACGATGGTTGACCCTCGCATTCGCCGCGCGGCTCGCATAGAGCTTGCCCGGCGTGATTTCTGGTCGTTCTGCAAGCTGATGGCGCCGGACTTCTACCGCGAGGACCGGCCGTACCTCAAGACGCTGTGTCGGCGCTTACAGGCGTTCTGTGAGAGCGACCGCAAGGTGCTGGTGGTCAATATGCCGCCGCGACACGGCAAGAGCCGGACGGCGGTGCTGCTGAGCCAGTGGCTGTTTGGGCGCGACCCGTCCGAGCAGATCATGACCGGCAGCTACAACGAAACGCTGTCCACGACGTTCGCACGGGCAGTCCGTGACGGTATTGTGGAGGAACGGTTCGACCCGAACCGCATTGTGTTCTCGGACATTTTTCCGCAGACCCGCATCAAGTACGGCGAGGCCGCTGCGGGCAAGTGGGCGCTCGAGGGGCAGTACGCGAGCTACCTCGCTACCTCTCCAGGCGGCACGGCGACCGGCTTCGGCGCACGCAAGCTGATTCTCGATGACCTGATCAAGAAGGCCGAGGAGGCGTTTAACGAGGGCGCACTCGACAAGCAGTGGCAGTGGTTCACGGACACGATGCTGTCCCGAACCGAAACCGGCTACAAGATCGTTATCATCATGACGCGCTGGGCGACCGGCGACCTCGCAGGACGCGCTCTGGAGCACTGGCAGGACGCGGAACTCATCACCATGAAGGCCTTGCAGGACGACGGCACCATGCTGTGCGATGCGGTTCTCACCCGCGAGGACTACGAGGACAAGGTTCGCACGATGAGCGAGGAAATCGCGTCCGCGAACTATCAGCAGCAGCCGATCGACCTCAAAGGCCGTCTGTACAGCAGCTTCAAGACCTATACGGACATTCCGAGGGACGAGCACGGCAATCCGCTGTTTACCCATATCCGCAGCTACACGGACACGGCGGACACCGGCGCGGACTATTTGTGCAGCATCATCTACGGCGAGTACGCGCACGAGGCGTATGTGCTCGACATTTACTACACAAAGGATCCGATGGAAGTGACCGAGCCGGAAACCGCACGGCGGCTGCTGGCGCACGGCGTAAACCTCGCGAAAATCGAGAGCAACAACGGCGGCCGCGGCTTTGCCCGCAACGTGCAGGAGCAGCTTCGGCGGCTCGGCTCCAACCGCTGCCGTGTGGAGTGGTTCCACCAGAGCGAGAACAAGGTCGCGCGTATCCTCACCAACTCAACGTGGGTGCAGGATCACATTTACTACCCCGCAAACTGGCGCGACCGCTGGCCGGAGTACGCAAAAGCAATGTTACATTACCAGAAAGAGGGCAAGAATGCCCATGATGACGCTCCCGACGCCACGACCGGCGTTGCGGAGCAGTTTACCAGGAAAGGAGGGGTCAGCGTATGGTGAAAGTGAACAGCCGCACGATTCAGCGGCTTTTACAGGGGCACGGGCAGTTCATCCGCGCAGCGGACGAGGCGCGGCGCTATTACAGCAACGTCAACCGCATCAAGCAGGACAACAGCGTTTTGCAGCGGCAGGCAGAGACCGAGCAGGCGCTCGGCAATCCGCTGCACCTCGCGGACAACCGCATTTCGCACTCGTGGCATAATCTGCTCGTGACGCAGAAGGTTTCCTACGCGCTGAGCTATCCGCCGGTGTTCGATGTGGGGAACAAGACCGCCAACGAGCGGATCGCAGAGATCCTCGGAGATCAGTACACCGCAACGGCCATGCAGCTCGGCATTGACGCGAGCAACACCTCGGTCGGGTGGCTGCATTACTGGCGCGGCACAGACGGCCGTTTCCGCTATCATACCGTAGACCCGGAGCAGATCGTGCCGGTGTTCTCCGGTACGCTGGAGAGCGATTTAGTCGGTGTGCTGCGCTGCTACACCATGCTCGACCCGGAAAGCGGTCAGACCGTGCAGGTGTGCGAGTATTGGGACGACACGACCTGCCGATTTTACCGTCAGAACGGCGTGTCCGGCAGCTATGCTTACTTCGATTACCCGGAAGTCGGACAGGAGCTGCGGCACGGCCTCGGCGCTGTGCCGTTCATCCCGTTTTACAACAACGCCGACCGCATGGGCGATCTGCCGCTGTACCGTGACCTGATCGACGCCTACGACAAGGTGGTTTCCGGCTTCGCCAACGATATGGAGGACGTGCAGGAGGTCATCTTCGTCATCAAGAACTACGGCGGCACGGACAAGACCGAGTTCATGAGCGACCTCAAAAAGAGCAAGCTCATCAAGGTCGAGGGAGACGGCGGTGTGGATACCATCCGTGCGGAAATCCCGTTTGAGGCACGTAACGCCTTTCTCGAGAGAACCCGCCGTCAGATCTTCGTTTCCGGCATGGGCGTTGACCCGAATCCGGAGAATTTCGGCAATTCGTCCGGTGTGGCGCTCAAGTACCTGTACAGCCTGCTTGAGCTGAAAGCCGTGATGTTGGAAACGCAGTTCCGCTCCGGCTTTGCCGAGCTGGTGCGTGCTATCTGCCGCTTGGAGGGTATCGCGCAGCCGAAACGCATTCTCCAGACATGGACGCGCAACATGGTGCAGAACGACCTCGAAACCGCGCAGATCGCGCAGCAGTCGGTCGGCATTATCTCGGACAGAACGATACTCGCAAACCATCCGTGGGTAGACGATGCCGAGAGCGAGCAGAAGCAGATGGAAAAGGAACAGCAGGCAGCAGCCGAGAAGCAGCCGCAGTTTCAGTTTCCACCAAAGGACGGTGTAGGCGATGGCAGCAGCGGATAAGCTGAACGGCGCGTACTGGCGCAAACGTGCCATCGAGCTCGCCGAGAAGCAGAAACGTGAGGACGATGATCTGTGTCTGCGGTTCCATCGGGAATACGAGCGCATTCTGCACGAACTGGACAAGGAAATCTCGATCTTCTACGCCAGATACGCCGAGAACGAGAGCGTCAGCATGGCAGATGCACGCAGGCTGCTGCGGGATGCAGAGCTGGAGGACTTCCGGATGTCGCTGGACGAGTTCCGCGCGAAGGCGCTTGCCGGCGGCTTTGACAAGGAATTGGAGGAGGTTTATCTCCGGTCGCGCATCTCACGTTTGCAGGCGTTGCAGACGCAAGTCGAACTGCGTATGATGGAGCTGTTCAGCTCTCAGCGCGATGTGCTGCGCGACCATTTGCAGGAGCGTTACACCGACACCTACTACCGCACGGTGTACGCCGTCAGCCAGCAGGTCGATGTGGCAAGCACGTTCGCAAGGATTGACCCGCAGACGGTCGAGAAGATCCTCGCTACGCCATGGGCCGGCAGTGAGTTTTCCTCACGCATCTGGGCAGACAAGGACAAGCTGACCCGTGAGCTGATGCAGACGCTCTCACGCGGCTTTGTCCGCGGCGACTCGCTCGACCGCATGACGAAAGAGTTTGCCAAGCGCATGGGCGTGTCTGAGAGCCGCGCGGCGGTGCTCATCCACACTGAGAGCGTCCATATGGCGGCTGAAGCTGCCGAACAGGGATACCGGGAAACCGGTATCCGCTCCTATCGGTTCGAGGCGGCGCTCGATCTCAAGACCTGCACGGTGTGCGGTGCTCTGGATCAGCGCGAGTTTCCGCTCGCGGAGCGTGAAACCGGCATTAACTATCCGCCGCTGCACCCACGCTGCCGGTGTACCACCGTCCCGGTGACGGAGTTCCAGATCGGCAGTAAGCGTGCCGCCAGAAATCCCGCGACCGGCAAGACCGAGTATGTCGAGAAGAAGCTGACGTATGAGGAATGGCGGAAGAAGTATGTTGATGGGGACGCAGACAAAACCGAGTGGGAAGAATATCAGCGCGTCTTGGGTGAAAAAGCACCGAAAACGCTTGAAGAATTCCGCAATATCAAGTATACTGAAAGTAAGAAATGGGGGATAATGATGGAGAACAAACGCCTGTTTGAGAAAATCGACAGCACCGAAACCTATTCCCCGGAGTACCGCGCCAAGCTGAAAGAAACCTATCAGTATTTCAGCGATGCCGGATTTGCGTTCCGTGAGCACGCACTCAACCGTGTGCTCGGTCAGAAAACCGGCAAGGATAAATTCACGTTCACCAAGGAAGAATTACTGCGTATACTGAATAAGCCCGCAAACTACCAACAGCCGGACGGCAAATATGTTCGTTTTTACGACGGCATTTCTGTTATTTCGGCGGATGACACCGGCGAAATCGTCAGTGTGGTAGTCAAGCGGACGCCAAGAAAGGACTGGACTGCGTTATGAAATACACCAATGAACTGATGCTGATGATTGCAAAGTTCCTGTACGGCGAGTACGATGCAGAGCGTTTTTCGTTTGATTTCCCTGCAACGCTTTCGGATGCGTATGACGCTTTTCAGCAGGAAAACCCTGACCTGTGCGACTATCTGGAAGAAGAAATGCCGGATGCGTGCGGCTACTTTGACCCGTATAACACCGGTGACCCGGATACGCTGAACGAACAGCAGTTCCGCATGAAGGTCATGGGAATTTACCAGAACGCGCTGCCGATGTCCATGCGGCCGGCATCGTAACAAATTGTTTGCGAAAATTGATAGAAAAGGTATTTTGAAGTAGAGATTGTGCTGCTACGCACCCTCTGGGTCAAAAGAAATGTGGGAAAGGGCACACCCACCAAAATACCAGAAATCCCGATAGGGGCGCTCCGCAAGGGGCGCCTTTGTCGTACAACCGAAGAACTAACCACCAAGACAACCGTCAAGGTGGTTTTTTCATACCCATTTTTCGATGAAAGGAGCAAAAACAATGGAATTTCTCAAAAGCCTTTTTGAAAAGGGCGCACTAACGTGGGAGCAGTTTCAGCAGGCAGCCAAGGACGCAAAGTTTGAGGTGGTCAACGCCGCCGGCGGTGCTTACGTTCCCAAGGCCGACCTGGACACCAAGGCGCAGGAGCTGACCACGGCGAACAACACCATCAAGGACCTGCGTGCCGCCGCCAAGGCGTGGGACGGCAAGGACCCGAAGAAGCTGGAGGATGACCTCAAAACCCTCCAGACCAAGTACGACACCGACACCGCGAACATCCGCCGCGACGCTGCCATCGACCTGGCACTGACCCGTGCCCATGCACGCGATCCGCAGCTGACCCGTGCGGCGCTCTCGATGGACGACATCAAGATCGGCACGGACGGCAAGGTGACCGGTCTGGACGCGCAGCTCGAAACGCTGAAGAAAGACAAGGCGTGGCTGTTCGAGGAGGACAGTGCAGGTCAGTCCGGCAAGCAGGGCAGCAAGGGCGGAAACCCGAACGGCGGCTATGACCCGCAGTCCGGCGGCAAGCCGAACACGGTAAACGACCTCGGTTCCGCTCTCGCAGAAGTATACAACACCAACGGATAAAGAAAGGAAGATGAAAAATGCCTATCACTCTCGCACAGGCAAAGGTCGGCATGGCAAACCATGTGGACCAGCAGGTTATCGACCAGTTCCGCCGCGGCTCCATGCTGCTGAACGCACTGACGTTTGACAACTCGGTTTCCCCCGGCACGGGCGGCTCGACCCTGACCTATGGCTACACTCAGCTCAAGACCCCGGCAGGCGCGGACTTCCGCGACATCAACGCCGACTACACCGAGACCGTTGCCGACCGCGAAACCAAGTCGGTTGACCTCAAGATCTTCGGCGGTACGTTCAAGATCGACCGTGTTCTCGCTAACACCGCGAACGGTCAGATCAACGAGGTGCAGTTCCAGCTCGAGGAGCACATCAAGGCGACCACCAACCTGTTCCACTACACTGCCATCAACGGCGACAAGGGCACCAAGGGCTTTGACGGTCTGGATACGCTGCTTGTCGGCACCTCCACCGAGCTCAACGCCGACGCCTCCAAGGCGATCGACCTGTCCACCTCGGCGGCCATCGACACCAACTACAAGACCGTGCTCGATATGCTCGACGAGTTCCTCTCCGAGCTGGACGGTGTGCCGACTATGCTCATCGGCAATGCGGCGCTGCTGACCAAGATCCGCTCGTGCGCCCGCCGTGCCGGTTATCTGACCCACGCCGAGGACGCTTTCGGCCGTCAGATGAGCGGTTACAACGGCATTCCGTTCATGGATATGCAGTATTACTACGACACCGCCGAGAAGAAGGAAAAGCCGGTCGTGCCGATTACGTCGCGTGAATACGGCGCGTCCTCGTCTAAGACCACGGTTACGGGTCTGACCGACCTGTACGCAGTCCGTCTGGGTCTGGACGGTTTCCACGCCGTATCTCCGATGGGCGGCAAGGTGATCTCGACCACGCTGCCTGATTTCTCCACCGCAGGTGCAGTCAAGGCCGGTGACGTGGAAATGGTAGCCGCTACCGTGCTCAAGAAGTCCCGCGCTGCCGGCGTGCTGCGTAACTTCAAGGTAAAGTGAGGTGCACATGATGTACAAGATCAAGGCACCGAGCGAGGAGTACGACCGCAAGATCGGCGGTGTGCAGTTCGTCAGTGGTGAGGCGCAGACGGATAACGAGTGGCTTGCAAGCTGGTTCTCCGGCCGTGCGGGCTTTACCGTGGAAACCGTGACCGCCGAGGAGGAAACCGAGCCGACCGAGGACAAACCGAGGGGGAAGCGCAGAAATGACAAGGGAAACGCTGATGCTGCGGGCGCAAAGCCTGCTGCCGAACCTGCCGCAGGAAACGCTTGAGTTCGCCTGCGATCTGGTGCTCGAGCAGATCTGTAACTACTGCAATCTGACCGAGGCACCGGACGGCCTGACGAACACTGCAGCGCTTATGGTGCGCGGCCTGGTAAACAGCGTTCAGCTCCAGAACGAGAATATGCAGCCTGCCGCAAAGGGCGTGTCCAGAGGGGATACGTCCTTTTCCTTTGCCACGGCGGCGGAGCAGCTGGCGGCGCTGGCAGGCTCGGGTGACTTCCTCACCGACTACAAGGCACAGCTGAATGCCTATCGAAAGATGAGGTGGTAGTATGCTCGGCAATCCGGAGCTGGAACGGGCGCTGCTTGAGCAGACCTATGACGGCGTGATGACCGTCACCGGCACACGCAAGCAGGAAGTGAACGGCGAAACCGTCGTAACGCCGGACGCAGTGCTGCACGAGAATATCCCATGTGCACTGTCGTTTTCGGGTACACCGGACAGCAGGACCGACGCAAACAGCGGTCAGATCAGCTATCAGGCGACGATTTACTGTGCGCCGGACTTGACCGTTCCGGCAGGCTGCCACATTGCGGTTCAGCAGTATGGCGTGACCTATCGGCTGAAATACAGCGGCGAAAGCGTGGTCTATCCGACCCATCAGCAGCTTTCCGCTGTCCGAGAGGAGCGAGCGTAATGGCAAGCTGGGGAAGCTGTGATTTTCACGAGCTGCGCGACTTAAACGAACGTATTAAGGCCGCCGCCAGCGAGCAGGAGATGGACGCTTTCTACACCGGACTGCTGGACGAGATGATGAACGGTCTGCTGACCGACGTCAAGGAACTGACACCGGTTGACCGCGGCCACCTGCGGCGTAACTGGTTCATCACCAAGGCGAAGCGCAGCGGAAAGCATTACCGCGCGGAAATTTACAACAACATCGAGTACGCGCCGTGGGTCGAGAACGGCCACCGGCAGGAGGTCGGACGGTACGTTCCGGCCATCGGCAAGCGCCTTGTGAACGGCTTTGTCGAGGGCAGGCATATGCTGCGTGAGGGTCTGCTCGACTTCCAGAAAGAAGCGCCGGACTTTATCAAGGCCAAAAGCGAGGAATTTCTCAGCCGCATGATGGAGGGCAAATGATTAACACCGTACAGGAAATTGTAGACCGTCTGCGCACGGCGTTTCCGCCGGAGCAATACGACATTTACACCGAGAGCATCGAGCAGGGCTTCTCTGTGCCGTGCTTCTCCATTCGGCAGCTTCGTGCGGACGTCACGCCGTACCCGTCCGGCCTGCATGAGATCGTGCAGCACATGGACGTGCGGTTCTTCCCGTCGGACGGCCGTCCGCAGGAGCAGTGCCGAGAGACCGCACAGACGCTCACGCTGCTGCTGCGGCGCACGGAAAGCCTGCGCGGGAGCAATCTCTCGTGGGAAATTACAGATGATGTGCTGCATTTCTTCGCGGACTACCGGCAGTTTGTCCGGGAAATCCCGGAAGATATTCCGATGGAGAATTTGCAGACCACCGTAGGAACGGAGAACGAAAATGGCAGTTAAACGCAAAAACGAGGCAGGAGCACCGGCGTTTACCGGCGCACAGCTCCTGACCTTCGACAGATACCGCGAGCGGCGCGACCTGCTGGGCGTGCTGCTCGACAAGGATCAGCGCTACACCTTTCCCGAGGTGGACGCGCTCATTGACAACTTTATGAAAGGCAAGGTGAATTAAATGGCTTTAGGCGGCGGTATGTATACCGTGCAGAACAAGGTTCTGCCCGGTGCGTACATCAACTTTGTGTCGGCGGCTCGTGCGTCTGCGACCCTGGGCGACCGCGGCACGGCGGCTTTCCCGCTGTCCCTCGACTGGGGACCGGAGAACGAGGTCGTGACCATCGAGAACAGCGAGTTCCAGAAGGGCTCACTTGCGCTGACCGGCTACGCCTACACGGCGGACGAGCTGCGTCCGCTGCGCGAGATCTTCGCAAATGCCAAGACGCTGCACCTGTTCCGTCTGAACAGCGGCGGTGCAAAGGCAGCCTGCAAGTACGCAGAGGCGAAGTATCCGGGCAAGATCGGCAACGAACTGAAGATCGTGATTCAGCAGAACGAGGGCTTCACGGTATCGACGAACGAGGTCTACGACGTTTCGACCTATATCGGCACGACCCTTGTGGACACGCAGAAGGCAGTTAAGGCAGTTGCAGACCTTTCCGACAACGACTATCTGCACTGGAAGGGCAGCGAGGCATTGACCGAGAACGCGGGCCTGCTGCTCACCGGCGGCACGACCGGCGCGGTGCAGGATGCAGCTTACCAGACGTTCCTCGACAAGATCGAGCCGTACAGCTTCAACGCGGTCGGCTGCGACACGAAGAACAGCACGGTCAAGGGTCTGTTCGCCAACTGGACGCGCCGCCTGCGTGATGAGCAGGGCGTAAAGTTCCAGTGCGTGCTGCATGGCTACCCTGCGGCAGACTATGAGGGCGTGATTTCCGTCAAGAACGGTCTGGTCGGTGCATCTGATGATACCTCGGCTGTCTACTGGACGACCGGCGCGGAATCCGCGTGCGCGGTCAACCGCTCGATGACCAACTCGACCTACACCGGCGAGTACGACATCGACACGAACTACACGCAGACCCAGCTTGAAAAGGCGATCAAGGCCGGTGAGTTCACGTTCCACCGTGTGGGCGACCAGACGCGCGTGCTGACCGACATCAACACGTTCGTAAGCATTACAGACGAAAAGAGCGCGGATTTCTCGTCCAATCAGGTCATGCGCGTGCTCGACCAGATTGCGAATGACATTGCATCGCTGTTTAACTCGAAGTACCTCGGCAAAGTCCAGAACGACGCCTCCGGCCGCGTGAGCCTGTGGAGTGACATCGTAGCGCATCACACCCAGCTCCAGACCATCCGCGCCATTGAGAACTTTGACAGCAGCAGCGTCACCGTGTCGCAGGGCGACATGAAGAAGTCGGTTGCGGTCGAGGACCATGTACAGCCGGTTTCCGCGATGGAACAGCTTTACATGAAGGTAATCGTTGAATAAAGGAGGGAAAAGTCATGCTGAACGCTCCTGTTATGGAAGCAAATGATGCGGTAGCCGGTTCGATGGCTGAGTGCTACGTCACCCTTGACGGCAACCGCTACAATATGATGCAGCTGTACAGCTTTGAGTCGTCCGCGAAGGTCGACATTCAGGACGTAAAGCTGCTCGGCCGCACCGGCAAGGGCAAGAAGCCAAGTGGGTGGTCCGGTTCGTGGAAGGGCACGGCGCACTTTAACCAGAGCGTGTTCCGCCGCTGGTTCCTGATCTACTGCAAGACCGGCAGGATGACGCCGTTTGAGATTCAGGTGTCCAACGAGGACCCGTCCTCGTCTGCCGGCCGTCAGACCATCACGCACACCGGCTGCCTGATCGACAGCTCGATTCTGGCGAAGTTCGACGCGGGCGACAGTCTGCTCGATGAGGAGCTTTCCGGCACGTTCGATAACTGGGATATGCCGGAGGAATTTAACACGCTGTCCGGTATGGAATAAGGAGGAATTTGTACAATGGGTAATCTTACCGCATTTCTGGCGCAGAACGCCAAACAGGTTGAAAACGTAAGGCTGGTCGTGTCCGACCGCTTCACCGATGAGGACGGCAAGCCGCTCGAGTGGGAGGTGCGCTGCATTTCCTCGCGCGAGGATGAAACGCTGCGCCGCGACTGCCAGTACCGCGTACAGGTGCCGGGCAAGCGCGGCAGCTTCCGTCAGGAATTCGACAACGTGCTGTACCTTGCCAAGCTGGCAGCCGCCTGCACGGTTTATCCGAACCTCAACGACGCAGAATTGCAGGACAGCTACGGCGTAAAGTGCGCCGAGGAGCTGATCTCGGCCATGCTGACGCCGGGTGAGTATACGAACTACACGGAAAAGCTGTTCGACATCTGCGGCTTCGGTGACAAGCTCGATCTGGTGGAACAGGCAAAAAACTGATTCGGGACGGTGAGGGCTCTGATGATTATGAAGCGTATGCAGCGCATTACTGCCTGCAAAAGCTCCATATCCTGCCGTCCGAATATTTAAGTCTGCCCAAGGAAGAACGGGCATTTATCTGGGCGTCTTGTGTCGTGAACAACGAGGACGAAAAGGCGGCTCTGGATAAAGCAAAACGAGGGAGGTGAGTTCTATGGCACTGTCAAATACCGTCCAGCTGCGCGACGGTATGAGTAATGTACTCAGCCGTATCGCGTCCAACCTGAGTACGGTCAACGACCGATTTGAACGGATGCAGAGCCTGACCGAACAGGCGGCGCCGACCGGTCTGTATTCACAATTTAACAGCGAATTGGCAGGTGTGCGCGAAGAACTCACCCGAACCGTGAGCGAAGTCGAGGAGCTGCGGAGCGGCATGACCTCGGCGCAGCCGCCGGCAGAGAACCTGACGGCATCGCTCAAAAAGCTGGGCACCGCGTTCCTCGGCTCCAAGCTGGTGAGCGGTATCGTGAGTATGTCGGACGAAATGACGCAGACCACGGCGCGTCTGAATCTGATGAACGACGGTCTGCAAAGCACCGCCGACCTGCAGGAGCTGATCTATCAGTCGGCTATGCGTTCGCGCGGCGCGTACAACGCTACGGCGGATGCGGTCGCGAAGATGGGCCTGCTTGCCAGTGATGCATTCAGCAGCAATCAGGAAACGATCGCGTTTGTCGAGCAGCTGAACAAGCAGTTCAAGATTGCCGGCACGTCCGCCGAGGGACAGGCAGCCGCCATGCTCCAGATCACGCAGGCGATGGGCTCGGGCGTGCTGCGCGGCGAGGAGCTCAACTCGGTATTCGAGCAGGCACCGACTATCATCCAGTCGATTGCGGACTACCTCGGCGTATCGGTCGGTGAAATCCGCAGCATGGCGCAGGAGGGCGAGCTGACGGCGAGCGTTGTCAAGTCCGCGCTGCTGTCCTCGGCGGAGGAAACCAATCAGAAGTTCAACGAGATTCCGCTCACCTGGTCGGACGTCTGGACGCAGGCCAGCAACATGGCGATCATGGCCTTGCAGCCGCTGCTCGAAGCCATCAACTGGGTGGCGAACAACATCGAGGTCATCGGCCCGCTGGTGCTTGCGGCTGCGGCAGCCTTTGCGCTGTTTGCGGTGGCGGCGAACTGGACGAAGATCTGTGCTGCGGCTACGAAGGCACTGACAGCCGCGCAGAAGATGCTCAATGCCGTGATGTCGCTCAACCCGATCGTGCTGATTATCGGCTCGATCATCATTCTGATCGGCGTTATCGCCGCGTACATCAACTACACGAACCGGGCGAAGAACGAAACGACGAGCGCTGTCGGCGTGATCTGCGGCCTGTTTGCGATGGCAGGCGCGTTTGTCTACAATATGTTCTATCTGCCGGTCTACAACGTGATTGCCGATCTTATCAACTTCCTCGGCAACGTGTTCCAGCACCCGATTGCGTCAATCGAGATTTTGTTTTTGCAGCTCAGCCAGTATGTTGTCGGCGTCATCCGCGGTATGGTGAGGACGATCGAGAAGCTCATCAATCTTATTCCGGGCGTGAAGATCAACATCACCAGCGGTCTGGACACGTTCTACGACAGCTACACCGACAGCATCCAGAAGATCAAGGATCAGTCCGGGTGGACGGAGTACGTTAAGCACAAGGAGAAGATCGAGTATTCAACGGCTTACGCCAACGGTTACAACTGGGGCGCAAACCTCCAGAACAGCATCTCTGAAAAGCTGGGTCTTGACCTGCCGGACGATCCGGCAACGGGTTTGCTGTCCAACATCGCGGACAACACCGCCCAGATTGCGGACGATGTGAGCGTATCCTCGGACGACATCAAGCTGCTGCGCGATATTGCCGAGCGGCAGGTCATCAACAAGTACATCACCGCCGAGATCAAGGTGGAAATGGTCAACCACAACAACATTTCGAACGAGATGGATCTGGACGGCGTAGTCAATCTGCTGGAAGCCAAGGTCACCGAGGCGCTTGTCACCAGTGCGGAAGGAGTGCACATCTAAATATGTACGAGTTTTACATGGACGGTGTGCGCCTTCCGGTTACGCCGAGTGCGCTGACCATCAAGATCAGCAACCAGAACAAGACCATCAACCTCATCAACGAGGGGCAGGTGAACGTTTTGAAAACGCCGGGGCTGAGCAAAATCAGCTTTTCGGCGCTGCTGCCGAATCGGGAGTATCCGTTTGCGTGCTACCCGAGCGGTTATCAGCCTGCACAGTATTATATGAGCAAGCTGGAATCGCTCAAGACCGCCTGCAAGCCGTTTGAGTTCTCGGTTATCCGCATAGACGATAGCGGCGAGGAGCTGATGAGCGCACAGCCGATGACGGTATCCCTTGAAAGCTATGAGCTTGCTGAGGATGCCGGCAGCTACGGCGTTGACGTGATGGCAAAGATTGAATTGCTGCAATACGCGCCGTACCATACCAAGTCTATCGAGTTCAAAAAGAGCGAGAGCAGCAGCGGCACCAAGAAGGCGACCGTCACGCAGAAGCGCGACACCACTACGGCACCTAAGAACAAAACGTACACTGTTAAACAGGGCGATACCCTATGGAATATTGCCCGAGTACAGTTAGGTAACGGCTCTAAGTGGACGAGCATTTACAGTCTGAACAAAGCTGCCATTGAAGCTGCAGCAAAGAAGTACGGTAGATCAAGCAGCAGTAACGGTTGGTGGATTTATCCCGGCACTGTGCTCAAGCTGCCGAGTTAAGGAGGGGAGAACATGGGTAAATATGTTTGGCCGTGTCCGTCCTACTCGCGCATTTCGAGCGGTTACGGAAACCGCGTACACCCAATTTACGGCACTGTCAAGTTTCATGACGGTGTAGACCTTGCTTCTGCTTCGGGTACTCCTATTCTTGCGTTTGCTCCTGGTACTGTAACGGTATCCGGCTTGAACGGAGGTTATGGTAACTACATCAGTATTAACCATGGCGGCGGTCTGATGAGTTTCTACGGACATTGTTCGAAACTGTATGTTTCCAAGGGCGCAAAAGTCACCGCCGGTCAGAAAATCGCGGCCGTTGGTACAACTGGCAACTCGACCGGCTGTCACCTGCATTTTGGTATGCACTTGAACGGTTCGTCGGTCAATCCGCTGAACTATGTATCGTCGAAGGACACAGTATCTAACTATTCCGGCGCGAAGTCGGGCGGCACGGCAACGAACACCGTAAAGGCGTTGTTTACGGCGTATTATCCGGCGGCGAACGCGATGGAGGGCGGTTTTCTTGACGCGCTCGGAAACAAGCTCGATCCGAGCAAGCACACCTGCGCCGCGCCGCCGTCTGTGCCGTTTGGGACGAAAATCACCGTGCAGGGCACCGGTACGGCGCTTGACGGCGTGACCTACACCGTCAATGATCGCGGCGGCATGATTCAGATTGAGAATGGCGTGTACCATTTCGATCTTTTGATGAACAGCAATGCCGAGTGCAACCGCTGGGGCAAGAAGTACGGCAAAGCCGTCATCGGCGGCTCGGGCGGCTCGTCCGGCTCGACCTCTTCGGGCACGAGCACCGAGAAAGAGAAGAAGAAGGACATCACGACCGTTGTTGTTAAGTCTGTCACCGGCGCGGCGGGCACGCGCAAGGAGATCCTGCGGGATGTGCCGTCCTGCCAGATGCCGGGTGCGGAGCTGATCATCCAGAACAAAAACGGTCAGCTTCAGCAGCCGATGATCGAGGGCGACATCGTGTGGGAAACCACCCGCAGCGGCGCGGCGTCCTCGCTGACGTTTACGGTGGTCAAGGACGACACGCTGAATTTTCACGAGGGCAATCCGGTGTCGTTCCGGTTCAATGGCTCCAATGTCTTTTACGGCTACGTCTTTAAGAAGTCGCGCTCAGACAATCGGCTGATTAAGGTCACGGCCTATGACCAGCTGCGGTACTTCAAAAACAAAGACACGATTTCGTACACCAACAAGACCTACGCCGAGGTGCTGAAAATGCTTGCCGCCGACTACGGTTTGAAGGTCGGAACTGTCGCGGACACCAAGTACAAAATCCCGCAGCGCATTGAGGAGGGAACGCTTTTCGATATGCTCGGCAATGCGTCCGACCTGACCATCATCAACACCGGCAAGGTGTATGTGCTCTACGACGATTTCGGCAAGTTGTGCCTCAAACCCTACGAGAGCCTGCTCCTGCCGCTCTACATCGACGAGGACACCGCCCAGGGATACAGCTACACCTCGTCCATCGACAGTGACGTGTACAACCGCATCAAGCTGGCGTGGGATAACGACGAAACCGGCGTGCGAGAGGTTCATGTGATGAACAATACCGCCAGCCAGAGCAAATGGGGCACGCTCCAGTATTACGAAAAGCTGGATAACGCCCTTAACACCGCCGATTTGCAGACCAAGGCGAAAGCACTCATGAACTATTACAATGTCATTCATCGAGAGCTGACCATGCAGAAGGTTTTTGGTGATGTGCGGGCGCGTGCCGGTACGTCCGTTTGTGTCGGTATGGGGCTGGGCGACATCAACATCAAGAACTATATGTGTATTGAGAAAGCAAAGCACACGTTTAGCAATGGCCTGTACACGATGGATTTGTACCTGAGCGGAATTCGAGGTGAGTTTAGTGCCTGATATGCAGCGTTTTATCAACACGTTAAAGCAGATTTCGGAAAATGAGCGTCAAGCCGCTTTGCCGATGACAATCTGCTTCGGCAAGGTGATTGCACTCTCGCCGTTCCGTGTGCAGATCGACCAGAAACTTGTACTCACCAAGGAGTTTTTCATCGTGAAAAGCGGTGTGAGCGCCTCCTCGTTCAAGGTGGGCGATGTGCTCATCCTGTTCCGCAATGATGGTGGACAAAAGTACCTGGTATTCGACAAGAAAGGGGCGCTGTAATGCTGCCGACAGAGTATAATGACGATCTCGTGCAGGATTTCGAGATCGAAACACAGCCTACACGCACCTATGCGCTGCGGTTTGACGGCTACCCGTGTTCCGGCGGCAAGCTGGACGGACTGGAAGCCATGAAGCAGGCCATCTTCCTGATTCTTCAGACTGAGCGGTTTCAGTACGCGATTTACAGCTGGAATTACGGCATTGAGCTGAACGCCCTGCTCGGTCAGACCATGACGCCGTATCTGCAGTCCAAGGTTGCCAAGGCGATTGAAGATGCGCTCATGGCAGACGATCGTGTGCTCTCGGTTGAGCAGTTCTCGTTCACCAAGGGCAAGCGCAACCTGTTTGTGAAATTTACCGTAACCACGACCGAGGGCGACGTGGAAAGCGAATTTGAGTTTGGAGGTGAAACGGCATGATCGGACGATACTCGGACGAAATGACGTTTGACTACATTATGAACCGTATGCTGGAATCCGTGCCGGATACGGTAGACAAGCGCGAGGGCAGCATCATCTATGACGCACTTGCACCGGCGGCCGCAGAACTGGTCAAATGCTACACGGAGCTTGATGTGGTCATGGACGAAACCTTTGTTGATACCGCATCCCTGCAGTACCTTATGCTGCGCTGTAAGGAGCGCGGCGTAACCATTCAGGGCGAAACTGCTGCTGTTATCGAGGGTGTGTTCACGCCGTCCAGTGTGGAGCTGACCTCGGGCTTGCGGTTCAACTGCGATGAAGTCAACTATGTAGTTACCGAGAAAATCTCGGCAGGTCACTACAAGCTCGAGGCCGAAACGCTCGGCACGGTCGGCAACAAGTATACCGGCCTGCTGCTGCCAATCCAGACGGTGAACGGTCTGGAAACCGCCCAGATTGCAGCGGTGCTCATTCCGGCCGAGGACGGCGACACGACCGACACCCTGCGTGAGAAGTATTACGCCAGTATCGACGGTGAAGCATTCGGCGGCAATGTTGCCGACTACAAGGACAAAACCAACGCGATTACTGGTGTTGGCGGCGTTAAGGTCTATCCGGTGTGGAACGGCGGCGGTACGGTCAAGCTGACTATTATCGCGTCCGACTTCACCGCGCCGAGCAGCGAACTGATTTCCAAGGTGCAGACCGCCATCGACCCCGAGCAGAATCACGGCGAGGGTCTGGGGCTCGCGCCGATCGGGCATACCGTGACCGTCACCGGCGCGAAGTACGCCGACCTCACCGTTGCGGCGAACATCACCTTTGCCGCCGGTTGGAACTGGGAGAACGGCAAGTCGCAGCTTGTGAGCGCCGCCAATGCGTATCTTAACGAGTTATGTAAAGAGTGGTCGGAGAACAAAACAACGGTGGTTCGCATCTCGCAGATCGAAACACACCTGCTGACCGCGGATTGTGTGGTCAATGTGGACGGCACAACGGTCAACGGCGATACCAAGAACATTGAACTGGCTGCGGACGAGATTCCGCGGCTGAGTACGATTGGCGGTGCGTCGTGAGAAAGAAGCTGCAAGACTACCTGCCGCCGATCCTGCTGAAAACCTACGAGTTTCCGCTTTTGTGCGACACTGAGCAGCCGGAGATTGACCGCCTGCGTGATGCCGCTGATGCGGTGCTCGATGCGCAGTTTATCAGTACCGCCGGTGAGACTGCTATTGCGCGTTACGAGAAGATCTTCGGTATTACGCCGATGGACACGGACACGCTGGCCGAGCGCCGGTTTAAGGTGCTCGCCAAGATCAATGCGCAGCTGCCGTTCTCGGTGCGCCGCCTGCGGCAGCAGCTTGAAACGCTCTGCGGTACGGACGGCTACAAGCTGGAACTGGACGGCGACAGGTACACACTGACGGTCAAAGTCGCGTTGACCGCAAAGCGCAATCAGCAGGCGGTTGAGGAGCTGCTTGCAGATATTGTGCCGGCGAATATGGTCTGCACGACGTCGCTGCTGTATAACACATGGGAGCAGATCAAGAAGTTAACATGGGGAGAGCTGAAAAAGCTCACCTGGCGAGAAATTAAGGAGGAGGTGCTGCCGGATGGAGCAAACACCGAATTATAAGCTGAATAAACCCGGCTACGAGGAGTTTGGCGATGTTGAAGTGCTCAACCAGAACTTTGCCGCGATCGACACCGAGCTGAAAAAGAATGCTGACGCGGTGGGCGAACGTGTCAAGACCACCGAACTGGCTGAGAAGGTCAAGGAGAGCGTCAAGAGCGGCGGTCTGACCGCTGCTGACTTGGGCGCGGTATCGGCGAAGGATAAGGGCAAGGCAGGCGGAGTTGCGAGCCTTGACAGCAGTGGCAAGGTGCCGAGCGGCCAACTGCCCGCAATGGATTATGATCCGTCTGGCACAGCGGCAAGCGCAGTATCCACGCATAACAGCAGTACAAGCGCACATTCTGTGCTGTTTGCGGCAAAGCAGGACAAAATCAAGGGCAAGAAGGGTAAATATGTCGGCTTTACGGCTGATAATACCGTGGGTGAGGTAGACGCACCGGCATCCGGCGGCAGTCACATTACGCTGACGTTTGCGGCTGATTTTGTCGGCTGTGCGTGGACACTCAAGGGTGGCGGGGAAACCTACACCGGCACGGTGGACAGCAGTCTGACGGCAACGGTCAGCGTGCTGGGCATTGGTGTGACCTACACGTTGAGTGCAGCGCTGTCCGGCACGACGTACACCGCCGAGGTGACGACCAAGGCGTATTACACGGCGCTTGCAGTAACGCTCGAGAAATTCCAGTCCACGATTACCGTTACCATTGACAGCGGCTCGACGGTTACGGCTACACTGGGCAGTACGGTATTGACCAAGACGAGCACCGGCACGGCGGTATTTACCGTCGGCAAGGCGGGTACTTGGGTAATCAAGGCCACCAAGGGTGACCAGACCGCAGAGGGCACGGTAAGCATTATCGCCAGTGGCCAGAGTAAGAGCCTGACGCTGAATTACGCTAACGTATTCGGTGTGATGTGGGATACGAGCAATTCGAGCACCGCGCTGACGCGCTTAACACCGAGCACTGACCCTTACGGACTGGTAACTAAGAGCGTAACGACTGAGCCGGTTCCGGCGGTTGGTACGGGTGCAGGTTCGAGTCCTTTTGACAGCTTTATGCCATGGAGCGGCATGAAAGAGTGCAATCTGAACAATGCGGGCGCTGTAACAGCATGGAAAGGTGACAGCGGGTTCTCACGTTCTAATAACTTTACCATGGTGTTTATTCCGGAGTTCTATGTTGCGGCGAAACGTAACGGTACGAAGCAGTATTTCTATGTGTCGGATAAGCCCAAGACTGGAATGACGAAACATCCGGGCAGTGGAAAGTATGTGGGAAGATACACTATTCCCGGAAGTAAATCCGGTGTTACGTCTACTGTAAATATCACTTGCACAACCGCACGCAGCAACGCTAAGAAAAACGGCGACAAGTGGCACTTGTACGATTTTGCAACTTACTGTGCTATCATCTGGCTGTACCTCATCGAATTTGCAGACTGGAATTGTCAGATCACGATAGGAGCAGGCGTTACAAAAAGTGAATATTCGGGCCCTGTCAGAAATGGAATGACGGATACGATGATATATCACACCGGAAATTCAACTGCTGGGTCAATAGAGTGTGC
Organism: Butyricicoccus sp. AM32-19; assembly: GCF_003480365.1. NCBI lineage: Bacteria > Bacillati > Bacillota > Clostridia > Eubacteriales > Butyricicoccaceae > Butyricicoccus > Butyricicoccus sp. AM32-19. The sequence goes on along the minus strand of NZ_QUIX01000004.1, from coordinate 1,511 downwards.
TGTACAGTATAGGTGGGTTGAAAACCTGTTGGGTAATGTATCCCAGTGGGTGGACGGCTTCAACGCGGACGGCACAACTGCTTACTACTGCACCGACCCGAGCAAGTACGCGGACGATACGACGACCGGTTATACCAAAATCGGCACGCTGCCTGCGTCCGGTTGGATTAAGGACTTGACCGTTACTGACAACGGTCTACTCATCCCCAAAACTATCGGCGGTTCGGAAACAACGTACATTCCAGACTTCGTGTGGTCGTCCTATGGTTGGAGCGTGCTGTGTGTTGGTGGCCATTGGGGCGGTGGCTCGTATGCAGGTCTGTTGTACTTCAATGCGAGCAACGCCTCTTCGCGTTCGGGCTCGGACATCTCCGCGCGTCTCCTGTGCGAGGCCTGAAAGGAGTGACATAAATGAAGGTACATGGCGATAACAAGCCGGAGAAAATCACGGCGAACAGCTTGCCAAACAAGCCCGGACGGGCGTGGGTGCGTATCTGCTTGAACGCCCGGCAAGACGAGCGCGGCTGGGTGTATGACGAGTATGTCACCGAGGTTGCAGATGGTTCGGACTTGCAGGCGCGTGTGAATGAGCAGAACGACGCACTGCTTTTACAGGCCGTCGGCGAGGAATACGGCACACCGCTGACCTCAGTTGATGATCTGCGTGAGCAGCGTATCGCAGACAGCAAGACTGACCTCGCTGCATGGCTGTCCGAAAATCCGCTGACATGGACGGATGGTAAGAAGTATGCTGTAACGTCGGAAAAGCAGGCACAGCTTACCTCTGCACTGGCGGTACAGCAGGTTGCAGAGTCTGCCGGAGTGGAACGTGAGCTGCGATGGAACTCTACCGGCGATGAGTGTACGGTCTGGCAGTATGCTGACCTGTGTGCGCTGGCACTGGCGATTGCAGCCTATGTCGAGCCGCGCGTAAGCATCCAGCAGGCGGCGGAAGTCGATCTCCGCAATGCTGTGACGGCAGAGGAGGTCTTGAGTGTTGCGTGGAATTACGCCTAAGTCTGTGCTTGAGCACCTGCTGTTCGCGGTAATCGGTGGTGTGATGTACATGCTGATCGAGATCGCATGGCGCGGATACACGCACTGGTCGATGGGTGTACTCGGCGGCGTATGCTTTGTGGCAGTTGGCCTGCTGAATGAGATCCAGCAGCGACCGCCGATCATCTTGCAGATGGCACAGGGTGCTGTGATCTGCACCGTACTGGAGCTGCTGGCTGGTCTGGTGCTGAACGTCTGGCTTGGTCTTGACGTGTGGGACTACTCTGGCGTGCCCGGTAACATCATGGGGCAGGTGTGCCCGCAGTTTATGTTTGCATGGGCGGCACTGTCGGCGGTGGCCGTCTGGGTTGAGGACCGATTACACAAGATCTTTGACTAATCGACAAAAATAGCTGGAATTTTTACACTTGCGATAGGGCAATCGCCCAGAAAGGACAACATTATGCATCCCAGCAACATCTACATCAAGCACTGGCGCAGCGTACAGTACGAAT
>NZ_QUIX01000039.1:0-2232 GCF_003480365.1 Butyricicoccus sp. AM32-19 | reverse complement strand
TATGAGAAGTACCAGAAGATATTTTTTAAGAAAACAAAGGAGAAATTCAAACAGGAACACCCGGAGGTTGCCCGGTATGAGAAAGCCGCCGCCTACCTTGCCAAGCACCCGGACGATAAGGACAGTACCCAAAATGAGCTGCAAGAGGAGCAGGAAAAACTTCTCAGCGAAATCGCAGAGCTGAAAGAACCTTTGACCGAGGTACAGGCTGATTTGAAGAAGTTGCGGGACATCCGCTACTGGGTACGGAAAGCTACACCCGGCACAGAAGAAAGCAAAGAGCCGCCCAAGAAGCAGCCTATCAAGGAAGTCTTGCAGGATAAGGCTGACGAGAAAAAAGCACAAAGAACTGTCCCGGCACAGACGAAACACAAACAACAGGATATGGAACTTTAACAGGCACTTGCCATTTTCAAGCAGAGAATGTCAGGTGCTTTTCTTATTTTCAAGGAGGGATAGATTTGAATGTATTTGAAGCTGTGAAGCAGTCCGTCACAACAAGACAGGCTGCGGAGCATTATGGAATCCATGTAGGTCGGAACGGGATGGCTTGCTGCCCGTTCCATAACGATAAAACCCCAAGCATGAAGCTGGATCGGCGTTACCACTGCTTCGGCTGCGGTGCGGATGGGGATGTGATTGATTTTGCCGCCGCCCTGTATGGGCTGGGAAAGAAAGAAGCCGCCGTACAGCTGGCACAGGACTTCGGGCTTTCCTATGAGGACTGGAAACCGCCGGGAAAGGCAAAAAAGCCCAAGCCCCGGCAGAAATCCCCGGAGGAACAGTTTCAGGAAGCAAAGAACCGCTGCTTCCGTATCCTTGCCGATTATCTCTACCTGCTTCGGGCATGGAGAACGGAATATGCCCCGCACTCCCCAGAGGAAGCCTTTCATCCCCGGTTTGTGGAAGCCTTACAAAAGCAAGCCCATGTGGAATATCTGCTGGATGTGCTGCTGTTCGGGGAGACAGAGGAAAAAGCGGCTTTGATTGCGGACTACGGAAAGGATGTGATACAGCTTGAACAGCGAATGGCAGAGCTTGCAGCCGCAGACGCAGCAAGAACTAAAAAACACCATGAACGCCATGCAGCCGCCCCAGAGCGTTGAGGAAATCAAGGCGGGGCTGGAAACTACCGAGAAAGGCGGTGTCCGCCAGAGCATACGGAACTGCCTGACCGTATTCCAGCGTGACCCTCTGCTTTCCGGGGCTATCGCATACAACATCCTGACCGACCGCAAGGACATCATAAAGCCCATCGGTTTTCACAGAGAAAGCACAGCCCTGAACGATACGGATATGAAGTATCTGCTTCTCTATCTGGAAGAAACCTACGGTCTTACCAATGAGAAAAAGATTGATAACGCCATCGGGATTGTGGCGAATGAAAACAAGTACCATCCCATCCGGGACTATCTCAATACCCTTGTGTGGGACGGGACAGAGCGAATCCGTTTCTGCCTGCGGCACTTTCTGGGGGCTGACGCAGACGATTACACCTATGAAGCGTTGAAGCTGTTCCTGCTGGGTGCAATCTCACGAGCCTTTCAGCCGGGGTGCAAGTTTGAAATCATGCTTTGTCTGGTAGGCGGTCAGGGGGCTGGAAAGTCCACCTTCTTCCGTCTGCTGGCAGTCCGGGACGAGTGGTTCTCCGATGATTTGCGGAAGCTGGACGATGACAATGTGTACCGTAAGCTGCAAGGTCACTGGATTATCGAAATGTCGGAAATGATGGCAACCGCAAACGCCAAGAGCATTGAGGAAATCAAGTCATTTTTAAGCCGGCAGAAAGAGGTTTATAAGATACCCTATGAAACCCACCCGGCAGACCGCCCCCGTCAGTGCGTGTTTGGCGGCACTTCCAATGCCCTTGACTTCCTGCCCCTTGACCGTTCCGGCAACCGCCGCTTTATCCCCGTCATGGTGTACCCGGAGCAAGCCGAGGTTCACATTTTGGAGGACGAAGCTGCTTCCAGAGCCTATATCGAGCAGATGTGGGCGGAAGCGATGGAGATTTACCGAAGCGGCAGGTTCAAGCTGGCTTTCAGCCCCGCCATGCAGCGGTATCTCAAAGAACACCAGCGGGATTTTATGCCGGAGGACACCAAAGCCGGGATGATACAGGCGTATCTTGATAAGTACACCGGGAGCATGGTCTGTTCCAAGCAGCTCTACAAGGAAGCCTTAAACCATGCCTTTGACGAGCCGAAGCAATGGGAAATCCGGGAAATCAAC
>NZ_QUIX01000038.1:0-2665 GCF_003480365.1 Butyricicoccus sp. AM32-19 | reverse complement strand
TCTTGCCGGTTTTCAGCTTGTTCTGTGCCGTGTAGGTATACTCGGTCGTGCCGTCCGGTGCAGCCTTCTTAATCAGATTGCCCGCCGCGTCATAGGTATAAGTGGTCGTACCGTCCTTGCCGGTCTTGCTAACCAGACGGTTTTGCAGATCGTAGGTGTAAGTGTTCGTACCATCGGAAAGCAGATTGCCCGCGAGGTCGTAGGAATACTTCGTATTCTTGCCCTCGATATTGGTGCGGATAAGCTGATTGGCCTTATCGTAGTAGTAGCGTACCAACTCGTCCTTCTTGTCAATGTCTACACCGGAACGGTTTTCACTTACGATATTGCCCGCATCATCGTAGGTATACGCAGTCTGACGGCGTGTGCTGTTGCTCTTGGTGACTTCCTTTTGCAGCGTCAGCAGACCGGCGGCGTTATAATCATACTCGGTCGTGCTGCCGTCGCTGTGGCCTTCCTTGATTGTGCGTCCTTCCGCGTCGCGCGTGTAGGTAATGCCTGTGCCGTCATGGTCGGTCTGGGACTTCACATTGCCGAGACTATCATACGCGGTCGTAACAGCCTTGCCGTCGGGGTAGGTGATGGACAGACGGTTGCTTGCCGCGTCGTAGGTGTACGCCGTGGTCGTGCCGTCCTCATTTGTGACAGCGGTGGTGCGGGAAAGCGCGTCGAACGCAAATGCTACCGTGCCGTTTCCATCCTTGGCCGAGGTCATGTTGCCCGCCTTGTCATAGGCAAAGGTCGCAGTACCATCCGCGTCCTTGCGGGAAACCATGCGATACAACTTGTCGTAGGTGTACGCGGTCTGCTTGCCGTTTTCGTCAACCTGCGTCAGCACATTGCCTTCCTTGTCATGCGTGTAGGTAGTCACGCTGCCCAGCGGAGAGGTTTCGGTCAGCAGATTGCCCGCTGCATCATAGGCATAAGTGGTCGCGGCCTTCTCGTCACCGCCGCCGTACATCGTCGTGCCTGCGGTGTTGCCAAACGAATCATACCGGTACTCGAACATACCGCCTTCGGCGTTGGTCTTGGAAACAAGACGATTCAAGCCGTCATAGGTGTATATGGCCTTGTTCTTGTTGCCGTCGATCACCGCCGTCTGGTTGCCTGCAAGGTCGTATTCGTACTCGGTTGCATGGTTAAGCTGGTTGGTTTCCTTGACCTGCCGATTCATGCAGTCATACGCATACTTCACCCATTCGTTGTTGCGGTTGGTGTACTGAATGAGATTGTTGTTCGCATCATACTGATAAACGGCATACGCATTATTCGCGTCGGTTTCCTTGCGGAGATTACCGGCTGCGTCATAGGTGTAGGTAGTCGTTGCACCCAGCTTGTCCGTGGTTGCTGCTACTCTGCCGCGTGCGTCGTAAGTGTTGGTAACAACACCAGAAAGTGCGTCGGTTTCGGTCAGTACATTGCCGTTCTTATCGTAGGTGTAGGTCGTTGCATTGCCGTTTTCATCGGTTGCAGAAACGACACGACCCAGCGCGTCATAAGCAGACGAGGACACGCCGCCTTCTGCGTCTGTGGTCTTGAGCAGGTTATAGTTTTTGTCGTAGGTGTACTGTGTTGCATTGCCTTCACGGTCAGTGGAAACCAGTACATTGCCTACGCCGTCATATTGCTTTGTTCCCGCATTACCCAGTCCGTCAATCGTTTTTATCACACGATACGCACCGTCGTACTCGCTCTTTGCGATTACTGTTCCGTCCTTGGTGACAGAAACCGTGTTGCCTACCTTGTCGTAGCCGTATTCGGTCACAACACCTACTGCGTTGGTTTCGGTATGCGTTCTGCCGAGTGCGTCATAGGTGTACTTGGTTGCATTGCCGTTCTGGTCGGTTACTTCGCTGACATTTCCGAGCGCATTGTAGGTATAGTGGGTTTCGCCGCCGTCCGCATAGGTGATAACAGTAATCTGGTCTTTGCGGTTGTACTGATACGAAGTTTTGTTGCCTTTCGGGTCAGTGACGGTGAGTTGGTTGCCGTTCGCATCATAGGTGGTAGCAGTCTTACCGCCGAGTTCGTCATAGCTTTCTGTCGTGCGTCCCAGCGCGTCATACACCGTGCGGGTCTTGCTGCCGTCTGCGTTAATCTGCTCTACGGCGCGTCCCAGCAGGTCATAGATATACTTTGTCACATTGCCTTCGGGGTCGGTAACACTAAGCTGATTGCCCGCAAGGTCGTAGGTGTACGCGGTAACGCCGCCGAGTGCGTCCGTTTCGGTCAGCAGCCGTCCTACCTTGTCGTAAGTGTAGGTGGTTTCGTTGCCTTCGCCGTCAATCTGCTTTACCGCTGCATTGATGGCGTTGTACTCGGTCTTGGTTTCATTGCCGTTTGCGTCCGTTGTGACAAGCAGATTGCCAACAGGGTCATAGGTATAGGTTGTCTTGTTGCCTGCACCGTCGGTTTCAGTCTTGGTTCGTCCGAGCGCGTCATAGGTGTAGGTTTTCTTGTTGCCTTCTGCGTCGGTTTCCGAAACCGTGCGTCCCATGCTGTCATACGCATAGATCGTTTCGCCGTCCAGCGCGTCAATCGTCTTTGCTACACGGTCGAGTGCGTCATATTCATAGGTGGTCGCATTACCTTCTGCGTCCGTAGTCTGGATAAGCAGGCCGCGGTCGTTGTAGGTGTAGCGGGTTTCGTTGCCCTCTGCGTCTGT
>NZ_QUIX01000037.1:0-3184 GCF_003480365.1 Butyricicoccus sp. AM32-19 | reverse complement strand
TCTTGCCGGTTTTCAGCTTGTTCTGTGCCGTGTAGGTATACTCGGTCGTGCCGTCCGGTGCAGCCTTCTTAATCAGATTGCCCGCCGCGTCATAGGTATAAGTGGTCGTACCGTCCTTGCCGGTCTTGCTAACCAGACGGTTTTGCAGATCGTAGGTGTAAGTGTTCGTACCATCGGAAAGCAGATTGCCCGCGAGGTCGTAGGAATACTTCGTATTCTTGCCCTCGATATTGGTGCGGATAAGCTGATTGGCCTTATCGTAGTAGTAGCGTACCAACTCGTCCTTCTTGTCAATGTCTACACCGGAACGGTTTTCACTTACGATATTGCCCGCATCATCGTAGGTATACGCAGTCTGACGGCGTGTGCTGTTGCTCTTGGTGACTTCCTTTTGCAGCGTCAGCAGACCGGCGGCGTTATAATCATACTCGGTCGTGCTGCCGTCGCTGTGGCCTTCCTTGATTGTGCGTCCTTCCGCGTCGCGCGTGTAGGTAATGCCTGTGCCGTCATGGTCGGTCTGGGACTTCACATTGCCGAGACTATCATACGCGGTCGTAACAGCCTTGCCGTCGGGGTAGGTGATGGACAGACGGTTGCTTGCCGCGTCGTAGGTGTACGCCGTGGTCGTGCCGTCCTCATTTGTGACAGCGGTGGTGCGGGAAAGCGCGTCGAACGCAAATGCTACCGTGCCGTTTCCATCCTTGGCCGAGGTCATGTTGCCCGCCTTGTCATAGGCAAAGGTCGCAGTACCATCCGCGTCCTTGCGGGAAACCATGCGATACAACTTGTCGTAGGTGTACGCGGTCTGCTTGCCGTTTTCGTCAACCTGCGTCAGCACATTGCCTTCCTTGTCATGCGTGTAGGTAGTCACGCTGCCCAGCGGAGAGGTTTCGGTCAGCAGATTGCCCGCTGCATCATAGGCATAAGTGGTCGCGGCCTTCTCGTCACCGCCGCCGTACATCGTCGTGCCTGCGGTGTTGCCAAACGAATCATACCGGTACTCGAACATACCGCCTTCGGCGTTGGTCTTGGAAACAAGACGATTCAAGCCGTCATAGGTGTATATGGCCTTGTTCTTGTTGCCGTCGATCACCGCCGTCTGGTTGCCTGCAAGGTCGTATTCGTACTCGGTTGCATGGTTAAGCTGGTTGGTTTCCTTGACCTGCCGATTCATGCAGTCATACGCATACTTCACCCATTCGTTGTTGCGGTTGGTGTACTGAATGAGATTGTTGTTCGCATCATACTGATAAACGGCATACGCATTATTCGCGTCGGTTTCCTTGCGGAGATTACCGGCTGCGTCATAGGTGTAGGTAGTCGTTGCACCCAGCTTGTCCGTGGTTGCTGCTACTCTGCCGCGTGCGTCGTAAGTGTTGGTAACAACACCAGAAAGTGCGTCGGTTTCGGTCAGTACATTGCCGTTCTTATCGTAGGTGTAGGTCGTTGCATTGCCGTTTTCATCGGTTGCAGAAACGACACGACCCAGCGCGTCATAAGCAGACGAGGACACGCCGCCTTCTGCGTCTGTGGTCTTGAGCAGGTTATAGTTTTTGTCGTAGGTGTACTGTGTTGCATTGCCTTCACGGTCAGTGGAAACCAGTACATTGCCTACGCCGTCATATTGCTTTGTTCCCGCATTACCCAGTCCGTCAATCGTTTTTATCACACGATACGCACCGTCGTACTCGCTCTTTGCGATTACTGTTCCGTCCTTGGTGACAGAAACCGTGTTGCCTACCTTGTCGTAGCCGTATTCGGTCACAACACCTACTGCGTTGGTTTCGGTATGCGTTCTGCCGAGTGCGTCATAGGTGTACTTGGTTGCATTGCCGTTCTGGTCGGTTACTTCGCTGACATTTCCGAGCGCATTGTAGGTATAGTGGGTTTCGCCGCCGTCCGCATAGGTGATAACAGTAATCTGGTCTTTGCGGTTGTACTGATACGAAGTTTTGTTGCCTTTCGGGTCAGTGACGGTGAGTTGGTTGCCGTTCGCATCATAGGTGGTAGCAGTCTTACCGCCGAGTTCGTCATAGCTTTCTGTCGTGCGTCCCAGCGCGTCATACACCGTGCGGGTCTTGCTGCCGTCTGCGTTAATCTGCTCTACGGCGCGTCCCAGCAGGTCATAGATATACTTTGTCACATTGCCTTCGGGGTCGGTAACACTAAGCTGATTGCCCGCAAGGTCGTAGGTGTACGCGGTAACGCCGCCGAGTGCGTCCGTTTCGGTCAGCAGCCGTCCTACCTTGTCGTAAGTGTAGGTGGTTTCGTTGCCTTCGCCGTCAATCTGCTTTACCGCTGCATTGATGGCGTTGTACTCGGTCTTGGTTTCATTGCCGTTTGCGTCCGTTGTGACAAGCAGATTGCCAACAGGGTCATAGGTATAGGTTGTCTTGTTGCCTGCACCGTCGGTTTCAGTCTTGGTTCGTCCGAGCGCGTCATAGGTGTAGGTTTTCTTGTTGCCTTCTGCGTCGGTTTCCGAAACCGTGCGTCCCATGCTGTCATACGCATAGATCGTTTCGCCGTCCAGCGCGTCAATCGTCTTTGCTACACGGTCGAGCGCGTCATATTCATAGGTAGTCGCATTGCCTTCCGCGTCCGTAGTCTGGATAAGCAGGCCGCGATCGTTGTAGGTGTAGCGGGTTTCGTTGCCCTCTGCGTCTGTTACCGATACAAGCTGTGCGGTATCCTTGTCATATTCATAGGTGGTTTCATTGCCGTTCGCGTCCGTGCGTTTGAGCGGTTCGCCGTTCGTGCCGTATTCGGTCGTTACCGTGCCGCCGAGCGCGTCCTTGGTCGAGGTGGTAAAGCCGTTGGCATTGTACTCATACGAGGTTTCGCCGCCCAGCGCGTCTACGGTTTTCAGCAGCTTGCCCGCCTTGGAGTAGGTATGCTTGGTCGTTGCGGTAGCCGTATCACTCACCTTGGTATGCTCTGCAACGATGCGGCCTACGGCATCGTATTCAAAGCTGGTAACGCCGCCTTCTGCGTCAGTGACAGAAAGCTGCCGTCCCTTATCGTCATACGCATAGGTAGTCTGATTGCCGAGTGCGTCCGTAACCGTAATCGGCAGACCGAGTGCATTATAGGTGTACGAAGTGGTATGTCCGTTCTTATCGCGGAACTCGGTCAAGCTGTGTCCGGAGTAGGTATAGGTTTCCGTATTGCCGAGCGCGTCCGTGAT
>NZ_QUIX01000036.1:698-3221 GCF_003480365.1 Butyricicoccus sp. AM32-19 | reverse complement strand
TAGCGGTCTAATGCGTCCTAAATTGCCCGATTTTTGCTCCTTGATGTATAATGTCTATACATCAAATCTTGAAAGGGGCAAACACATTTGAACGCAAAAACCGAGCTTATCAAGCGACTTTCCGACACTTTTTCTGGCGGTACGCCGCTGACGGCGGAAGCACTGACCGCTATCATGAAGGACTACAATATCACGCGCGAAAGCGACGAAACGAGGAGCGACCTGCGCCGCCGGATCAAGTATTATCTGGGCGCGAAACGCATTGACGGCTTATCCGACAAGACCCTGGGGAACTACCGCTGCAACCTCGAAATGTTTGCCGCCAAGGTGAACAAGAGCGCTGCCAAGGTAACGACCGACGACATTCGCGGCTACATTTCGTATCTCGATGAAACGCGCCACCTGAAAGACACGTCGCTGCAAACGCACATCAACACACTGCGTGCGTTCTTTGGGTGGCTTCATGTCGAGGAGAAGATCAAGAAGAACCCGATGAGCAAGATCAAGTCCTTGAAATTGGACAAGAAGGGTGCCCGCCAGGCGCTGACCGTCGAAGAACTGGAACGCCTGCGCGATGCCTGCAAGACGTACCGGGAGAAAGCGCTGATCGAGTTCCTTGTGTCTACCGGCTGCCGTCTGAGCGAAGTCGCGCAGCTGCGTGCGGCGGATCTCAATCTCGCAGATCGGTCGGTGCAGGTCACCGGCAAGGGCGACAAAGACCGTGTGGTGTACTTCTCGGTTCGCGCACGCCTGATGATTGAGGAGTACATGATGCAGCGCAAGGGCGGTGACGGTCTGTTTGTGTCCAGCAAATCGCCCTACGAGCCGCTGAAACCTCGGGCGATACAGCGCATCGTCCACAACCTGAGTGAGCGCGCCGGACTGGAGGGCAGGGTACACCCGCATCTGCTCCGGCACACGTTTGCGACCCATGCGCTCAACGGCGGCATGGACGTAACCGTCATCCAACGGCTGCTCGGTCACGAGGACATTGCAACGACACAGATCTACGCCGAACTGAACGAGGAAGGTGTACGGCATCAATACAATAAGTATGTGGCGAACTGACCACAGAAAGGGGTAACCATGAAAGTAAATGACATCAAGGCTCTGGACTACCGGACGGACGGTGACCTGCTGACGATCCCGTTTGCGGAAACGTCGGTCGAGGCCGTGCTTGCACTGGATTCCGCTGTGCTCACGGTCAAGACCGATGCCGGTGATACGGTGGAAGTGCTTGCCGGCTACGCACTCCGGTCGGTCACGGTGGACGCGAAGGACCCGACCAGCGTGACGGCTGTGTACACCCGTGCGGTGGACGGCACAGCGGCGGCGCTGGACACGATCTCCGCCAAGCTGGTCGAGAGCGAGAAGGAGAACAAGCTGCTCAAGGCGCAGGTCAGCGCCGCGACCGATCAGCAGTCTTTTTATGAGGATTGTATTGCAGAGATGGCAGAAGTCGTTTATGCGTAAGTTAATCAACAAAATCAAGGAAAAGTTTGAAAGGACGGTTATTATGATGGCAATGCTTTTTGCACAGCGTGTGATTCTTGGTAAGTGTGAGTTCGAGCAGGTGCCCGCGAAGCTGAAAAAGCAGGTAGCGGGAATCCTGATTGATGAGTGCGGTATGCCCGAGGTTGTGCCGAGCGAGTTCGGCGGTACGAAGGACGCAGAAACCGCGTAAACGGCTGCACGGAGCGCCCACTCTATCCGCACCTCATGAGGCACACCTTCGCGTCGCATGCGCTGTCGGCCGGCATGGACTTGACAGTTATTCAGCATTTGCTCGGGCATACTGACCCGAAAACGACGCTCATCTATGCGGAGATCAATCCAATCCGCGTACAGTACGAATATAATCGCATTATCGCGTAAGAAAGTAGGTAAAACCATGGATAAAGTAAACGATTTTAAGCTGGCCGTGACGGCAGTTGTCGCGCTGCTGACCTCACTCTGGGGCTGGTTCGGCTGGCTTGTAGTGCTGTTTGTGGGCTGCATGGCGGTGGATTATCTCACCGGCACCGCAGCAGCAATGCACCGCGGCGAGTGGTCGAGCAAGTCGGCACGAGACGGCATCTTTCACAAGATCGGCTCAGTTATTGTAGTAATGGTGGCCGGTGCGGCTGATCTGCTCATCGGCGCCATGCTCGGGCACCTGCCGGGCGTCGTACTGCCGTTTGAGTATACGACACTGCTGTGCCCGTTGGTGGTCGTGTGGTACACGCTCACGGAGTTGGGCTCGATCGTCGAAAACGCAGTTAACCTGGGCGCACCCGTGCCGCAGTGGCTCAAGAAGATGTTGTCCGCAGCAAAGGACGCAGTGGATAAATTAGGGGAGGAGAACGATTGATGAACATTCCGTTTGTGCCGTTACACGCTCACGGAGTTGGGCTCGATCGTCGAAAACGCAGTCAACCTGGGCGCACCCGTGCCGCAGTGGCTCCAGAAGATGCTGTCCGCAGCAAAGGACGCAGTGGATAAGTTAGGGGAGGAGAACGATTGATGAACATTCCGTTTGTGCCG
>NZ_QUIX01000036.1:0-688 GCF_003480365.1 Butyricicoccus sp. AM32-19 | reverse complement strand
TGCCGGCTGATTCGAGCAACTTCTATTCGGGACGTGGCGGCAATTCGATCAAGTACATCGTCATGCACTATACCGCCAACGACGGCGATACCGACGAGGGCAACGCGCACTATTTTCAGGGCGCAGGCCGACGGGCAAGTGCACACTATTTTGTCGATGAGGACAGCGTTACGCAGTCCGTGCGTGATAGAGATGCAGCATGGCACTGCGGCGGCGCTCTCGAGAGCTCGCATCACCCGTTACGCGGCATTTGTATGAACCGTAATTCGTTGGGTGTGGAAATGTGCAGTGACATCGTAGGTGGCAAGTACACCATCACGCCGCAGACGGTAGACCGTGCCGTCGAGTTGGTCAAGTATCTCATGGCGAAGTACGGCATTGACGTAGATCACGTCGTGCGGCACTATGATGTCACCGGCAAGCTGTGCCCCGAGCCGTGGGTACGCGACGAAAGTCTGTGGCGTAAGTTCAAGGCACGGCTGACCGCGCCGGTTGAACCCGAACCGAAGAAGGAGGACGACGAAGTGGTAGAGAAGAAAAAGGTCCTGCTCAATGGCAAGACCTACGAGTGTGACATCATCAACAAGGATGAAACCAACTATATCAAGATGAGATCGCTCCAGCAGGCAGGCTTTACGATCGACTTTGATGCGGTCCGCAAAGTGCCGTCGATTACCGCGCCGCAGTG
>NZ_QUIX01000035.1:3063-3277 GCF_003480365.1 Butyricicoccus sp. AM32-19 | reverse complement strand
GAGCAGACGCTTGATTTTGTCCTCCATCGTTTCTTTTGCGGTCTGGCTGAAATGCACACGGACGATATAGGTTGTCTTGCCGATCTGCTTTCTGACAGTAGGGCAAGTGGCGGTGTTGGTTGCGGTATTGTTCATTCAAAATCCTCCTGTAAATGAAAAATGCCCGGTGACTGTTCATCATCGGGCGGTGTCGGTATGAGGGAACAAGGCAAGG
>NZ_QUIX01000035.1:0-3053 GCF_003480365.1 Butyricicoccus sp. AM32-19 | reverse complement strand
AACAAGGCAAGGCGGCAGCATTAAGGTATCTATAAAAACCTTGCCGTCTTTGCCACGCTTGCCGTGTTCCTGTTGTCAATCTCGGAGATAGCAGACCCATGCTGTGCCGTCTTTCTCGGTCACAAGTCTGTCCCCGATACGGCTCTTTGCCGTTCTCATGGTGCGTGAGGAAATCCCACGCTCATTGACTGCCTTTTCCAGCTCTGCGCTCGGCATACGCTTTCCATCTGCCAGCAGTTCCAGAATGAGCATTTGCGCCTGTGCGGTCTTGCTTTCGGTCTTGGCGGTGTCTGTCCCGGCAAGAAGCTCGTCAGCGGTAATGTCATAAGCTCCTATCCATTCAAAGCCTTTCTCGTCTCCCAGAGAAAAGGCAAGGGACTGTCCGGGCGGCGCAAGGGAGCTTTTCTCATGGATAAGCACCCTCGTTGTCGGACTGTCCTTCAGCTTGCCAATAAACAGCAGACTGCGGACTGCCGCCGTAATGTCGATAGACCCCAATCCCCGGTAGGTGCTTTGCGTTCCTGCGGCTTTGTTGAGGTGTCCGATCAGCACGATAGCGCACCCGGTAGCCTGTGCAATGTCTCCCAGACTGCGGAATATTGGGCGCACCTCGTTTGCTCTGTTCATGTCCACATCTGCGCCCAGAAACGCCTGTACCGGGTCAATGATAACCAGCCTTGCGTTGTTCTCACGGATTGCCCTTGCTATGCGCTCATCGGCAAGGGTCAGCGGCGTGTCTCTATCGTCAATGACAAGCACTCTTTCAAGGTCTGCGTTTGCTTCCATCAGCCGGGGCTTAACAGTATCGCCCAGACCGTCCTCGGCGGTCTGATAGATGATATTGAAAGGCTCAAGGGTCTCCATACCGGGCAAGGGCTTTCGATTGGTGCAAGCCGCCGCAAGACGCATGGCAAAGTAGGTCTTGCCCTCGCCGGGGTTGCCCTGTATGATCGTCAGCTTTCCAAAGGGGATATACGGAAACCATAGCCAATCCACGCTCGTCAGCTCCACATCTGCCATACGGAGCATGGGGACAGGCTGGGCGGTGGGCAGCTCTCGCAGCGTGATTGTCTCGGCTATGAATTTGCGGCTGGGAATATCCCCTTGCTGACGGAGAACATCGTTCCAGTCTTTCCTTGCCGGGACAAGGCGAATGACGGCGATCTCGCTGGGAATGTCCTGCGCCAGTCGGGAGCAGGCTTCACTTCCTGCGGTGTCGCTGTCAAGGCAGAGGAATACTTTTCGGGCGTCCTTGCGTTCAGAAAGAAAACGGTCAAGGGCTTTGCCCGAAACGCCGCCCAGGGCAAGATAGCTCCTTGTCTGCCAGTCCTGCGGATAAAGGCAGATGAACGATAACAGGTCAATCGGTGCTTCAAAGACAAAGAGCTGGTTGCCGTTTCCCTCATAGCGGAACGGATAGGACTTGTCAGACCCGGCAATGTCCTGTCTGAATGGGTCTGCCGTTCCTCGCACATGGGCGTATCTCGGCGTACCGCTTCGGTCTCTGCCGACAAACACAACATTGTGCCGCTTTGCGTCCTCGTAAATATCCCCAGAAAGAAGAAAAGCCTCAACAAGCGTTTTGTTGAGACCTCGGCTTTCGCAAAGATATTGAATTGCTCTGTCGGCTGTTCTGTTGTGCAAGGGCAAGTGAAACGCTGTGGGCGGTGTTGTGCTGGCTTCGGTCTGCCCCTCGCCGCTTTCGCCGGTCAGGAGCTGGACGGCTTCGGGAAAGGACTTTCCGTAAAACTCCATGACAAAATCAATGGGATAGCCGCCCTTGCTCTGGCTGTGGCGAAACCACTTGTTTCCCCGGACGGTCAAGCTGTCATGTTCTTTCCAGCGGTATTCCCGTCCGCTTTTGATTAGTGTCTCTCCCTGTGTACGGAGAAAATCTTCCAGACTGACGGCATTTGCCCGGTCAATCTGTGCTTGGGTGTAATTCATCGGGATAGTTCCTCCTTTTTCTGTCGTGTTTGGGGTCGATTTTGGAGCATTTGTTCCTCTGTACGCTCGTTAAATCGGGCGGCAGTATCTACGCATGACTTGACCCTCCAAAGGCGGTGTAAATCGTCTCTGACAGTCTTAAACTCGCCGTAGGTGGTTTCATGCGCCTGTTCCAAAGCGTCATACTCTGCGGACAGCTTTTTCATATCCACCTTGCCGTCCGAGAACTCCTCGGTCAGCTTGCGTCTGGCGGCGTAGAACTGTTTCAGTTCCGCTTCATGCTCTGCCTTGTACTTGGCTCTGGGCTTTTCAAACTTGATTTTCTGCAAGCCGTCATAGACAGGCTTCAGGCTTCGGAAAGCAGCGGAGCTGTCATAGAGCTGCTTAATCGCTTTCATTCGGGCGGTCTGTTCGCCCAGCGTTTTCTTCAAGCTCTCCGTGGTGGCGTTGTGTTCGTTGACACGGTGTTCCAAATCTTCAAGGGTGTAAATGCCGTTTGCCCGGAGATAATTGAAAGTCTCGTTCATCTCCTTTAGGTTGCTGACCTTGCCTTTCTGCGAATACGCCCCGGCGTTGCGCTGGCTGTAATAGGCGTTCAGCAGAGAAACAAGGTCGGGGGATTGCGGTTTGGACAGCTCGGCTTTTGCTTCGGCAATCCAATCAAACAGGAGAGTGATTTTCTTCTTGATGTCCCGGATAACGGCATTGGTCGCTCTGATCCAGCGATTGAACTCGCCTTTCTCGGTGCGTATGCCTTTCTTCTCCATTGCCCGGACGGTTGCGCCCTCATGGACGGTGGGAAGAAGCTCCACGCCCTGACGCTCATAGCTTCGGTGGTCGATACGAACGTCAAGCCCCTTTTCCGCAAACTTGGCGTTGCATAGCTCCGCCCATGTCTGCCGCCAGTATTCCAGCGTTTCGGGACTGCCCCAGTCGGTAGTGGGAACGGCGTTGAACACAAACTTTCCGTCTGCGTCCCGGATACGGTTGCCGTCCTCGTCCAGCTCATACACCCGGCGTTGCTTTAGTCCCCATTTGCCGTCCTGCTCAATGGGACGGATAGGACAAAGCACATGGAAGTGTGGGTTTGGTATGCCGCCGTCCTC
>NZ_QUIX01000034.1:0-3629 GCF_003480365.1 Butyricicoccus sp. AM32-19 | reverse complement strand
ACAGCTTTAATAGAATACCAAATCCGACAGCGAATGTCAAGTACTTTTTTATTTATTTTTGTGCCACACAATGCCTGTATTATAATAGTATACCTGCCTTTCTCCGTCGCGCGCCCTGTAAGCCGCATCTAACCTTGACATTTCCCCCAATTTAGTGTATAATTCCGCTCTTGTGGGAACTTTTTTACAAGGAGAACGGTTTATGAAAAAAGTTGGTTCACTGATCAGACAGCTGCTGCCACGGTGTGATGTGCCGCTGCGCCAAAACACAAGGGCGCAAAAGCTGCTCCTGCTGCTACTGACACCGCTTACCGCGTTTTGGCTGATGCAGCTTGTGCTCGGCTCTCCGCCGTGGAATATGAGCGCAGGCGTGGCGCTGGCTAACTGGCTATGCCTCAGCGCACTCTACTGGATCGGCTGTGCGATTATCGGCTATCCGGCGGTCTGCTGCGTGCTGCTGCACATTCTGGCCGGTATGTGGGGCGCTGCGAATTACTTCGTTTCTGTCTTCCGCGGCACACCTATTCTGCCGTGGGACTTTAAGGCACTCGGTACCGCTGTAGCCGTTGCAGGCAGTTACAGCCTGTCTATGACCTGGCAAATCGCCATCTGCATTATGCTGGTCACGCTGCTTGCGTGGGCGCTGCGTCCTTATTATAAGATGGGGCATTTTCGGCTGCGCAAAGGCGATCTGCTGCGACGCGGTTCCGTGCTGATTGCCGGTCTGCTGTGTCTCATCCCAATCGCCCACCCGCAAATACTGGGCATGTTCGGCGTAGAGACCGACGTGTGGGATCAGCTCGGTGCGTACCAGACCGGCGGTGCCGCTGCAGAATTTCTGCGAAACACCGAATTTATGGAAGTGGAAAAACCGGATGATACCACGCCAGAACGCGTCAACGCCATTGTATATGGTGCAGAGGATGACCCGACACCGAATGTCGGCGTTGATCACCCGAATATTGTTGCCATTATGAATGAATCATGGGCGGACTTTGAGGACTTCGGCAATCTGACGCTTACGGAAAGCCCAATGAATTACATCAGCAGTGTGTCGAATGCAATCCATGGTCACGCCTACACCTCGGTATTCGGCGCGGGCACAAGCACGAGCGAGTTTGAGTTCCTGACCGGTAATTCGATGAACTTCCTGCCGTCGGGCAGTATCCCGTATCAGCAGTACATCCTCGGTCCGACGGATTCGCTGGCTACGCTGCTCAAGGGCTACGGCTACGAAACGCGTGCGTTCCATCCGGGTGAGCAGACCTCGTGGCAGCGTAATATCGCGTATCCGCGTCTGGGCTTCGACTCATTCAAGTGCGGCGAGGACATGGACGTACCGCAGACCGAGGAGCACGGCTACGTCAGCGACGATTCCGACTTCGAGCAGATTATTTGGGAGTTTGAGCATAAGGACGAAAGCACACCGCTGTTTCTGTTTAATGTGACGATTCAAAACCACGGAAGCTACACGGTTGAGGATTACCCCGCTGAGGTGCAGGTCGTCGATGAGCCGGGCGTGTACCCCAAGGCAGAGCAGTATCTGACGCTCGCCAACAAGACCGATGAGGCCTTCAAAAAGCTGATCGACTACTTCTCGTCACAGACTGAGCCGACCATTCTCGTTATGTTCGGCGATCATCAGCCGTCTGTCGAGCAGGAATTTCTCGATAAGGCGTACGGCGTCACCCAGGACGAAATGACCATGGCACAGTATATGGATAAGTTTAAGGTGCCGTTCATCATCTGGGCCAATTACCCGCTGACCGGCGATTCGACAAAGATCACCAGCCTGAACTTTCTCGCGCAGTATGTGCTGCGCAACACAGGCATTGAAACCAGTGCCTACGGAAAATACCTGTGGAATCTGCAGAAAACCATTCCGGCGATGACCTTTGCCGGCTATTTCGATAGTGAAGGCAACGCATACAGCCATCTGGATACCACAAAATTTACCCCGCTGATTGAAGATTACGAGCGCGTACAATATAACAACCTGTTCGGCGGCGACGAACGCCAGGCAGAACTGTTTGCCTCTCCAGCAAGTACAACTTCAAGCGACGCCGCAAACGCAACCAGTGGCAATTAAACAGAAGCGACTGCTATTGAACAGCACCCCATTTGTTAGACAGTATGATATGCTATCTAACAGATGGGGTGATTTATTATATCAAGAGGAAAACCGAACAAACGATACACGCCGGAGTTTAAGAAGCTGGTCGTGGAAACCATGATGGAAGAAAGGTTGAGTTACTGCGAAACAGCGAGACGATTTGAAGTAAGCAGTGCCACTCAGGTCAGAAACTGGAAGCGTATTTATCTATCAGAAGGGTCAGAGGCATTGGCCATCGAACGACGCCAGCACAAAACGCTAGTAGTTCAGAAACTAAGGCAAAAATATTCTCTAAATCTTCTGCTTTCCATCGCTCAACTGCCCCGTGCAACGTTCTATTATCACTTGAAACAAATGCGGAAAACAGACAAATATACATCCGCTAAGGAAGAAATCACAACGATTTACCACGAAAACAGGGGCCGATACGGCTACCGGCGGATTACGACAGTGCTGCGCAGCCGAGGGTTCCTTGTGAATCATAAAACCGTTCAGCGACTTATGAAGGAGTTAGGGCTGATTTGCCGCGTCCGAATGAAGAAATACCGTTCTTATGAGGGAAATGTGGGTAAAGTTGCACCAAATCTGTTAAATTGGGATTTCCATGCAGACAAGTCCAATCAGAAGTGGGTCACGGATGTGACGGAGTTCAACTTGTTTGGGGAGAAACTCTATCTGTCCCCGATTCTCGATCTGCACAGCAGCAATCTGGTCAGCTATACCATATCGGAGCGTCCCGTGCTCAGCATGGTGACAACCATGCTGAACGAGGCATTTGCAAAAATGCCGGACGGAACAAACCTCATTCTCCATTCTGATCAAGGCTGGCAGTATCAGCACAAGCAGTACCAGCGCATGCTCCGGGAGAAGGGCATCCGGCAAAGCATGAACCGTAAAGGAAACTGTCTGGATAATGCTGTGATTGAAAACTTCTTTGGAATACTCAAAAGTGAGCTATTGTATCTGCAGGAATTTCAGTCCATGGAGCACTTCAACCAGGAGCTCATTGAGTATCTGGACTACTACAACAACCGCAGAATCAAGGCAAAGCTAAAGGGCTTGCCGCCTGCAATTCACAGACAACAAGCCCTTTCGGCTGCTTGAACAATTTTTACGACGAATTTTTGTCTAACTTTTGGGGGTCACTTCATATGCAGTCGTTTTTATTATCTAAAATCCATCTAAGTCCAAGCATGTGCTTTACCTGATAGGCCCCAGCCACCAGCACCCGTAAACAATTCGCGCGACACGGGTATGTTGCGCCTGCGTAGACTTAACCGCATGTGTAGCAGCAAAGAATCTGACACTGCGAATAGGTCGAGAAATGGGAGCACACTGTGCTCCCCTACAGTAGAAAAGATCCTCTGCCGTTCCCCTTTTCGGAGCGATCGCTGGTTTCTGGTTTGCGCCAAACTAAGAAGTAAAGGAAAATGGGAGCTAAGAGGGTAGAAACCGTAGGTGTCTACCCTCAAAAGAAAAAGCAGCAACTTTCGTTGCTGCTTTAGATGTAGGCGTT
>NZ_QUIX01000033.1:1558-3944 GCF_003480365.1 Butyricicoccus sp. AM32-19 | reverse complement strand
GGGGAGAGGAACGAAATCCGCGCCGCCCGCGTCTTTCCTCTCCCCCTGCTGCGGTTGATGGATAACTCCCTTGCGGCAGTTACCCACAGCCGCAGCACCCCCTCACCATTCTCGCGGCGGCGAGCGCAGAGAGAAATCTTTTGAAGTCTATAACAGTAGACCCTTTGCGACGCGGACAGTCTACAATTTTGAACAATTACTTGTTTAAGTACAAAAGGACTTTTGTTGAAATTGACAAAGTGATAATTGACAGATACCAAGCAACTTAGTATAATTTAATTAACTAAAAACCCAAACTCTTGGGAGAATGGCAGAAATGGCAAAACAGAGGAAACTCTGCGGCGCAAAGCTATAGGGTCTAAACGATTGCTCTGCAATCGCATGACAGCCAGCTGCCTAACCAGTCCCCGCATTTTAAGAAACAGCGCAATACTGTGTGGACTACTATCCATGTGGTATTGCGCTCTTTTTTACCTGTTTGGGCGCAAAAGAAAGGGAGCGATCGAAAAATGAAACGCACACGAATCAGCGTATTGCTTGTAATAGCCTTGCTGTTGCAGCTATACGCACCACTCACGGCAGGCGCAGCGGACTTTACGCCAAACCCACAGACGGAATATGCCAAACGGTTTATTGCCGCCTGTGATGGACAGACCTGGTTCATCAATGAGATTGAGCGTTTGCTGAACGCCCAGCAGCGCACACTGGATACCATCACCGGAGCGGAAGACCTTGTGGAGATCAAGAGCATTGGTCTAAAAGGTCAGAACATCACCGGACATATACCGGCTGCAATCGGGGAACTTAGTGAATTGCGGTATCTGTTCCTCTCGGATAATCATTTGAGCGGAGATATTCCGTCTGCGCTCTATACGCTCCCGAAACTGCAAAATGTAGACTTGGGCGGCAATGATTATGCAGGTGCGATTCCTTCCGAGTTTGGTACAATGCCCGCATTGAAAACGCTGGTTCTAAAAGATAACCAGTACACTGGTACGATACCGGACACGATTTTGAGCAATACCCAGATTGAGGTGCTGAACCTCATGGGAAATCAGTTGACCGGCGGTTTTCCTGCGGCAGTTGCCGGTATGAGCAGTCTGAAATACTTGAACCTTTCGGAAAATGCTATCGGCGGTACGATTCCCGACCTGTCCGCGCTGAATAACCTTATCTCGCTTTCGGCGTGGCAATGCGGATTGACCGGCACGATTCCCGAAACGCTGTACTCGCTTTCTGGTTTGCAGATTTTAGACTTGTCTGAAAACAAGCTGGAAGGCGAAATCTCTGCCGGTATTGCTAATCTGGCAGACCTGCAATATCTCGCGCTGGACACGAACCCTCTGCGCGGTGTCTTACCGGACGCATTTACGCAGACTGCGTTGACCGAGATTCATTTGGAAAACACTTATTTGCGCGGTTTTGTTCCTGCTACGCTCAAAGCACGGCATGACGCAGGTGCAAAGGTGTATCTGAACAATAACTACATGACCGGCGCTGTCTTAAAGGATATGCCGAACAACAGCGGCAACTTTACAGATGGTGCAGCAAGTGAACAGCATCAGCTTGCCGGCACTCGTTCCACGGTTACTGTCAGCAAGGACGGCACGGTAAATCTGTATGCGCTGCTGCTGAACAAGTCGCTGACTACCGGCAGCACGGCAAAGGTGCTGCTTAGACCGGACGAGTATGTTGTCACCTTCGATGATACCAAGGTGCAGGTTACTGCGGATAGCAGCGGTATCTATGTGAAGGCATTGACGGATATTCCGCTGAATACGAATTTCAGTATCACAATCCAAATCAAGGACAACACCGGCTCTGAATATTCCAAGGTGAAGCTGACCCTCACTACTGATGTTACCAGCGGTGGCGGCGGTGGTATCGGCGGCGGTGGCGGCGGCACAACCGAAACGCCCAAGGCAGAACACAAGCTGTATATCAACGGCTTTACCGATGGTATGTTCCATGCCGAACGCAATATCACCCGCGAACAGACCGCGAAAATGCTGATTGACGCGCTGGAAAAGGAAACCGCCGAACCGGAGCAGTCCTCGTATACCGATGTTGCCAACAACCGCTGGTCGTATCGCTGGGTAGAAGCAGCGTCCAAGGAAGGCTACATGGTAGGCTATAACGGCGGCGTGTTCAAACCGGAATCTGCAATCACTCGTGCCGAGATGGCAACGGCCTTGTCGCGTATCGCAGCAAAGGAAGGCTTGATTATGACCAGCAGTACCAAGACCTTCTCTGATGTGGCAGACGGCAAATGGTACAGCAGCTATATTCGTCAAGCGGTGCAGTACGGCTTAATCAGCGGCTATACGGACGGCACCTTCCGACCGGAGCAGTACATCACCCGCGCTGAAACCGTAACGATGATAAA
>NZ_QUIX01000033.1:0-1548 GCF_003480365.1 Butyricicoccus sp. AM32-19 | reverse complement strand
TGATAAACCGTATGCTCGGCAGAAACTATGAAACGGCAACCGAACTGCACAGCATGGCTTGTCCGTTCCCCGATGTCAGCCAGAGCAACTGGGCGTATGGCAACATCATGGAAGCCGCTATCACGCACAAGCACTGATAGAAAGAATTAGAAACGGAAGAACTCCTGAATAGTTGGAGGTAAACTTATGAAGAAAGCATTAGTCCGCAGAGTAGTTTCTCTGTTCCTGTGCTTTTGCATGGTGATTGGATTCGTGCCAATCATCGACGCACAGGCAGCAGAAATCAAAGGCGGCACATTCGACCCGCATACCGGTTATCTGGAACTGGAATTTGGGTATCAGCTTACGCAGTATGTGAATATCAATGTCTATGTCCGCAGTCCTTCGGACGATGGATTGAAGAAAGAATTTGTCGGCTCGATTGTAGAGAATTACCTGCTCTCCGGTGCAAACGATGTTAAAGCATGGCTTCCCGAAGATTCACCGGACACTATGGTATCGCCCTACACACCGGCAACCAAAACGGACGGCGGTTTGGTAAAACTGTCCGAGGACGGCATTTATCAAGCAGACAAGAACTTTGCCGGTGAAGATATTGAGCCGGTAGCCATGATGAAGCACACGCTTATATGGGACGGCTCTCTCAATGGTATTCCGATTATCGGTCCGAACCTCGATGAAGATGTGTTTTATCTGACCGTAGAAATTGAACCGCTCGGCAGACCGGATAAGAATGTTGAGTGTACCGACAGTGATGATAGCCACACGCACGGTCAGAACTATACTTGGCCGCAGAAGCAGGAGAACGGCAAGAAAAAGTTTGCTGTCAGTACCGAACTGCTGGTAGACTACCGTGATTATGTTGTCGGTGAAGATGGCACGGCGGCGTTCCTCATGCTGAAAGGCAGTTTGTCCGATGAAGTACGCAAGAAACTGTACGAGCAGTTTGTCAGCGGCAGTCTGGCGTGCAATGAATTGACCGGTTTCCCCGAACTGGAAGGCTTGGTGCTGGACTACCAGAACCTTGACCCTGTAAACATGGTAACAGGTGCGTACAACTTCATGTACGAGGACTTGAAGCTGGAAGGCATTATCCCGCTGACCTTCCTTCGTGTTTACAACTCGCGCTACAACAAGGGTGCGCTGGGTACTGGCTTTACGCACAGTTACGATTATTCGCTCATCAATGACCGTGGTATTATCCGTGTGACAATGCCCGGCGGTGAGGAGCAAATCTTCCTTACGCTCCGTGGCGGCGGCTATGATTCTCTGGCAGACAGCGGCTTTGTTCTGGAAAATGAAGCAGACGGCAGCTACCGCATGACGCACGAGGACGGCGCAGCGTTCATTTTCTCGAATGATGGCAAGAGCGGCAAGCTGCAAACCGTCTATAATCCCGATGGTACGCCGGTAGCACAGCTTACCTACAACGGCGATGAACTGACCGGAATTGACGGCATTGCAGGCAGCTATACGCTGGCATGGTCGAACGGACATATTTCGTCCGTGACCGATAACGCAGGCCGCACCGTATCGTATGAGCATGAC
>NZ_QUIX01000032.1:3499-5000 GCF_003480365.1 Butyricicoccus sp. AM32-19 | reverse complement strand
CCTTAGCAGCCTTGATTGCGTCGATCATCATCGGAACAACCTTGAACAGGTCGCCGCAGATGCCGTAGTCAGCTACGTCGAAGATCGGAGCGGAATCAGACTTGTTAACTGCTACGATGCACTCGGAATCCTGCATACCAGCCTTATGCTGGATAGCGCCGGAAATGCCCAGAGCAACGTACAGCTTCGGATGTACGGTCTTGCCGGTCTGACCAACCTGGTGGTCAGCAGACAGCCAGCCGGAGTCGATAGCAGCACGGGAACCGCCAACAACGCCGCCGAACAGGCCAGCCAGCTCTTCAGCCAGCTTGATGCCGGTCTCAACGTCCTTGGAGATACCACGGCCTACAGATACAACTACCTCAGCGCCGGTCAGGTCAACCAGCTCCTTAGCTTCCTTAACGACCTCGAGAACCTTGGTCTTGATGTCAGCCTCGGACAGCTCGAAAGCTACCGGCTCAACAACTACTGCGTTAGCCTTAGCCTCGTTGTACTCGCCCTTCTTCAGTACGCCCGGACGAACGGTAGCCATCTGCGGACGGAAGCGCGGGCAGATAATGGTAGCCATCAGGTGACCGCCGAATGCCGGACGGGTCATCTTCAGGTTGCGGTCCTCGCGGTTCAGAGCATCGATCTGAGCCTGCGGCAGAGTGGAAGCATCCTGCAGGAATGCAGCGTACTTCTCTACGTCTACGTCGAGGTGGGTGCAGTCTGCGGTCAGACCGGTGTGCAGACGAGCTGCGCAGCGCGGGCCCAGGTCACGGCCAATGTTGGTAGCGGCGATCAGCAGGATCTCCGGCTTCTTAGCCATAACGGTGTCGCACAGAACCTTTGCGTATGCATCGGTGGTGTAGGTCTCGAGCAGGTCGCTCTCGCAAACCAGAACCTTGTCAGCGCCGTAAGCGCCCAGTTCCTTTGCCATCTTCTCGCCTACGCCCTTGCCGCCAAGCAGCAGGCCGCAAACTTCAGTGCCCATGTCGTCTGCCAGCTTGCGTGCCTCAGAGATCAGCTCGAGCACGGTCGGCTGCAGCTCGCCCTGGCGCTGCTCACAGAATACCCATACGCCGGAAAAATCGGCGAGGTTCGTATTATTGAAATCAGCCATTGTTCAGTATTCTCCTTCCGATTAAATGATGTGCTTCTTCTGAAGCTCAGCAACCAGCTCGTCGCAGGTAGCCTTGTCAGCGCCCTCAAGCATCTTGCCCTGACCCTTC
This sequence comes from Butyricicoccus sp. AM32-19, assembly GCF_003480365.1. Taxonomy (NCBI): domain Bacteria; kingdom Bacillati; phylum Bacillota; class Clostridia; order Eubacteriales; family Butyricicoccaceae; genus Butyricicoccus; species Butyricicoccus sp. AM32-19. Next base: position 3,786 of record NZ_QUIX01000032.1, on the reverse strand, counting down.
TGGGGAGGAGTGAAGGACTTGAAGATGTTGGTGGGAGAACCCTTCAGACCAATGGTGGTGGGATCGATCAGCGGATCGTCCTTCAGGGTGTTGTAGTCATAAACTGCGATCGGCTTATCGTAGCAGCCCATGATGCCCTTGATGGACATGTAGCGGGGCTCGTTCAGCTCCTTGATGCAGGTCAGCAGGCACGGGGTCTGGGTCTCGATGGTCATGTAGCCATCCTCCAGAGCGCGCTTAACGGTAACGGTGGTGCCCTCGATCTTTACGTCAGCAGCGTAGGAGAT
>NZ_QUIX01000032.1:293-3489 GCF_003480365.1 Butyricicoccus sp. AM32-19 | reverse complement strand
GAAGATGTTGGTGGGAGAACCCTTCAGACCAATGGTGGTGGGATCGATCAGCGGATCGTCCTTCAGGGTGTTGTAGTCATAAACTGCGATCGGCTTATCGTAGCAGCCCATGATGCCCTTGATGGACATGTAGCGGGGCTCGTTCAGCTCCTTGATGCAGGTCAGCAGGCACGGGGTCTGGGTCTCGATGGTCATGTAGCCATCCTCCAGAGCGCGCTTAACGGTAACGGTGGTGCCCTCGATCTTTACGTCAGCAGCGTAGGAGATCTGCGGGATGTCCAGCTTCTCAGCGATCTGAGAGCCAACCTGAGCGGTATCACCGTCGATAGCCTGACGGCCGCAGAATACTACGTCATCAGCGTCAACGCCATACTTCTTGATAGCAGCAGCCAGGATCTGGGAGGTTGCGAAGGTATCGGAACCGCCGAACTCACGAGCGGAAACCAGAATGCCCTCGTCAGCGCCCATAGCCATCAGCTCACGCAGCATGCCCTGTGCCGGGGGAGGACCCATGGTGATAACAACGACCTTGCAGCCGGTAGCGTCCTTCAGCTTCAGAGCAGCCTCAACCGCGTTCTTGTCGTCCGGGTTGATGATGGTAGCCATGGATGCGCGGTTCAGAGTGCCATCGGGATTAACAGCAACCTTACCGGAGGTATCCGGAACCTGCTTTACACAAACAATTGCCTTCATAGTTCAGTTTTCCTCCTATTCTTACTTACCGAGAATGTTACCGGAGATAACAACGCGCTGGATCTCGCTGGTGCCCTCGTAGATCTCGGTGATCTTGGCATCACGCATCATGCGCTCAACCGGGTAATCCTTGGTGTAGCCGTAGCCGCCGTGTACCTGAACTGCCTTGGTGGTGATCTTCATAGCAGCCTCGGAAGCGAACAGCTTAGCGGTTGCAGCGTCCAGAGTGAAGCGGCCGCCCTCAGACTTAGCAACAGCAGCCTTGTAGGTCAGCAGGCGAGCAGCCTCGATTGCAACGTGCATATCAGCAAAGAGGAACTGAGTGTTCTGGAACTTTGCGATCGGACGGCCGAACTGCTCACGGGTCTTAGCAAAGTTGATGGACTCTTCCATAGCGCCCTCTGCAATGCCCAGTGCCTGTGCAGCGATGCCGATACGGCCGCCGTCCAGGGTCTGCATAGCGATCTTGAAGCCCTTGCCTTCTGCGCCGAGGAGGTTCTCCTTCGGAACGATGCAGTCGGTGAATACGATCTCAGCCGTCGGGGAGCCGTGCAGGCCAAGCTTCTCCTCGTGCTTGCCAACAGAGAAGCCCGGGAAGGAGCTCTCTACGATAAATGCAGAAATGCCCTTGGTGCCCTTGGACTTGTCGGTCATAGCGAATACTACGAATACGTCAGCAACGTAGCCGTTGGTGATGAAGATCTTGGAGCCGTTCAGTACGTAGTGGTCACCCTGCAGCTCAGCAACGCAGGTGCCCTTTGCAGCGTCAGAACCAGCGTCCGGCTCGGTCAGTGCGAAAGCGCCTACCTTGTGGCCTTCGGTCAGCATGCGGAGGTACTTCTCCTTCTGTGCGGGAGTACCGTTTGCAATGATCGGGCCGCAGCACAGACCATTGTGGGTAGCGAGGATATCGCCGGTGGAAGCGCACTGCTTGGACAGCTCTTCGATAGCGATAGCGGAGGAAAGATCGTCAGCGCCTGCGCCGCCGAACTCCTCGGGCACGATCATGCCCATAACGCCCAGATCGAACAGCTTCTCGATGTTCTCGCGGGGGTAAGTAGAGGTTTTGTCGGTTTCCGCAGCGATGGGCTTAACTTCGTTCTCGGTGAAGTCATGCATCATCTGGCGAACCAGTTCCTGTTCACGGGTCAGATGGAAATCCATGTTCAAGTCTCCTTCTTGTTTGGATATTTATTGCCAAAGCCGGTAAAAACCGGCATTCCGCCTGTTGCAGACTGCCATTTGGTGCGGCAGGGAACCGCTTGCCCGTGTCTAACCGATCGATAGGGTGGTTCGGTTTGGAGCGGGTTTTGCACACTTTTTTGTTAAGTTTTTGTTCCGTCTACCAATATACCACACCAGATAGCAAGCGTCAACTGTCAATATTAACGGAATAAAGCAATAAATTTGGTAAATTATAAGGGATTGCACAAGCGGAATATTCTCAAAACGCGGGGTATGGTGATAAATACCGAAAAAAACGATGGAAACTGGTAAAAATACACAAATACACAGAGCTCTCCGGCGGGAGAACTCTGCGGTGGTGAAGTGTTGGTGCAGTTCAGTCTTTGGCTTTACCGCGCAGCTCGGGTTCTTTGGCGAGGCAGTTGCCGTAGTTTTCAATCTTGTGGTTGAGCCGCTCGAGCGTCTGCTGCATGGTGGCAATGCGTTCCTCGAGCTGGTCGCGCTGCTCGAGGAGCAAGGCCTTGCGGGCGCCGATGGTGCTGTCGCCCTGCTGGAACAGAGCTACATATTCGATGAGCGCCTCAATTTGCAGACCGGCCGCACGCATACATTTAATAAACTCGATCCAGCTGCACGAGGTCTGGTCGTAATCGCGGATGCCGCTTTTGGTGCGCGGTACCGGCGGGATCAGGCCGATGCGCTCGTAGTAGCGCAGTGTGTCCGGCGTGATGTCGAATTGTCTGCTCACTTCTGCGATGGTCATGGGAGTCACCTTCCTTTGCCCTTAGTGTAGCACTTGGAGTGTACTCTAAGTCAAGGGGGAATTGAGAATTGAGAGTGGAAAATGGAGAATGAACGTGGCAGTTGACGGGTACAGGTTGATAAAATTGGTGTAATTCGACGAGAAACGGCGGGATGAGGTCATACCCCAGGGCACCTTCTCTTGCCCTTCGGGCAATTCACCTTGTCCCGCCCTACATGATACAATTTGTCAAATGGTTCAACGTATATACCATAATGATTACAATATACCGGAGGGCGGGGTGACCTTACCCCGCTGTTTGTAAATTCAGTTGCACGATTAAAATCGTAGGGGAGCACATTGTGCTCCCGCATCAATGTTAAATGCGTGCGGACATACGGTTATGTAATTGCAGTGAGTTGAATTTGACCATCGCGTTAATTTTCCATTCTCCATTCTCAATTTTCAATTACTGCAACAAAAAAGGAACCCTCTTTCGAGGATTCCTTTTTATGCAACTTTGGTTTGTTAAGCGGAGAAATTACTCCTCAACCTTAACGTATACGCCGCCGTTAC
>NZ_QUIX01000032.1:0-283 GCF_003480365.1 Butyricicoccus sp. AM32-19 | reverse complement strand
ACTCGGTAGCAGCCTTAGCCATGAGAACCGGACGCAGGCCGTCGATAGCGCCGACAGCAGTCGGGGTATCGTTGTTGATTGCATCAACGAAGGAGATAACCTGGTTGATGAATGCCTGGTTGTAACGCTCGAGGAAGAACCACAGCGGCTTCTCGGAGTGAGCGCCATCCTTGGTCAGTACGGTGGTGGTGTTCAGCAGGTCGTTAGCATCGGAAGCCATGCCCTTAGAGCCGAACGCCTCAACGCGCTGGTCGTAGCCGTAAACTGCCTGACGGGAGTTGTT
>NZ_QUIX01000031.1:0-7021 GCF_003480365.1 Butyricicoccus sp. AM32-19 | reverse complement strand
TGTCTGGCTATTTTCATGTATGGAGGATAACTGCCTATGGCGAATAATAAGCTGAATATTGAAGGAAAAAATTACTCGGATATTCCGGTGTGGCGTAGATATACGCTTACCATTGAGGAAGCAGCCAGATATTATCATATCGGCGAAGGAAAATTGAGAACGCTTATTGACACACATCCCAATGAGGATTTTTATGTGATGAACGGCAATCGTGCCCTCATTAAGCGTGAGAAATTTGAGAGGTATCTGGATCAGGCTACTGCTGTGTAAACAGAGCTGACAGATTTACCGATTTCACATGATATAACTATGCGGAGAGCTGGATTTGTGCTATGATAAAAGTGCAAGTCTGGCTCTCTTTTTTTGAAAGGAGAGTTCACGATGAGTGAGAAAAGACGAGATAACCGTAATCGGATTTTGCGAGAGGGCGAGTACCAGCGTAAAGATGGGAGGTATCGGTTCCGCTATATTGATGAGGACGGAAAAGAGAAAAATGTATACAGTTGGCGTTTGGACAAGAATGACCCAATGCCAAAAGGGAAGAAGCGGGAGCCTTCCCTGCGTGAGAAAGAAAAACAGATTGAAGCGGATTTGTTTGACCGTATCGTAACCAACGGAGGCAACTATACTGTTTTGGAACTGGTAGAAAAGTATGTTTCATTGAAAACAGGAGTTCGTCACAATACGGTTGCCGGATATAAAACAGTCATCAATATGCTGAAAAAAGAGAGTTTTGGGAATCTGCGAATTGATAAGGTGCGTTTGTCAGACGCCAAGGCATGGTTGATTAAGCTCCAACAAATTGATGGGCGGGGATACAGTTCCATTCATTCTATCCGGGGAGTCCTCAGACCAGCATTTCAGATGGCGGTAGACGATGATTTGCTTCGTAAAAATCCATTTGAATTTGAGCTTGCATCCGTCATTGTCAATGATTCTGTTACCAGAGAAGCGATTACCCGAAAGCAGCAGAGAGATTTGCTAAAGTTTATTCAGGAAGATAAACATTTTAGCAGATACTATGATGCAATCTATATTCTTTTTCACACAGGGCTTCGTATCTCAGAGTTCTGTGGACTGACGGTTTCAGAAATCGAGTTTGGAGAAATGCGTATCAAGGTAGACCATCAGTTACAGCGTACTGCACAGATGCAGTATGTAATTGAAGAACCAAAAACTGACAAAGGCATCCGCTATGTGCCGATGACGGAAGCTGTCGCAGCGTGTTTTCGCAGAATCATTGCCAACCGCAAGACACCAAAAGTTGAACCGATGGTGGAAGGATATGCAGGATTTTTGTTTCTGGATAAAAACGATATGCCGATGGTTGCCCTTCACTGGGAAAAGTATCTGGAGCATATCATTCAGAAATACAACAGGATTTACCGTATCCAGATGCCGAAAGTTACCCCTCATGTATGCAGGCACACCTTTTGCTCTAATATGGCAAAATCCGGGATGAATCCGAAAACCTTGCAGTATATCATGGGTCACGCAGACATCAGTGTAACCTTGAACACTTACACTCATGTGAATTTTGATGATGCAAAGGAAGAAGTATATCGGATAGCGAATAGTTAAAAAAGCCCGTTGGTAAGGACGCTTGCTTTACCAATGGATTTACCAAGATTGCAGGGAAAAGCATAAGAAAATATGAGAAGATTTGAGAAGATACCTTGAAAAGAAAGGAAAACTCAAAAGTCGGAAAACCCTGAAATATCAAGCGTTTGAGAAGAAATACAAGATTTAAATGGAGATATAAAAAGATGATTAAAGTATTATTTGTTTGCCACGGCAACATATGCCGCAGTCCGATGGCAGAATATATCATGAAGGAACTGGTAAAGCGAGAGGACGTCGCGGATGACTGGGAGATTGAATCGGCGGCTGTCAGCCGTGAGGAGATCGGCAATCCGGTGTATCCGCCGGCGCGGCGCAAGCTGCTTGAGCAGGGAATCCCGTGCGGCCATCATGCGGCGCGGCAGATGACACGCGCGGATTATGACCGATTTGATCTGCTGATTGGCATGGACCGGTCGAATCTGCGCACCATGCAGCGCATTTGCGGCGGCGATCCGGACGGCAAGCTGCATTTGCTGCTGGATTTTACCGACCGACAGGGCGAAGAGGTCGCTGACCCGTGGTATACCGGCGATTTTGATGTTGTATGGGAGGATTTACTGGAAGGGTGTCAGGCGCTGCTGAGGGAATATAGGTAAGAAAAAAGGAAACCCGAGAGGGTTTCCTTTTTTGCGGGTTAGATTATTCAGTAAAAGAAACGGTAGGTTTACCAGAACTGTAGTCAGGAATGGTAACAGTGAGATTAATATTAGTAGTACCATCGGAGATTACCAGTTTGCTGGTTGTAGAAGTAAACATCCCATATGGGATTTTGAGAGAGATACGATCATCTTCTACATAATAAGCACCGCCGCCATCGAGGTTATAGATAGAATCGGTCTTTTGATATACCGAATCATTAACAGTAACCGTTAAACCATCTTGCGCCAGCCACGTTGCTGCACCGGAGAAGGTGAGCGTGCAGTACATATTGCTTCCTTTGCTGATCGTCGGCAGCTTAGTCGGCGCTGTTACCGTAGAGCCGCTGGAACCGGAATTACTCGAATCACCGGAACTACTCGAATCACCAACCGTCAGCGTATACTCTACATCAGTATAGCCATCTGCGGTGAGTTTGATTTTATAGTCACCGGCATTGGCAAACAGGCTAACGGGCAGATCGAGAACATCGTATGCAGACGTACTATAAGTGGTATTGGTTGCAGCCGGACGGAAGTTGTTGTCCGCAAGGCTGCTGCTGGAATAGCCGCGGGTCAAAACAGTATCGTTCACCTTGACCTGATTTACTTTAGCCAGATATGTTGTGAGGTCAGATGCATTCAGACCGGTGAAGCTGAGACGATAGTAGGAATACGTTCCCGTATAACTGGTATCGGTTTTCTTTTTAGCGCCGGAAACCGTCGGTGCGGATTTTGCAGCTTCCGCAGGTTTTGCATTAACCGTAAACTTTGCCGTCAGCGGCTCACCATAGTACTTTGCCGAAATAGCAACCGTATGCTCACCGGACGGTACGTTATACAGAGAGATGGTTTTGTTATCCTTGCCGATTACATAATAAGCCATTTCGGAACCGTAACCGTAATATCCGTAAGTACCGATGTCCGTTTTGTCATCCAGCTTAACAGATGCCAGATTCTTGAGGAAATCACCGTTCGAGCCATCTACCGTGAATACGACGACCGGCTTGCCCGATTCGGTAGTCTCGGCAACCGACAGAGAAAGGTTTTTCTCTAGCTGCTTTGCAACGGTCAGCGTCAGGCGCACCTTCTGGAAGGTATCGACCTGCAGCGTCAGCGCGTTATCGCCCAGCTTGAGCTGGTTTGCCGGAATGGTGATGGTGTTCTTCTCGGTGTCGATGGAGTATGCATCCTTGCTCAGCGCCGAGGTGGTGTTGAGGTAAAGCTGGCTGTCGGCATTCTCTTTCAGTTTTTCCAGATATGCCGCTGCCTTGCTGCCGGAAACGAGCAGAACTGCGTCCTCGCCCTCATTTACTTCGTTGATGGACTGGTAGCTTGTCTGACCGTCCTCGGTCACTTCCTTGACCAGAGTCAGGTCAGGAGCTGCGGAAGAGGAAGCCTCGCTGAACGAAGTCGTTTCGCCGAGCAGATTATCCTCCAGCACCTTCTTTACCGCATACGGACGGTTGCGTGTGGTTTCTGCGTTCTCAGAGGTGACATACTCCGCAAAGGTGAGCAGCTTGTCCTCGGTGCGCGCGGTGTTTGCGGCATCGAAGAAGCCTGCGCTGGTGTAAACCTTATCTGCGCCTTCATAATAAACCGCGTCATGGAGCATATTGTCCCAGCGCTCGGAGATAGCGGCTGCATTGGCGTTGTCCAGACCCAGCTTTTCCACGATCTTCGCGTTGGTCAGCAGGTCGGCGCTGAATACCAGATTTGCGTTCATGGTGTTGCTGCCGCCTTCAGAACCGGAATCCGAGGAGGCACCGCCGCCGCCGCTGGTCGCTGCGGAAAGCGCGTCTACGCCTGCCGCTGCGGCACGCGCCGCCGGAGAAACCGACTGCTTATCTGCACCGTAGGCATAGAAGGTCTGGGAGAACGACTTGAAGCCGTTCGCGTAGATGGTCAGCGTATACTTTCCGCTGTGCGTCAGATGGTTGGTAGTATCGTTATACAGCACGAAGGTATCGCCGATGAGATACCAGTCGTCAAACTTATTGAGCACCTGTACCTCGGAATCGCCCGCATACTGCAGTTCTACGCGGTAAATCGGCTGGGTGATGCCGTACAGCATATCCTTCACCGTAAAATGCGTGTTCACGCCGCTGTATGCGCCGGTATCGCTCAGCACCAGAGACGGCGTTTTCTCGTTTACCACATGGATCGGGAACAGCTCGGCATTGCCGTTCGATACCACGCGCAGCTTGTAGCGACCGTTCGAGAAGAAGTTCGACTGACCGAGTGGGACAGTGATGCACGCAACGGTAGCGCCGTCAACACCGTGCGGCAGCGCCTTGTTGAGGCTCCACTTCAAATTGCTATTGAGCACGCTGTTACTTTCATCGTCCTGCACGAGTACAACGCTCGTAATGCCGTCCACAAACGCCTTTTCCGCGTCGGTGCCGTTGGCATAGTTGAACATAAGCTGTACCTCGCCGGAAACATGATAGAGATTATCGTCGGATTCGCTTAGAACGGCGTCCGGAGAGTAGAAACGTACCGAATTGGAGGCAGTTTTCAGGTCAATGGTTGTGTGGGTCGGATTATAGCGTACCTTACCGGCGGCGTCCTTGTTGGTCTGGTGATAATCCCAGACGTAAACCGGACCGTTTGCAAGGAAGTAGTAATCGACTGGTACACCGGAAACGGTCGGCTTTACCGTGTTCTTGCCGCCGAGGCTGACGGTCTGGGTCTTGCCGGTGGTCTTATTGGTAACGGTCAGCGTGCTCGGGTCGAGTACGGTGGACTGCCACTTGACAATGCTGCCGTCGGTGGAAACCTTGGAGCAGCCGGCGTTGATTTCGGTGCCGTCAACGGTCAGCGTGCAGTTATCCAGCGTGTTGCCGTCCTCAAAGCGGATAACAACGAACTGACCCAGTGCGCCGAGCTGAACGGTGTTCATGTCGATGAGCTTGGTCTGCTCGGGTACGACCAGACTCTGCTGTGCAACCGAACCACCAGAGGAAGAGCCGCCGGAAGAGGAGCCGCCGCCGGAGGACGAACTGCCGCTGGAAGAGGAACCACCACCGGAAGCTGCCGCGCCGACCGTCTCGGTTTTGCCTGCGGCAACCGATTTATTGCCTGCCTTGACGCCGGAAACGCCGTTTGCGGCAGTAACCTTGGTGCCGGAGGTAGAAACGGTGACGTTATCGGCGTTCGCCTGCACCGCGCCGACCTTGCCCGAGCCGGTGATCTTTGCACCGTCGGCAACAACGGTGATGCTGTCAACCGAGCCGGAAACCGCAATGTCGGTATTGGCGATAATGCCCTTGCCGGCCTTGGTGTCCTTAAAGGTTACACCGCTTTCGCCGCCGCGCAGTACAATGCGGCCGGTGACAGTAACACCCGTCAGGTCGATTCTGCTGATGCCGTCTGCAATGATGAGGTCGCCGTTGATGGTCTTGCCGGACAGGGAAACGCCGTTTTCACGCACAATAACGCTGCCGTCCACCGTGGCAGACAGAGAATCGTCTGCATCGGCGTAGGTGCTGGCCATCTCACTGATGACCTTGGCGAATTCTGCACGGGTGATGCTGTTTTTCGGGTTCAGCTTACCATTTGCACCGTTGACATAGCCGTTTTCAATCAATGCAGCTACACTGCTCCGTGCCCATGCAGAGACAGAAGCACCATCGGTGTAATTGTTCAGAACGGACGTATCGCCGCTTTCAAGTGCAAATGCACGCGCGAGGACAACAAAAGCCTCTTCACGGGTGATCGGCGCTTCGGGATTCAGTTTGCCGTTTGCACCCTGAAATGTGCGCATGGCAACGGCCAGTTTGAGATCGTTGTAATACCATGCAGAAGTGTTTGCATCGCTGTAAACCGACAGGTCAGCTGTTTTGCGAGCGGCAAAGGCACGGTTGACGATAGCAGCCATCTGGGCACGGATCAGCAGGCCGGAGCTGTTAATCTGGCCGTTTGAGCCGTTCAGCAGGCCGTTCTGTACAGCGCTGCGCAGGCCGGCTGCGGACCAGTCGGTTGGGAAATCGGTAAAATCTTCAGGCGAGGCAGCGAATGCATTCGCTGGCAGGAGCATAGCTCCGGCCAAAAGCATCGCAAGGGTACGTTTTTTGTTCAAGTATATTTTCCTCCTTGTTGTTAGACTGGGCTAACCATACCGGTAAAAAATTTCCTTTCCATAGGAAAGGAGCGTGATCACAATGAGTTATCATACACTAACTCATAAGTAGGTAATAAAATATCATAAAGATTTTGTGGTGTCAAATCCTGATATTTACAGGAAAGAACGGCCGTATCATATAAACAACACAAAAAGTACACAAAATCCTGCAATGAGTTAGGAGAAACTAACTCTGGATGTGATTTTTGATAAAGGAAAAATTTTTTGTATGTGCGATACATATTGTTTACAGCGGAAAAGGCACAAAGCAGCACATAATTTCTGTGGAAATGATAAAAATACGGTATAGAAGTTAACAATATGCGATAAAGATTACAACTGAATATTGAAATATCATAGGGAAGATGGTGCGCTGCATTATTTTCCGTGCTTGTCGGCGTACAGCGGCAGGTGATGTTTTATTTTCAGGGCATTTGTACAGGGGAGACATATTTATATAGGTATGTATAGAGTGTACAAATTTCCTGTAAAATATTTTTTGAAAAAGTTGAAGAAAAGTGTTGACATTAGGCGTATACTGCGGTATACTAAATAAGCTATTGATGAGCAGTTAAGAACAACGAAAAGTTGTGAAAACCCTTTGAAAACAGCAGATTGTACCTTGTAAATTAAACAACGA
>NZ_QUIX01000030.1:802-8167 GCF_003480365.1 Butyricicoccus sp. AM32-19 | reverse complement strand
CGGTGCGTGTGAGATCTTTGACCTCCGGGGCAAGGCTCTCAATCGTGCCGCCCAGATTGCAAAGGCGGTGTGTGCGCTTGGTGCGTTCACCTTTCTCCAGATACTTCTTTCTATTCTCCAGACGCTCCAGCTTGTGCTGTTCCTGTGCAAGCTGCGTCTCGGCTCGTTCCTTTTCGGCTCGGAGCTGGTCGAGGGTTTTCGGTTTTGTCATTGGGATTGACCTCCTTTTTTGATTTTGGGGATAAAAAAAGACCGTCAACTTTTCGCATAGTGCGACCAGTCAACGGTCTGATTTTCGGTATTTATTTTTTCAAACTTGCTGGCGGCGAACAGCATTTTATGCTGTTTGCGGACGGCAAGTCCACAGGGGATAGCTGCTTTAGCGGCGCAAGGGGGTGTAGCCACCTTGACGGAGCGAAGTGACGAAACATTCTCGGTCATGCAGTTTCTTTCTGCTGACAGAGAATGAAGCTCCGCAGGACGCACAATACTCTCGACAAGAGAGTATAGAAGTGCGCCCTTTAGTTCCTAAAGGGATTTTATCAGTTCGACAAACTTGAATTTTCTAATTAGTCTTTGCAAATAACCTTTAAACCTTCACAATCAATTACAATTCCCTGACAAGTCTTGGGCTTTGATTTAGGGTTATAAAATGCACTCTCAATACGCTTTTCGTCCAAATAATCCACGTATTTCTGGCTGTACATAGGTTCTTCACGAATTTGTAGCCGTTTTGTATCCAGCCATTGTATTTTGTGAACTCATTCCTCGAACAGATACAGAAGATATCCGTAACCCTCTGCTTCCATCTTTGCGTAAGGCACAAAGCGCAGGGCCGCACTGTTGATGCAGTAGCGCACGCCATTTGGGGACTCCGGATCGCCGGTGAACACATGACCAAGGTGAGAATCTCCGGCACGGCTTCTGACCTCTGTGCGGCGCATGCCGTGGCTCAGGTCCTCCAGTTCCACCACGGCAGGCTCTTCAATGGGCTTTGTGAAAGCCGGCCAGCCGCAGCCGCTCTCGTACTTATCCGTGGAGGAAAAGAGCGGTTCGCCGGTGACGATATCCACATAGATGCCCTTCTCGAACTGATCCCAGAACTCATTGCTGAATGGACGTTCCGTGCCGTTCTCCTGGGTGATGCGGTACTGCTCCTCCGTCAGTTTGTCCCGAATGGACTCTGCTGCGGGCTTTTGGTAGTCGCCTGGATCGATGCGAAGCTTGGAGAACAGCTCCATCTCCGCCCGCGGGATGTGGCAGTAGCCGTTCGGGTTCTTTTCGAGGTAGTTCTGGTGGTACTCCTCGGCAGGGTAGTAGTTCTTGAGTGGGCCGATCTCCACGAAGAACTTTTCACTGCGTCCCCGCTCGATCTCCGCAATGCGCTCCACCGTTTCCTTCGCGCTTTCGTTGGTGTAATAGACACCGGTCTGATACTGGCTGCCCCGGTCGTTGCCCTGCCGGTTCTCCACCGTGGGGTCGATCACATAGAAGTAGGCCAGCAGCAGGGCGTCGAGACTCACCTGTCCGGGGTCATACTCCACCCGCACGGCCTCCCGAAAGCCGGTCTCACCCTTGCAGACGGTCTTGTAATCGGCGTCCGCCTCGCAGGTGCCGTTGGCATAGCCGCTCTCGGCATCGATGACGCCGGGGATGGACTGCATCAGCTGTTCCATGCCCCAGAAGCAGCCGCCCGCCAGATAGATGACATTTTCCGTGGTATCCATATACATGCTTCCTTCACCGGACATATCAGAGGGCTGTCCGGTCCTTTCCTTCTCGTCCGTTTTCTGCGGAATATTTTTCTGCCCGGCAGTGCAGCCGCTCAGCAGCAGTACCGCGGTGAGCAGAAGCGGCAATACTCTCCGATACATGGTGTTTCCCTCCATTCTGAGATGATAAATTCGTTTGTCAGCCCATATCGGCGGCAAGAGCCTGGTCGATGAGCTTTTGCAGCATCTCCGCCTGCTTCTTTTCCGTGATGGCGCCTACGATGGGGTCGCCCACAATATTGCCGCTGCGGTCGACCACATAGGTGGTGGGATAGGCAAAGATGTTGGTGGTAAACTTTCCCGCCTCACCATCTGAGTCAAAATACACATTCTGATAGGTGGCGTCCTTCTTGGCCAGTACATCTTTTGCTTCGGAAATTGCCGCTTCATCGCCATCCAATGTGAAGGTGTTGACACCGATGAGTGCGCCGCCCTTCTTCGCAAGCTCCTTGTTCAGCGCGTCCAGCTCGGAAAGCTCGCCCACGCAGGGATTGCAGGTGGTAAACCAGAAATTCACTACGGTGACGGCGTTGCCGGAGAACAGCTCATCGCTCTTCACCGTGTTGCCGTCCAGGTCTTTCCCCTCAAAGGCGGGGAACTTCTGCATACTGCCCTGCTCGGCCATCTTGTCCGCGCCGCTCTGATCGGACGGCATACTCATATCATCGCCCGCGGGCATACTCATATCGCCGTCCATGGATTTCTGCATGATCTCGGGATACTTCTCTTCCAACTCGGTCAGCTTGTTTTCAATATTGCTGATCTCCGTGGCTGACTCCTTCAGCCACTCATACTCCTTGTCGGCGAACTGCTCTTTCGCGGTCTCGATGGTATCCAGCAGGAAGTCGCCGTAGTTTTTCCCGTCCTCGACCATGGCCATGCCCTTGTCGGCCTCCATAAAGACCTTTTCCCACAGCTCGGTATTTTCCGACAGGATCGCGTTCTCCCGCTCCAGCAGCTCCTTGTGCAGGCTGAGCGCCTCCTCGGCGTTTTTCGGCTCGCCGGTCATGGCGGAGCCGTTGCCGCTCATGTCACCCATCTTGTCATTGTTCTTCATGCCGCAGGCCGCCAGGGCCAGCACCATCAGCACGGCAAAAGCCAGTGCAAAAATTCTCTTCATGTTCATTTTGATTCCTCCATCGTTGTTTTCTTTGGTGTTTCTTTCCCGTTGCCGAAGCCGTAACGGAAGCACACGGCGTTCGTCGGACAAGCGCGGACGCACATTCCGCAGCGGATGCACTCGGTGTGGTTGGGCGTTTTCGTCACATCCACATCCATCTTGCAGGCTCTGGCACACTTTCCACAGGAGACGCACTTACTCTTGTCCACCTTCATCTGGAAGAGGGACACCCGGTTGAACAGCGCATAGAACGCGCCCAGTGGGCAGAGCCACTTGCAAAACGGCCGGTAGAACAGTACGCTCAACACGATCACCGACAGCAGGATGCTGAACTTCCATGTAAACAGCTTGCCCAGCGCCGCCCGGATGCCGGAATTGGCAAGGGACAGCGGGATGGCTCCCTCCAGCACGCCCTGCGGGCAGAGGTATTTACAGAAGAACGGGTCGCCCATGGCTACATCATTTACAAGGAACGCCGGCAGCAGGAAAACCATCACCAGCAGTACGGCGTACTTGAAGTATCGCAGGGGCTTGAGTTTCTTTGTGGAGAGCTTCTTCGTGGGGATTTTGTGCAGCAGCTCCTGAAACCAGCCAAAGGGGCACAGAAAACCGCAGATGAAGCGTCCCAGCAGGACTCCCAGCAAAATGAGGAAACCTGTGATATAATAGGAGAAGCTGAACTTGGATGAGCCCACCACTGCCTGAAACGCCCCGATGGGACAGGCACCGGAGGCCGCTGGGCAGGAGTAGCAGTTCAGCCCCGGCACGCAGACGGTTTTCCCTGCGCCCTGATACAGGCCTCCTTTGAGAAAGTTCGGCAGGTGCAGGTTGGTCAATAAGGCTGCCCCTGCCTGTATCCAACTCCGAAAGCGGGACAGGAGTTGTGACGCGCCCGAAAATTTTTTACCCAATGCCCACACACTCCAGACATAATTTAATCGCTTTGCTCAGCACCGTCGCCGCCTCACCGCGCCATACGCCGAAGCACAACATGGCGATACCCACAACCAGCAACAAGGCCTGCGCCGCCGTTTTTTTTACATGGCTCAATTCCATCACCCTTTCACTTTTTCTGCTACCATCATAACGCAAGAGAGTTAAAGTCCTTGTTAAGAACGAAAATTTAATGCAAACTTTATCTGGGTTTGCTATAATTAAAAACAACATGAAAATGAATAAAGAAGGAGGGCTCTTATGCACCTTTTAGTAATTGAAGATGAACGCGCCCTGTGCGAAACCATCGTCCGCAGCCTGCGACGCCAGGCATACAGCGTGGACTGCTGCTACGACGGGGAGAAGGCGGTGGAGCTTCTGGGCGTGGAGCGCTACGATCTGGTACTGCTGGATCTGAACCTGCCGGGGAAGGACGGCATGACAGTGCTGCGCACCCTGCGGCAGACCGACCGGGAGACAAAAGTACTGATCCTCTCCGCCCGGGGTGAGGTGGAGGACAAGGTGGAGGGACTGGACGCGGGAGCCAACGACTATCTGGCAAAGCCCTTTCATCTTGCCGAACTGGAGGCTCGCATTCGCAGCCTGACCCTGCGGCAGTTCACCCAGCAGGATGTGCTGCTGATCTGCGGTGAGCTGACCTTTGACACCCGCTCCCGTACCGCCGCCGTCAACGGGCAGACGCTGACGCTCACCCGCAAGGAAACAGGGATACTTGAATACCTGATGGTGCATCAGGGGCGGCCCGTGAGCCAGGAGGAGCTGATGGATCACGTTTGGGACAACAGCGTGGACAGCTTCAGCAATTCCATTCGCGTCCACATCTCCGCCCTGCGCAAAAAGCTCCGCGCCGCGCTGGGTTATGATCCCATCCGCAACCGCATCGGCGAGGGCTATCTGATGGGGGGCGAGGAAGCATGAAGCATCTTTCCTTGCAATGGCGCATCACCCTGATGACCGTCCTGCTCATCGGTGCCACCTGCGTAATCATGAATCTGCTGCTCTGCTCCTCCGGCGTGTACTATATGGACACCATTGCGGACAGCTTACAGGGCGGCAGCACGGTAATCCTGAATGAGGGCGAAGCGGCGAGCTTTGACCCGCAGCTCATAGCGCCCGACGAGGAGCTGACCATCGTCATCGATGGGGCGCAGGGGCGCTTCCGCACCACCAACTGGTACATCACGGCTGCGGTAACGCTGCTCAGCGGCATTCTGACCTATTTTGTCAGCGGACGTGCGCTCAAGCCCCTGCGCAGTTTTGCCTCGCAGGTGGAGCAGGTGCAGCTGAACAATCTTGCCGATATGAGGATCGATGAAGACGTCATTCCAGAATTTCAGCAGCTGAGCCGCTCGTTCAACCAGATGCTGGAGCGGCTGAACAATGCCTTTGCCGCCCAGCGGCAGTTCACCGGCAACGCGGCCCACGAACTGCGCACGCCACTGGCACTAATGCAGGCGCAGTTGGAGCTGTTTTCCGCGGAGCATCCTGATGTGCGACCGGAGACGGCGGAGTTCCTCACGCTTTTGCGTGAGCAGACGGAACGGCTGATACAGCTGACCAGGACACTGCTGGAGATGAGCAATCTGCGGCAGGTGGCGCGGAACGAGCGGATCCAGCTCGCTCCCATGATTGAGGAGATCTTCACAGATCTTGCGCCGCTCTCAGATAAGCTCGGCGTCACGCTGACGGCGGAGGGCGACGGCATTATGACCGGCAGCGATGCACTGATCTACCGGCTGATCTTCAACCTGACGGAGAATGCTGTCAAGTACAACCGGCCGGGCGGCTCGGTGCGGGTCTGTGTCACACAGGAAACGGAAAAACTCCTGATTCGCGTTTCCGATACCGGCTGCGGCATTCCGGAGAAGTATCAGCAGAGCATCTTCCAGCCCTTTTTCCGGGTGGATAAGTCCCGCAGCCGCGAGTACGGCGGTGCGGGACTGGGGCTCTCGCTGGTATGGGAGATCGCCGACCTCCACGGCGGCTCCGTTTGGGTGGAGGAAAGTTCCGAGAAGGGCACTACCATTGCGGTGGGGGTGCCAACGCAACAATCAACGAAGCCCTAAAACCCTTTTATTCGTTTTTCGCCGCTTCGCTCGCCGCGCTGCGGCGTTCCTCTCTGTATGGGGCGGTCAGCCGGAAAGAGAAGCGTCCCTTTTCAATCTCAAATTCCTTGCAGCCCGTGTCCGGGTCTACGTCCGTCAGCTTGCAGACGGCGTGGGAATGAATGCGACTTTCTTGTTATCAATTTCTTCTTTTATCAAACTTCCTACACTTGAAAAGTGCGAACATAAAAACAGCTTCATCCATATTCTCCTTTATAAATTTGTTGCTCAATTTCGTGTTCAAATTATACCATAAAACTTGTGAACAATTCTACCTCAACTTTTGTGAGATATGAGAAAAGTCCGAACAGTTTTCTGCCCGGACTTCCTCGCTCAATCATAAATCAATTCCGCTTTCACAACTTCCTCTGCCTGTGCCTTGCAAGCGTTCATCTGCCGTACCCACTCCATCTGATTTTCGGCTTTCAGCTGTTCGGTCACTCCGTTTTGCTCTGCCAGTGACCGCACGATCAGCTCTATTCGGTTTCGTGCCGCTTCGTCAATCTCGGCGCAATGCTCAAAAAGCTTATCTGATAACACCAGCTCATTGAACAGTATCGGACGGTGCATTTTCCAGATACGCCTTGCGAAGTCTGCCGTAGTGTCCGAGGGGCTTGGTCTTGCGGATAACGATGTTCGGGATAAGGTAATCTCCGTTCTGTGTGTAAGTGATATTCATGCTGTTTGTACTCCTTTCATCGGCTCTCTCTGCGGTAAACTGCTGACAGGGACGAACACTCCCTTTGCAATGTCCTCCGCACGAATGGCGGCTTTCTTGGCTTCGATTTCCGCCTTTTTCCGCTTCTTGATTTTGTCCTCGTATCGCTTCTGCGCTCCGCTGGCTTTCCGCTTCAAGTAGTTCTGATGAAGCCTGTCCTTGCGTTCCTCACGCTTGCGGATTTCCTCTAATTCTTCCGGGGTCAGCTCAACTTCTCCAAACGCCGGGGGAACAAATCGCCCGACAAAATTGAAGTAAATCTCGACCTCCTGTGTGGTCTGTATACTGCCTTTGCGGTCACGCTCATGCACGAGGATTTTCTCGATAAACTCGTTGAGCATGGCAATGGTCAGCTTGTCGAAGTTCTCATATTTGTCAATCAGAGCGATAAAACGGTCAGCGTCCTTTTCATGCTTCTCATAGCTCTTGACTGCCTTTTCCAGAACAGAGATTTCAGCGGTAAGCTCGGTCTGTTCCTTTTCGTATTGAGCGTCCAGAGTGGCGTATCTGCTGTCGGACAGCTTGCCTAAAATGTTATCCTCATAGATTTTGCAGAGCAGGACTTCCAGCTCGGAAACTCTCTGCTTTGCTGTGGCAAGGCGTGTCCGCTGTTTCCTGACCTCTGTGGTCTGCTGGCTGGACTGCGCTTCCTGCACCACACGGACAAACTCGGCTCTGTCATGCTTCGCATACTCG
>NZ_QUIX01000030.1:0-792 GCF_003480365.1 Butyricicoccus sp. AM32-19 | reverse complement strand
CAGCGGTAAGCTCGGTCTGTTCCTTTTCGTATTGAGCGTCCAGAGTGGCGTATCTGCTGTCGGACAGCTTGCCTAAAATGTTATCCTCATAGATTTTGCAGAGCAGGACTTCCAGCTCGGAAACTCTCTGCTTTGCTGTGGCAAGGCGTGTCCGCTGTTTCCTGACCTCTGTGGTCTGCTGGCTGGACTGCGCTTCCTGCACCACACGGACAAACTCGGCTCTGTCATGCTTCGCATACTCGGCAATGGCTTTCAGCATTTCAGAGACAAGGGACAGTACCACATCTTCATTGATACGGTGCTGGGTCTTGCAGAGCGTTCCGCAAGGAACTTTGGTGTACTGTGAGCAGGTGTATTGAGAAATGCGCTTGCCGTTATTGGTGCGGTGGACATACATCTTGCCGCCGCAATCGGCACAATAGAGCAAGCCCGTGAGGGGAGCTGCTTCGCCCCAGCCGTCCGGGTAGCGTCTGACATTCCCACGGATTTTCTGCACAAGGTCAAAGGTCTGCTGGTCAATGATAGGATCATGGGTATTCTCGAAAATTGTCCATTCGTCCTCCGGAACATAATGGCTTTTCTTGTCCTTGAAGTGCTTTCGGGTCTTGAAGTTGATGGTGTGTCCCAGATACTCACGCTTTTCAAGAATGTTGCAGATGGTGGAAGAACCCCAACCGTACACATCTTTGAAAGTCTTGTTTTTGTTCACGCCCTCGCCGTGCCGGGCAAGGTAAGCGGACGGAATGAGGACTTTTTCTTCTTTCAGCTTGCTGGCGATCTGATACGGACCGT
>NZ_QUIX01000003.1:226533-229594 GCF_003480365.1 Butyricicoccus sp. AM32-19 | reverse complement strand
AGTTCTTGCTGCGTCTGCGGCTGCAAGCTCTGCCATTCGCTTTTCAAGCTGTATCACATCCTTTCCGTAGTCCGTAATCAAAGCTGCTTTTTCCTCTGTCTCCCCAAAGAGCAGCACATCCAGCAGATATTCCACTTGGTCTTGCTTCTGTAAGGCTTCCACAAACCGTGGATGTAAGGCTTCCTCCGGGGAGTGCGGGGCATAATCCTTTCTCCATGCCCGAAGCAAGTGAAGATAATCGGCAAGAATACGGAAGCAGCGGCTCTTTGCTTCCTGAAACTGTTCCTCCTGGGATTTCTGCCGGGGCTTGGGCTTTTTTACCTTCCCCGGCGGTTTCCAGTCCTCATAGGAAAGCCCGAAGTCCTGTGCCAGCTGTACGGCGGCTTCTTTCTTTCCCAGCCCATACAGGGCGGCGGCAAAATCAATCACATCCCCATCCGCACCGCAGCCGAAGCAGTGGTAACGCCGATCCAGCTTCATGCTTGGGGTTTTATCGTTATGGAACGGGCAGCAAGCCATCCCGTTCCGACCTACATGGATTCCATAATGCTCCGCAGCCTGTCTTGTTGTGACGGACTGCTTCACAGCTTCAAATACATTCAAATCTATCCCTCCTTGAAAATAAGAAAAGCACCTGACATTCTCTGCTTGAAAATGGCAAGTGCCTGTTAAAGTTCCATATCCTGTTGTCTGTGTTTCGTCTGCGCCGGGGCGGTTCTTTGTGCTTTTTTCTCGTCAGTCTTATCCTGCAAGACTTCTTTGATAGGCTGTTTCTTGGGCAGCTCTTTGCTTTCCTCTGTGCCGGGGGTGGCTTTCCGTACCCAGTAGCGGATGTCCCGCAGCTTCTTCAAATCCTCCTGTACCTCGGTCAGCGGTACTTTCAGTTCTGCGATTTCTTCCAGAAGCGTTTCCTGCTCCTCTTGCAGTTCCTTTTGGGTGCTGTCCTTATCGTCCGGGTGCTTGGCAAGGTAGGCGGTGGCTTTCGCATACCGGGCAACCTCCGGGTGTTCCTGTTTGAATTTTTCCTTTGTTTTCTTAAAAAATATCTTCTGGTACTTCTCATAGACAGCCTTACATTCTTTGCAGTCTGTCCGGCTGGCAAGAATCCCGTCAATCACTTTGCTGCGGGCTTCCTTTGGCTTCATCTGATTGCGGTAATCTGCGGCTGATTTCCCGGAAGATTCCAGAAATGCTTCTAAGTCCTCCACAGTGGAAAGCCCCTTTTGCCGGAGATAGGACAGGGCTTCGCTAACTGCCTTTAAGTCCTGTGAAGTCCCCCGGTTCTGTCCAGCCCTTGTCCAGTCCTTCCGTTCTTCCTTTCGTATCTCCATATACTTCATCAGCAGATTGGGAAGAAGTGTTGCTTCCTCCGCCGCCTTTTGTGCAAGCAGTTCTTTCCGTTTTTCTCCCAGCTCGGTAATCCAGCCTTTGAGGTTTTGGATAAGCTGCCGGATGGACTTCATCAGGCGGTTGGCGGCTCTGATTTCCCGGTTCAGGTTGCCGATATTCGTCTGGATACCTCGCTTTTCCATCTGCCGGACAGCAGCACCCTCATGGACAGTAGGGATAATATCAAGCCCCTGTCTGGCATAGGAACGCAAGTCCACACGCTCCGGGCGATCATTGGCTTCCAGATAGCGGTTCTGGATGACCTCCCATTCATGCCGCCAGATTTCACAATACTTCTGGTCGTTCCAGTCCACCGTATCCTCCTTGTGGCTTTTCCACCTGCCGGATGGCAGCTTTATCCGTTCCCCGTTCTCGTCAAGGTCATAAACCTTGCGGCTCTTGGAAAGCCATTTCCCATGTTCGTCCATTGCCCTCATAGTGAGCAGGACATGGGCGTGAGGATTGTGTCCCGGCGGGTGGGGGTCATGGATGGCAAAGTCAGCAATCATGCCTTTGGAAACAAACTGTTGCTGGCAGAACTCCCGGACAAGGACAGCGTACTGGTCGGGCGGTATCTCTCTGGGAATGGTAAGCACCCACCGCCTTGCAAGCTGGGAGTTCCATTGTTTCTCCACAGCTTCGGCGGCGTTCCATAAAGTATTGCGGTCTGCATACTCCGGCGGGGCATTTGCCGGGAGCAGGATTTCATTGTGGACGATACCTCGCTTTTCTGGGTAGTGCTTCACTTCTTGGTCGTATTCACAGAACAGCTTTTCGCCGCTCTGGTAGGCAGCGGCGGCAACCGCAGACTGCTGTTGGCTGCGCTGAACAATCGAGATTTCGTTGTGTGGACAGGGCATTTCGTATCCCTCCTTTCTATGCTTGGTGGATGGGGTGGCGTTTTACCACCTCATTTTGGGCAGAAAAAAAGCAGGAGACCTTTTTCAGATTTCCTGCTCGGTGTGCCGCTGTGTAAGCGGCGGGTATTTAGTTGTGAAAGTTCGGGACAAGTTGACCCAATGTGTGTAGAATAACAAACTGGATTTATTTTTCTTTACATTTTATGCCGTAATTTCCCCTACTACCATTTTCGTAGCCCCTATATATTTCATATCTTTTTCCATTTATCTCCACTTCGTCATCGTTAATAAATGTATAAGACTTACCATTTTCTTCACAATACTTTGAAATTGCTTCCATAGTTTTTGCAAGAGTTGGGTAATTGGCACTATCCTCATAAGGAACCCAAAAAGCTTTTTTAAACATATAAAATACCTCCTTCTAATTTGTTAAGTAATCCACGAATTTTCAAAGCGTTATAAAATAATAGTATCATACAGCTTCGCAAAAATCCACTTATAACTTCAAACTTGTCGGCTGGGAACAGCTTGCAACGCAAGGTGTCCCCAGATGGCAAGTCCACAAAAGGGCAGCTGGTGGTAGCCAGCGCAGGGGAAGCGTAGCGTCCCCTGTATGATTTGGAGCAGATCATGTCTGCGTAAAATCACAGCCCTCCGGCGAGGAGCCTTCGGAGAACGCAATGCACCAACCTCTGGGTGGTGTATAATTGCGCCCTTAGTAAACTAAGGGGTTTCTGGCTTCTTCCGTTCCAGCAGTTTTTTCAATAATTCCTGCGTGTCCTGCCTGTGAAAAATGATTTTGAGCAACACCT